>JBBKVW010000061.1:0-19801 GCA_037968655.1 Burkholderiaceae bacterium
TCGTCCACCTTCATGTGGGCCGAGATGCCGTCCAGCGGCGACCATGGGGGAATGCCCTGCTGCTCCAGTGTCAGCGGGTCCATTCGGTAACCCTCGCCGCACTGGTAGTAGGAGGTCAGCGCCTTGCCGGCGTGCACGACGACATCGGTACTCGATGCATCCTTGATCGACCCATGCGCGCCCCAGCCCGGGCGCGTCGACAGCCGGGGGTCTTCCATCAGGCCGGCCCACAGGCGCCGGTCGGCTTCGATTTCGGCCATCAGGCCCTTGGTCTGCACGAAGCGGTTGCGGTAGCTGGCCTTGCCGCCTTGCAGCGCCAGCTGGTGGATCATGCCGTCGCCATCGAAGGGGTGGTAGCGCCCGATCGAGCGGTAGACCGGGTTCTGGGTATTGCGCAGGTAGACGCCGTCGATATCGGTTGGGATCGTGCCCGACAGGACCTGCAGATCGGTCGCGTCGACTTCTTCCAGCAGGGGCGTCCAGGCGCCTTGCAGATAGGGGTGATCGCCAGCGTCGATGTCGCTGTGCAGTGTGCGGATGTGTTGGACGTTCATGGTGGTGTTCCGGGGGCAAGGGGGGCCGCGCCGGCCTGGTGAAACGCCACGTTCCACGGTTCGACGGCGTCGCCGCAGGCATTGCAGGCGACCCGTGGCGTGAAGGGCTGGCCGCAGGCCTTGTGTACTGGCCGGATGGAACTGGGCTGGTGCAGGTATTCGCGCGCGGCCCAGTTGGAAAAGCACACCAGGTAGCCGAACAGGTCGCGGCTCGATGGCGTGAGGCGGTAGACGGTGCGCCGCGCATCATGGGTGTCGGGCTGGGCCAGCAGCAGGCCGGCCTCGACCATGCCGCCCAGGCGCCGCGCCAGCACGCTGCTGGCGATACCCAGCACATGCAGCAATTGGTCGAAATAATGGCAGCCGAGCACCACCGCGGTCACGATCATCAACGACCAGCGGTCGACGCGCAGGCCCAGGCTCATGCTGGCGCTGCCGCTGCTTGCAAGGCGCGCGGCGCGCCCGGATTTGCCGGCCTGTGCCAGCAACTGCAGGTTGGGTTCGAGCGTGAGCTGCAGGTCATTGACGCCGACCTTGTCGCCGCAGGCTGCGCAGGTCAGGGTCGGCATGAATGCATGGTGGCAACTGCGGTGGAACAGGCTGTCGGGCAGCTGCGAGCGGCGACTGCCCCAGCGCCGCTCCCACAGCCAGACCATCAGCACATGGGGATAGAGCTTGGTGCCGGCCGCCGTCAGGTGGTAGCCCATGCGGCGTGGCCGTTCCTGGTAGGGGCGCTGGCGCATCAGGCCCAGCGCGACCAGTGCCTTGAGGCGATTGGCCAGCGTGGGGCGCGGGATGCCGAGCCGGGTCTGCCAGTCGTCGAAACGGTTCACGCCGGTGAACGCACCCATCATCACCGCCATGGTCCAGCGCTCGCCCAGCACCATCAGGCCGTGGTTCAGGGTACTGCTGGCCAACGCGTCACGCGTCAGGTCCAGATCGGGTGCGTACGACAGCGCGGCGGATCGCGACATGCTAGAACGCGAGCCTCAGGCGTCGCGCGCCACGACGAAGCTGGCCACGGTGGCGCAGGAGCCGCCGATGTTGAGTGTCTGCATGCGCCGCGCGCCCTCGATCTGGGTCGCGCCAGCTTGCCCGCTGACCTGGCGCGCTGCGTCCAGCAGCATGCGCGCGCCGGTGGCACCCACCGGATGGCCACAGCCGATCAGGCCGCCGCTCATGTTGATCGGGCAGCTGCCGCCGCGCTCGATGCGTCCGTCCTCGATCGCCTGCCAGCTCTGGCCTGGGGGCGTGAGTCCGAGATGGTCGATCGCCATGTACTCGGTGGTACTGAAGCAGTCGTGGGTCTCGACGCCGTGCATCGCCTCGATGCCGCCGACACCGGCGCGGCGCCAGGCGTCCTCGATGGTCTGGCGCACATGCGGGAACACATAGGCCTGCCCGGCGCTGCGTTCGAACTTGTCCTTCAGGCGCAGGCCGGCATTGCGATGGCCCCAGCCGGCGATGCGCGGCAGTTTGTCCAGCGCTGTGCCGGTGCGCTGCGCATGCGTGCGCGCAAATTCGGCCGACGCCAGCACCACGGCGCAGGCACCATCGGTGATCTGGCCGCAGTCCTGGCGCCGCGAGCCCGGCTCGATGATTGGATTGGCCTGGTCGTCGTCGGTGAAGCTCAGTGCGTTGAAATCCCATTTGCGGGTTTGCGCCAAGGGATTGCGCTTGGCGTTGCCGTAGTTGAGTTCGGCGATGCGGTTGAGGTACTTGCGGTCCAGCCCGTAGCGCTTGGCGTATTCGCCCGCGAGCAGGCCGAAAGCCGCCGGCCACATGAAGGTGCAATCAATGTCTTCGTGGCCTTGCCATGCCGCCGCATTCTGGTTGGCAGACGCCTGGTCGCCCGGCAGGTTCTTGAACTCTTCCACACCCAGCACCAGCACACAGTCGTAGCGTCCGGCCTCGATCTCGGCCATCGCCGTGAGTATGGCCAGCGACGACGACGCGCAGGCACCTTCGTGGCGCATCGCCGGCACGCCCCATAGTTCCGGCACCACCTGCGCGACCATCGCGCCCAGATGGGCCTGCTGGCGCTGCAGTTCGCCGAAGGCATTGCCGACATGGATGCTCTGGATCTGCGCCGCGTCGACCTGGCTTGCGGCAAGCGCGCCCAGCGTGGCTTCGCGTGTCATGTCGGAGATGTCCTGGCCGTCGCGTGACCAGGCCTTGGCGAAGTCGGTCTGGTAGCCGCCGAGGATGTAGGTGGGAGTTGTCATGGCTGTTCCTGTTCGGTTGGGTGTCAATCCACGAGCGACGCTGCAGGCGCGCCGACTGTGCTTCTGCGGGCCAGGCCTGCAAGCCGCTGGCAGGCGCTGTTGTATTCGACCTCCAGCCGGTCGACCACATCGGCCACCGACTCCACCTGCTTGATCGCGCCCACGCCCTGGCCGGCGGCCCAGACGTCTTTCCACTTCTTCGCGGTGATCGACTGGTTGCTGTCGTAGTTGCGTGGCGGCGCCACGGGCAGGTTGTCCGGGTCCAGGCCGCTTGCGCGCAGCGACGGCTTGAGCCAGCTCGCGGGCGTGCCGGTGATGCCGGCGCTGACGACAATGTCCTCGACCGTGCAGTCGACCAGCATCTGCTTGTAGGCGTCGGGTGCCATGCTCTCGCGCGTCGGAATGAAGCGCGTTCCCATGTAGACGAAGTCGGCGCCGCTGGCGATGGCACCCGCCACGCCCCAGCCATCGCTGATGCCGCCGCCCACGACGATCAGGCCGTCGAAGAACTCGCGCACCGCGCTGACGAAGGCGAAAGGCGAGATCGAGCCGGTATGCCCGCCGGCGCCGCTGGACACGCAGGCCAGGCCGTCGGCACCGGCGGCGACCGCCTTGCGCGCCAGCGCGATGCTGGTGACATCGGCAAACACCTTGCCGCCATACGCCTGCACGACCTGGATCGCCGGTTTCGGGCTGCCCAGCGCGGTCACGACGACCGGCGGCTTGTAGCGGGCAACCAGTTCCAGGTCTTGCGGCAATCGGGTGTTGGACGAATGGGTCACCAGGTTGGCACACCAGGGCCCGATGGTGCCCGCGCCGGGCTCGTCACGCGCCCGGGCCAGACCTTCGGTGATCTGGCGCATCCAGGCGTCGAGTGCGCTGATCGGCCGCGCATTGGGCGTCGGGAAGGCGCCGATGATGCCGGCCCGGCAGGCAGCCAGCACCAGCTCGGGCCCGGAGATCAGGAACATCGGCGCAGCAAACACCGGCAGCCGCGCGGCAATTGGGTTGCTGGGCGACATATTCACTGGACCAGCCTGCGCCTTGCAAGCCGCGCGGCTGGCCGGGACGCGCAAGCGCTTCGTGTCCTTGTAGCCCCGGGCCGCAACCGGCTTGCAGCCGTGACGAATAACAGGCCCATCACTGCGTCGCCTTGAAGCCGGAGATCTTCACCGCTTCGGCCCAGCGCTTGGACTCGGCCTGGTAGAAGGTCTGGAACTCCTGCGGCGTGGTTGCCAGCGGCTCGAAGCCGACCGGGTTCCATTTGTCCTTGATCTCGCTGCTGCGCAGCGCCTTGCCGAACTCGGTATTGAGCCGTGCGATCACCGCGTCCGGCGTGCCGGCCGGCGCGGCCAGGCCAGCCCAGATGAAGATGTCCAGGTCCGGGTAACCCTGCTCGCGGAAGGTCGCCAGGTTGGGCATGTGCGGCGAGCGGGTCGGCGTGGTGATGGCCAGCACCTTGAGCTTGCCTGATTCGACATGCTGCTTGACCGCCATCATCGGCACGAAGGCCGCATGCACCGTGCCAGAGAGCAGGGCCGTGACGGCCGGCGGCGTGCCGTTGAACGGTACATGCAGCATGTCGATGCCGGCGCGCTGGTTCAGGATCACGCCGGCGAAATGCGAGGAGTTGCCGGCAGTGAACGATGCGAACGACACCTTGCCCGGGTTGGCCTTGGTCCAGGCCACGAACTCGGCCACGTTTTTGGCCGGCACGCTGTCGTTGACCGCCATCACCATGGCCGCACCCAGGAAGTTGGAGACCGGCTTGAAGTGCTTGTCCGGGTCGTAGGGCAGGCTGGCAAAGGTGTGCGGGTTGATCGTGAACATGCTGGTGTTGCACAGCAACAGCGTGTAGCCGTCGGGCGGCGCCTGCATCACGGTCTGCGCCGCGATGATGCCCGAGCCGCCCGGTTTGGCGTCGACGATGATCGGCTGCCCGGTATTGGCCTTGAACACCTCGGCCACCTGGCGCAGCGCGGTGTCCAGCGTATTGCCGGCGGCAAACGGCACGACGACGCGCACTGGCTTGTCCGGAAATGCCTGTGCCCGGGCCGTCGGCAGCGCCAGCGTGGTGGCGGCTGCAGCCAGGCTGCCCAGCACAGTGCGGCGGTTCATCTTGATCATCATCGTGTCTCCTTGGCTTGTTGCAAAACGGATGCGCACGCGATCAACTGCAGCAGGGCCTCGGCCAGCGCAGCGGGTTGCTCGAGCGGGGTCTGGTGGCCGGCCTGTTCCAGCAGTTGCAGCCGTGCACCGGGCACCAGCGCGGCGAGATCGTGCGACAGCTCCGGTGGTGTCACTTTGTCCTGGCTGCCACATACCACCAGCGCGGGCATGGCCAGTTGCGCCAGCATCGCGCGGTGCTCGGTGCGGACCATGATGGCCCTTGTCTGGCGGATCGCGGTCTGCGCGCCGACCTCATGCATCATGCTGCGCATGCCCTCGACCAGGTCGGCGCGTGCGTGGTGATCGGGATGCAGGCTGAACGGGATTACCGCGGCGACGGCGCGCTCGAAATTGCGTTCCAGCGCCGCGATGGTTTTTTCGCGGATCTGCATCGATTCCGTGGTCTCGATTCGGGCCGAGGTGTCGATGAAAGCCACGGCTTGCACACGGCTGCGATGGTGCGCCAGCAGTTCGATCGCGACGTAGCCACCCATGGAATACCCCGCCACGACCAGCGGCGTGGCCGGCGGCAGCGCGGCAACCAGGGCCCAGGCGTCTTCGGCCATGTCGGCGATGCGCGACTGGGTCAGGACATCGGCGACGCGTACATCGACGTCTGCGCCAAAATGGCTGCGCACCGCGTCCCAGATGGCGGCGGTGTTGAACATGCCGGGAATCAACAGCAATACGGGCTTCATGTGGGCGCTTTCTCGGGGGCGGTGAACAAGGCCTTGGCCTGGGCACGCAGTTCGGTTTTCAGGATCTTGCCAACGGGATTGCGTGGCATGGCTGGCAAAGGCATCAGGTATTCGGGCAGCTTGTAGGCCGCCACGTGTTTGTCCACACGCAGGTAGCGCACGAGCGCGTCCAGCGCCAGCGTCCGACCGTCATGGACGACAACGCAGGCGCAGACCTTCTCGCCCAGGATGTCGTCGGGCACGCCGACCACGGCCACTTCGCGCACGCCAGGGCAGGCCTGCAACAGGTCTTCGATCTCCTCAGGCGAGATGTTCATGCCACCACGTATCACCAGGTCCTTGGAGCGGCCGGCATAGCGGTAAAACTGCAGCCGGTCGCCGGCGATTTCGAACAGGTCACCGGTCTTGTAGTAGCCCTTTTCATCGAAGGCACGCGCACTGAGTTCGGGCGCCTTGTAGTAGCCGCTGAAGATGGTCGGCCCGGCGAAGCGCAGCTCGCCGACCTGGCCGGCCTGTTCGATGTCGTGGCCGCTCTCCAGGTCGACCAGGCGGGTGCGGATCTTGCGCGTGGTCGATACCGACCAGTCGAAACCCGTGACGCCGGCGCGCGGAAAATACGCGGCGCGCTGTCCCGGGTCGGGCAGGTCGATTTCGTTGCCCGCCAGCGCCGCACCTTCGTTGGAGCCGAAATAGTTGATGATCTGCACACCATACTTCTCGGCGAAGCCGCGCACCATCCATTCGCTCAGCGGTGCCGAGCCCGATCCGATGCGCGACAGCCGTTCGAAGTCGATGCCTTCGAGCAGTGCCGTGTTTTGCAGCAGCATGTTGAGCACGGCGGGTGGCGCCACCGTGTAGTCGATTTTTTCCTCGCGCAACTGCTGCAGGAACACCGGCAGCGCGAACGGGTGGTGCTGCACCACCGTGCCCCCCAAGACCAGCCAGGCCGCGATGGCGGTCGATATGCCGGCCATGTTGACGAGCGGAAAAGGGTTGAGCAGCCGGGCATGTTCTCGAATCTGTCCCGCCTCGATGATGGACGGCGCGACCACCAGCCACTCGTTGTGGCTGCGCGGCACGCCCTTGGGCCGCGCTTCGGTGCCCGAGGTCCAGCAGATCGTGAACACGTCGTTGGCGGTGACGGCCGCATCGATCTCGGCCTGGGCCAGGTGCTGGCGATTGGCTGGCGTCAACGCAACCGCCATCTGTTGGCCGATGTCGACGCAATCGGGTTCGACCGCATCGCCCCAGGCCATGATGGTGCGCAAGGCCGCTTGCTGCGGCTGCATGGCCTTGAACATCGCGGCGGCTGCGTGACCGGCATCGGGTTTGCCAATGCGGCTGAAAGTGACCACAGCGGCGGCTTGCGTATGCGCCAGGATGTGTTCGAGTTCGTTTTCGCGATATTGCACCGGCACGGGCGTGACCACGATGCCCAAGCGGGCGCACGACAGGTAGACGACGTATTGCTCGACCCCGTTGGGCAACTGCATCAGCAGGCGTTCGTCGCGCCGCAGGCCCTGGTCGAGCAGCAGCCGGCAGAAACGATCAACTGCATCCGACAGTTGCGACCATGTCAGGCGCTGCGGCGTGCCGTGTGCGAAGTCGCCGCGGTTGGGCGCATCGACAACCGCCTCCGCATCCGGGCGCCGCGTCGCCTGTTGCACGAACAGGTCCCACAAGGTGTTTTTGCCCCACCAGCCGTGTTGCGTGTAGCTGTCGATCGTGTCTTTGGGCGCCAGGATCATGGTCTATTTCCAGCGATCCAGCTGCGCTGGCTGACAAAAAATTGCGTATAAGCCGTGCGGGTCGCGACGCTGCTGCCCAGTGCCGGCATGTTGTGTACCGGCAGGCCGTTTGACTTCATGTGGTCTGCTGGATGCGCCGGGTCAATAGCCGCGCGCCAGCCGTTCTGCGCTGACCCAGGTCGCGTGAAAGCCATTCGGTACGCGTTGCGGCATACGGATCTTGCAGACCGGGCCGCGCGCGATGTCGTGGGCGTCGAAGATGGTCAGGAACGAGGCCTTCTTTTCGTCGTCCCACATGAAGCCGACCAGGTAGCCGTCGTCCTCGTTCTTCCAGTTGTCCTTGGGCGCGAAGGGTGCCTCGCTGAACCATTTGTGTACGCCGGCGTGGTAGCTGGTGCAGCTGTCCTGTTCCAGGTCGTAACGCACCAGGCCGCAAAAGCGCGGGTCCTCGGCGCGGTTGAGCCGCGCCATCAGCACGTTCCAGGAATAGCGCGTCTTGTAGCCCTGCATCCACGAGTTGATGACCGGGAACTCCTGATTGACGATGTCGTCGATGACCCGCTCGCGGGTCTGCCCGGTGCGCAGGTTGAAGCGCCACTCTTTGAAGATGAAGTCGTGTTCCAGGTTGGCCAGCATCTTTGGGAAGCGGTCTACATCAAGCTGGCCGCGCACGTCGGTGGGCAGACGGAACGGCGTGCCGGTCATGACGATCTCGGTTCCACCGTGGGCATCAATCTCCTCCCAGGCATTGGAGACGTGGTAAATGTAGGTCGGGCTGGCCTCGAACCAGCGGATCTGGTCCGGCGTGCCATGGCGCGGCACGACGGCAAAGCGCGAGGGCAGCGTGTGGTGGAACTTGAGCTTGTGCCGGCCGGCCGCAAACGCGTCCATGTCGTAAAACAGTGGCAGGTCGTGCAGGATGCTGTAGTTGGGTGTGATCGCCATGTCGTGCGGCAGGCGCGGGCCGGGCAGCTGCACCGGGATGAAAGTCTTGAGCGCGCCGCGGCGGTCCATCACGCCGTAGTGCATGTAGGGCGCCTCTTTGCCGTAGGCAAAGAACAGGAATTCGCCGGTGCGCTCGTCGACTTTGGAATGGGCCGAGATCGGCAGGCCCTCCAGGCGCGGATCGACTGCCAGCTTGCCGATGGTGGACAGGTCACCGGGGCGGCACTGGTAGACGGCGCCGCCCAGGTACCACATCGACACCAGCGTGCCGGCGTAGAACTTGACGTCGGTGTTGGAGGTGTTCTTGATCGGCATGTCGGGCCGGTCCTTGCGCGGCGGGTCCTTGATGCCCTGCCACAGCGCGCTGCCGGCGGCGAGTTCTTCCTGCAGGCTGTCGGTCATGACCCAGCGGTTCTGGTACTGGGCGCGGCCGCCCTCGAAGCGCACGGCATGCAGCATGCCGTCGCCGTCGAACCAGTGGTAACGGCCAGCGGCCTCGAATTTACGGTTCGGGCCATTGCGCACATACATGCCGCTCAGGTCCTTCGGAATCTCGCCCTCGATGTCGGTCAGCTCTATCGTCGTTTCTTGCGTGATCGGGGCAAAGCCGCCCGACAGAACCGGTATTTCGTTGAATGCATTGGTGTCATTGGCGCCCATGGGGTATCTCCTTCAGGAAGCTTGGGATGTGGTCGCACGCACCGGTCGGCGCGACTGGCTGATGCAAAAGCGGCTGGCAACGAAGGCCAGATTGGTCAGAGTCGCGTTGCCGGCCGGGTTCAGCCCGGTCACGTGGTAGTCGCTGTAGGCAGCGGCGAAATTGAGCGGCATCGCGCCGGTCAGGTTGATCGTGAGCTGGGCGCCGGCACGCGCATAGGCTGTTTCGGCCTGTGCCACAAAGGCCTCGTCGGTCGAATACAGGAATGCGGTCAGGCCGCCGAACTCGGCCACATCGCGCGTAGCCTGTGCCAGCGCGTCGGAGGCGTCGGCGCATCGGATGACGAAGCTGATCGGGCCGAAGCGCTCGGCGCCATACAGGTCGCGCTGCGCCGTGGTGAGTTGCAGCAGCAGTGGCGTGCAGGTGCGGGCGTCGGGAAACTCGGGATGCACATAGGCCTGCGGCTCGAGCAGGACCGTGCCGCCCGCCGCACCGTCCGCGCGCATCTGCTGTACCAGCGCCAGCGTCTGGTCGGACTGGATCGTGGCCAGGATCATCGCGGCCCGCTTGGGATCGGCCGTCAGGCTGGCGATGGCGTCGGCCAGGCGCCTTGCCACCTCGTCCAGCGGCACCGTGCCGCTTGGCGTGCGCACGCCGTCGGCCGGAATGTAGATGTTCTGCGGGCTGGTGCACATCTGGGCGCTGAACATGCACATGGTGGTTGCCAGGCTGCGCAGCACCGGCTCTAGGTCATCGCACGACTCCAGCAGCACGGTATTGCAGCCCGCAGTCTCGGTGAAAACCAGCGCCGGGTAGGCATTGCGCTCGACCCACTGGCCGAACGCCACGCTGCCGGTGAAGTCGACGATGGCGGTCTTCTGGTGCTTGACCAGGATCTTGCCGATCGGCTGCTCCACCGTGTCCAGCGCCATGGTCACCAGGTTCGCGTCGAAGCCCGCCGCCGCGATCACCTGGCGGAACACCCGCACCGAGATCGCCATCGGCAGGATGGTGGCCGGATGCGGCTTGACGATCACCGCATTGCCGGTGGCCAGGCTGGCCATCATGGAAGGCCAGGCGTTCCAGCTCGGGAAACTGGCGCAGGCAAAGCAGACCGCCACGCCGCGCGGCACCAGGCGATAGGTTTTCTCGAGCGTGATGGTGGAGGCACCGAACTGGCGCTCCCAGCGCGCATGGGGCGTCACATAGCGCTGGGCCTGGTGCGAATGCACCAGCGCTTCGATGGCGCGGTCCAGCGCGTTGACGCCCGAGCCGGCATAGGCCATGTTGAAGCTCTGGCCGGCGGTGTGCATGACCGCGTGCGTGAGTTCGAACAGATGCTCGCGGTACAGCACATCGACGACCTGCATCAACACGCCGATGCGTTGCTGCACGCTGGCGCCAGACCAGCTGTCGATGGCGGTCTGCGCCGCATCGAACAGCACATCGACGTCCGACTGCGGATAGCGGATGCCCAGTGGCTGGCGCGTGTATGGCGAAATTTCGCTGCCCAAAGTGCCGCGAACGCCAGGTTGCGCGAGCTCGAAGTGCCTGGGCTGCGCCTCGCCCAGGTGGGCCTGGAACGCCGCCAGTCCTGCGGCCTGGGCATTTGCGGCATCGGGGTACTTGCCGGGAAGCTCCGGGAACGGGCTCCAGCAGTTGCGCTCCACGCAGGCCACCTGGGCGCGCTGGAAGCGCTCTCGGTGGCGCTCGAACAATTCGCCGGCGTTGGCCATCGCACGGTCCTGCATTGCGTGGTTGTGCATGGCCCGCTCAGCGCCGCCAGATCAGGCGATGGTGGCGCGCCACGTCGGTATCGGGAACTGTGTCCGACGCCGACAGCGTGAGTGTTCCATCGTCGGCAAACAGCATGTCACGTATCTGTTCGGTACCGACGAAGTTGGGATTGAGCGCATGTGTCACGCTGTGCACCACCTGCTGGCGTGGCGCCGCGCCGCGAATTGCATAGGGACCGGCGTACTGGAAATAGCTTTCGAACGCAACCAGGCGCTCGGCCTCCGGCGCGCTGCGCACGCTGGCACTGGACAGCGCCGGACGCTGGCCGCGCGCAATGCAGGCATTCATCGTGCCGTCGCCGCTGTACAGGATCAGACCGGTCGCATCGGGGCCGAACGGCAGGCTGGCCGGACGGCCGTCGCCATAGCTGATTTCCCAGCGCACCAGGTGCCAGGTTCCGAGCAATGGGTTGTCCGTATTGCCGGCTGCAGACATCGCGAATGTCTCCTTTAACTTTCTTAGTTGAACTTATGTTAGATCAAAAGTTCCGGGCCTACAAGTGCTAGGCGTTCGGGCCAGCGCCGACAATGTCGCCATGGCGTCACCCCCTGCATCGAACCCCCCAGCCCTGTCCGCAACCCATCCCTATGAGGTGCTGACGCCCGACCAGGTGCTCGATGCCTTGCAGGGCGTTGGCTTGCGCGGCGACGGGCGCCTGACCGCGCTGTCGAGCTACGAGAACCGGGTCTACCAGGTGCAGCTCGAGGATGGCAGCGCGGTCGTCACCAAGTTCTATCGGCCCGGGCGCTGGAACGCGCTGCAGATCCAGGAAGAGCATGATTTCTCGCGCGAACTGGAGCAGGCCGAGGTTCCGGTGGTGTGTCCGCTCATGCTCGAGGGCGCGACGCTGCACCAGTTCGGCGGCTTCATGTTCAGCGTCAGTCCGCGCCGTGGCGGTCGCGCGCCCGAGCTCGACGACGGCGAGGTGCTGGAATGGATCGGCCGCTTTCTGGCCCGATTTCACGCGGTTGGCGCGGCCAGCGCGTTTGCGCACCGGCCGGCGCTCAATCTGCAGACCTTCGGTGCGGCCTCGCGCGACTGGTTGCTCGAGAACGACAGGATTCCGCTGGACGTGCAGCGCGCCTGGGCCGACATGTCGGCGCGGGCGCTGGAAATGGTCGATCAACACGACTGCCTGAGCGCGCGCGCGACGGCGCAGGGCGACGAGCCGATCCGCCTGTTGCGCCTGCATGGCGACTGCCACCCCGGCAATATCCTGTGGACACCCACCGACGTGCCGGCAGCCGCCCGCCCGGGCCCGCATTTTGTCGACATGGACGACGCGCGCACCGGCCCTGCCGTGCAGGATATGTGGATGTTGCTATCAGGCGACCGGCGACAGCGCCAACGCCAGCTCGGCGCCCTGGTCGACGGCTATGAGCAGTTCCGCGCGTTCGACCGGCGCGAACTGGCGCTGATCGAGCCGCTGCGCACGCTGCGCCTGATCCACTACAGCGCCTGGCTGGCGCGGCGCTGGGCCGACCCGATCTTTCCGATCAACTTTCCGTGGTTCGGCTCCAGTGACTACTGGAAGGGCCAGGTGCAGATGCTGGAGGAGCAGTGCGAGGCGATGGAGGAGCCGCCGCTGGTGGTGTGACGGGCGCCGCAGTTGGCGCGCGCCGGCCGTGGCGTCCGACGGGCAGTACCAGCGGAGGTCTGCGACGGTTGGCCCGTCTTGCCAGCCGGCTCAATAGGGAACAGTCGGTCCGACCCAACCGCGCGGTATCGGCCTGGCCCGCGCCAGCGCATCGGCGGCATCGCACCAGCCTTCGCAGGCATTGCGCCCGGGCCGCCCGCGCAGCGTGTTGAGCAGCCACTTGCACCAGGCGTAAAAGCGAAAGAAGCGCAGCAGATTGCGGATCTCGCCGGCGCTGGGCGGGTGCGCGCTGCAGACCAGCTTGTCGTCCGACAGGCCGCGATCGGTCAGTGTGATGGCGCCCCAGGCCGGCAGGCGCGCATGCGTGCCAAAGGGCAGGCGCGGCCCGAGCACCAGCACATCCAGCAGATCGCCTTCCATGCCCAAATAGGCCGGCACGGCGCCGTAGTTGTAGGGGCAGGGCAGGGGCGAGACGAAATGGACGCTGCCATCAAGGCCGCGCTTGAGGAAGCTGCCGCGCGGCACTTCGATGACGATCTGCAGCGCGGGCGCTGTCTGGTACGCGCCGATCCGGGGCAGTTCGCTGTCGCGGGGTAGGAGCATGCCCTGAGCCTACTCGCTCTGGATTGGCGTTCCGGGCTGGCATATACATGGACGGATGCACAGTATTGACGGATGCGTCTTACGGGCGCCGAATGGTCTTGTCATTTTGAGTGACGGTCGGTCCCGATGTGCAGGTGGACGTCGGGGCCAACGACCCGATGGTCAGGCCACCTTGTTCATGAAGGAGAACACGATGGCACGCGACTGGCTCATAGAAGGCAAATATCTCGAATACTGCAGCTGCGACCTGGGCTGCCCATGTGAGTCGATGGCCGATCCGACCCGGGGCTATTGCACCGGACTGGTCGGGTTCAAGATCGACAAGGGCCACTGCGACGGCGTCGCGCTCGATGGCCTTGCAGTGATAGCCGCTTTCAACTTTCCGCGCGCCATCCACCACGGCCACGGTGTCATGCACCCGATCATCGACGAACGCGCCAACGACGCGCAAAAGGATGCGCTGTTCTACATCCTGTCGGGGGCGGACCAGGCGGTCGGCACCATGTTCCAGATCTTCTCGCTCATCATCGAGACGATCAAGGATCCGCTGTTTGCACCCATCACTTTCGAATGGGACATCGACAAGCGGCGCGCCCGCGTCGAGGTGCCCAAGGTGATCCGGGCGCACAGCGAGCCGATCCGTAACCCGGTCACCGACGCCGAGCACCGGATGATGACGGTGCTGCCCGATGGCTGGGTATTTCACGAGGCCGAGAACGTGGCCGGCTTTGCCAAGGGCATGGGCCCGATCAGGTTCGACCTGAATCGCAGCCATAGTTCGATTGCGCAAGTGGCATGGGGACCCAAGGGCCTGGTGCACAGCTACGACGAGTACAAGCAGAAGTACGCGCGCCCTTGATCGGTGCCGGGATGCCGATGGCCATGGTGGATGCCCTGTTGCGGCGCGAGCGGCTGATCCTGCTGGCCGGCATCGGCGCCATTGTTGCGCTGGCATGGGCCTGGTTGCTTTCCGGTGCCGGGATGCAGATGAGCGCGCTCGAGATGACCGCGATGGCGGCCATGGACGGCTGGCTGATGCAGCCGGCGCTGTGGTCGCCGGCCTATGCGCTGCTGGTGTTCTCGATGTGGTGGGTCATGATGCTGGCCATGATGCTGCCGGGCGCAGTGCCGATGCTGCTGCTGTTTGCCCGCGTCAACCGCAAGGACAGGCTGGCCGGCCCGGCCCTGACACCGACGCTGTTGTTCGCCTGTGGCTATCTGATCGTCTGGGGCGGTTTTTCAGTGGCCGCGACAGCGCTGCAATGGGGTCTGGAGTCGGTCCGGGCGATGTCGCCGATGCTGGTCACGACGCGACCGGGGCTGGGCGCAGCGATCCTGCTTGCCGCAGGCCTGTGGCAGCTGACACCCTTGAAGGCCATGTGCCTGCGCCATTGCCAGACGCCGATCGGCTTTCTGGTCGGCCACTGGCGCGCCGGCCTTGGCGGTGCATTGCGCATGGGGCTGGCCCACGGTGGCTATTGCCTTGGCTGCTGCTGGTTCCTGATGGCGCTGCTGTTTTTCGGCGGCGTGATGAACCTGTACTGGATCGTCGGCCTGTCGGTCTATGTGCTGCTGGAAAAGACCTGGCGGCACGGTCAACTGGTCGCGCGGCTGAGCGGTGTCGGGCTGATCGGCTGGGGCCTGGCGCTGGGGGTGTGGGCCTTCTGATAGTGCTTGCGGCAACGGTGCACAACGAAGCGGCTGTGCCCAATGGCGGGCAGCTGGGGCCAGGCCCGCGGCAACAAGCCGTCAGGTCGGTTGCGCAGGCATGGACAGCCTGACCCGCGGCCAGGTGTTGTTGATGTGCGATCGCATCGCCTCGGCCAGCGCCGGGCCATCGCGCTGCTCCAGCGCCACCATCATGGCTTCGTGTTCGCCCAACGCCGCAGCCCAGTTCTCGGGCGAGGAATTGCCGCTGTAGCGCAGACTGCGCATGCGTTTGCTGAGCGTAGCGTGGGTCAGGCTCAGGGTCTCGTTGTCGGCCAGCGCGATCAGCGCTTCATGGATCTGCTGGTTCAGCACGAAGTACTCCAGGCGCTGGCGCTTGTCATAGAGCACGCGCATCTGGCGGTG
This sequence comes from Burkholderiaceae bacterium, assembly GCA_037968655.1. Classification (GTDB taxonomy): domain Bacteria; phylum Pseudomonadota; class Gammaproteobacteria; order Burkholderiales; family Burkholderiaceae_C; genus CAISIP01. The sequence continues at coordinate 15,068 of JBBKVW010000061.1, forward strand.
CATGTCCAGGATGGCGTCTATCCGTGCCGGCTCGGCCTGGCAGGCGCGCTCGCCGGCAAAGGCCTCGAGCAGGGCGATTACGTCCAGCATGTCGCGCGCGTCCCTGTCGCTGAACACCTTGACGATGGCGCCGCGCAACGGCAGCAGTTCCACCAGTCCCTCGGACGTCAGCACCTTGAGCGCCTCGCGGATCGGGGTGCGCGACACGCCCAGCTGCTGCGCCAGCTGCATTTCCTGGATCCGTTCGCCGGGCTTGAGTTGTGATTCCACGATCATGTCGCGCAGCCGGCTTGTGACCTCCTCATGCAGGGGTGTGCGCGCGATCTGCGCGATGGGTTCCGGGGTTGGCATGGCGGCGAGTATGGTTGAAAAAGCGACTTGACTTCAAGATTCCTGCTCGCTACATTATCCGTAATTACAGGTTACAAATTACACATCCAGACGATGATGTTGGATCTTGCCGGATTTTTCCAAGCCATGCACCTTGCCACTGCACCCACTATTGCTTTGTTCACCGGCGATCCTGCCGGCATCGGTCCTGAACTTGTCGACAAATTGCTGCAAGATCCAGTAGTGACCAGCTCTGCCCATATCCGGCTGATTGGCCAACAGGATTTCCCTGCTGTCGCAGCGCCCGTGCATATGCACCCTTGGCCGGGACTGCAGGCTGACCGGTTCACGGCCGGCGTGGCAGGCGAAGGCAATGGCCGTTACATGCTGGAGGCCCTGGCGCAGGGCGTCGATCTCGTCACATCCGGGCAGGCAGACGCGTTTTGCTTCGCACCGCTGAACAAGGGCGCGTTGCGCCTGGGCGGCATGCACCAGGAAGACGAACTGCGCTGGTTCTCGGACCGTCTGGCCTATGGCGGCGAATGCGGCGAACTCAATGTGCTGAAAAACCTGTGGACCGCGCGCGTCACCTCGCATGTGGCGCTAAGCGCGGTCAGTGGTCTGCTGACGCCAGGCAAGGTGGCCGACGCCATCCGCATGATCACCGAAGCATTGCGCGCCTCGGGCGTGGCCGAGCCACGCATTGCGGTGTGCGGGCTCAATCCGCACAACGGCGACAACGGCAACTATGGCGACGAAGAAGGCCGCATCATCGCGCCCGGCGTGCAGCTGGCAGCCGGGCAGGGCTATCCTGCGCAGGGTCCGTTTCCCGCCGACACGGCCTTCGTGCGCGCCCTGCGCTCGCCCGGTGGCTTTGACGGTGTCGTCACCATGTACCACGACCAGGGCCAGATCGCGATGAAGCTGCTTGGCTTCGAGCAGGGCGTCACGGTGCATGGCGGCCTGCCGATCCCGATCACGACACCGGCGCACGGCACCGCCTACGACATCGTCGGCAAGGGCATTGCCAATGCGCAGGCAATGCGCAACGCGTTCGATCTGGCCGTGCGCATGGGCCAGGCCCATCGCCAGAAAAAAGCCATCACACCAAACAAGGAGACCATTACATGCAACTGAAGAAAATCCTGTGCACCGCCATCTTGCTGGCCCCGCTGATCGCACTGGCGCAGGCCTACCCGAGCAAGCCGGTGCGCATCATGGTCGGTGCCAATGCCGGTGGCGGCACCGACATCATTGCGCGCATGCTGGCCGAGAAGATGGGCGAGGCGTTCAAGGGCAGCTTCGTGGTCGAGAACAAGCCCGGTGCCTCCAATACGATTGCCGCCGACCTGACTGCCAAGGCACCCGCCGATGGCCACACCCTGCTGGTGGCCACGAACACCGGCCAGGCGATTGCGCCGCACCTGCTCAAGCTGAACTTCGACCCGATCAAGGACCTGACGCCGGTGGCGCTGATCGTCACCGTGCCCAATGTGCTGGTGGTCAGCCCGGTGGTGACGGCCACCACGGTCAAGGAACTGGTGGCGCAGATGAAGGCCAAACCGGAGGACTTCAAGTACGGATCATCCGGCGTTGGCAGCACCCAGCATATTGCCGGCGAAGGTTTCAACCTGGCCGCCGACGTCAAGAGCATCCACGTGCCCTACAAGGGCAGCAGCCAGGCGCATCTGGACCTGATCGGCGGCAATATCCAGATCATGTTCGACACCACCTCGTCGGCCATGGGCCAGATCAAGGCTGGCAAGCTCAAGCCACTGGCGGTGACAACGGCCACGCGCAGCTCCGAATTGCCCCAGGTGCCGACCCTGGCCGAGGCCGGCGTGCAGGGCTTCGAGATGAGCACCTGGTATGGCATGTTTGTCACCGGCGGCACGCCGCCCGAGGTGACGGCCCGCCTGCAGGCTGAACTGGCCAAGATCCTGAAACTGCCCGATGTGCAGACCCGGCTCAAAGGGCTGGGCGGCGAACCCGGCAACCTGACGCCGGAGCAGTTCGCGCAGATGAACCGGCAGGACTACGAGAAGTTCGGCGCCTTGATCAAGAAGGCCAATATCAAGCTGGAATAGCAGGTTCAAGCACAGCGCCCTGCGCCGGGCACTGGCCGGCCAGGTCGCCCGGCCATGACTTGACAACGCAAACAGGCCCGAGACGGGCCTGTTTGCGTTGCTGGCAACTGCACGCATCCGGGCCGGAGCATCACCGCGGCGGATATTTTCTTTGTATCGGTGTGCAAAGGCCGGTCGATGATCGACTTGTTCCTTACAAGTGGACCGGGGTCGCCGTTAGCATGAGACTTCCCGGCTCCGGCACGCGCCGGGCATCACCCTGGCCATAGACATGTGTGTGGCCCCCCTGTAAATCACTTTGGAGCGTATTCATGTTCATTCGCCAATCCCTGCATGCATTGGGCGTCACCACGGTGGGGCTGCTGATGTTCGGCTCCGCAGCCCTGGCGCAGACCGCCACCACCACAACGCAAACTTCAACCACCGCCTCCGCGGGATCGACCAGTGGTGCGCGCGCCGCCGGCCTGGCTGCAAACTATGGGTCGCTGATCGGCACCTCCCAGGAAGCTGGCACCCTGATCGACGGCATGCGTACCGGCAAGGACGTGAGCATTGGCGATGTCACTGTCTCGGGCACCGGCAAGTCGACGGGCTGGGGCAATGTCGACATTGCGCTGGGACTGGCCAAATCGCAGGTTGCCGCCGATGCGACGTCCAAGGAATTCCTGAGCGCACTCGACCAGGTCATGGACATGCGCTCCAGCGGCATGGGTTGGGGCCAGATCGCCAAGGAACTCGGCGTGAGTCTTGGTCAGGTGATGAGTGCCTCCAAATCTGAAAAGTCCAAAGGGACGACGCTGGCCTCGGCCTCGTCCGGATCCCGCGCTCACGCTTCGTCCGGCAAGTCCGGTCGCAGTGCAGATGCCGACAAGAGCCAGGGCCACGGTGCCAGTGGCAAGAGCGCCGGTGCCGGCCAGAGCGGTGGTAATAGTGGCAACGGCAACGGCAACGGCAATGGCAATGGCAATGGCAATGGCAATGGCAATGGCGGAAACGGAGGCGGTGGTGGCAGTGGAAAAGGCGGGTAACACCCTTCGCGCCGGATCAGGGCATCCATGACCGGCCGATCGAACTGCGTCGGCGCGTGGCGACCGGCTTGCCGAGCCAGCTGTTTCCAGCCTTTTCTGCTTACAGGGAGTAGCCCGTGAACATCCATAAATCTTTTGCAACGCGACATCTTGTCGTGTTGCTGGCTCTGGCGTTGTCCTGTGCAAGCGTCCTGGCGACGAAGCCCGATGGCGAAAACCACGGGAAAAGCAAGAAGCAGAAGCACAGCCAGGTGGCCCGTGCCGAACTGCCCGTAGGCGGCTATTTCGTTGCCAGCCAGCGCACCATGGTCACTGACTACTATGGACAACAACGCAAGGCTGGTCGCTGCCCGCCGGGCTTGGCCAAGAAGAACAACGGCTGCATGCCGCCCGGGCAAGCCAAGAAATGGACGCTGGGTCAGGCCTTGCCGGGGTCGGTTGTGCTTTATCCGGTGCCGCAGGCCGTAGTCATCAGGATCGGGCCGGCACCGGCGGGCTATCGCTATGTGCGCGCTGCCAATGACCTGTTGTTGATCGCCATCGGTACGCAAATGGTGGTTGATGCGATAGAGGATTTGATGTCGCTTTGACAACCCGCCGGTCGTCGACAGCGCAACACTGTGCTGCCAATGGCGGGTCAGGGCGCAGCCGCTTGCGTAGTACGCCGCTGGCTGGGTTTATCGAGCGTTCATGGGCGCGCGGATGCTCCCGATGCAGATGCCTGTGCCAGTTGGGTGCAGCGCAGCGCGTCCAGCGGTTGCCCGGCCTGGCCAAAGCGCACTGCCGCCGCGGAAAATCGTGTCACCGCGTCGTCGGACTGTGGAGCCCTTGCGGCGGCGATATGACCAAGCACCTCCTCATGTGCCGCGTGCCACGCTGGCAGGCGCATCACCACGTTGGCCAGATAGGCGCACTGCGTCTCGTGTTGCTCGGCCAGCTCCAGCTCTCCTGCCCGCGCCGCCGCGATTGCCGCGGGAATGGCAAAGGTGATGCGACAGCCGGGGCAGGTCTCCAGCGGTCCGCGCACCGATGCGCTGGCGTCTTCCATGACATGCAGTGCAGTGGCAGGGTCATCGTGGTGCAGCAGGATGCGAGTGCCATAAATGCGGTCGAGCAGGTGAAATCCGATGTCGGTCTGTCGCGCGACATCCAGTGCATCGTCGATCAACACGCGGGCGTCCTCGCGCCGGCCCTCGTGCAAGGCCACCTCGGCCAGGCGTTGCAGCGACAGCGCCTCGCCCACGGCCCCGCCAAGGGCGCGGTGCAATCGGGCGCCTTCGCGCAGGTGC
>JBBKVW010000062.1:0-11909 GCA_037968655.1 Burkholderiaceae bacterium
ACGTTGTTGAACCAGGCGTACTCCATGCCGGGGCGGCTGGTCCAGACGTTCTTGCAGGTGACCGAACAGGTGTGGCAACCGATGCACTTGTCCAGGTTCAGCACCATGCCGATTTGGGCGCGGATTTTCATGCTGCCCCCCGCCGGCCCGTCCCAAGGGAGGCAACGGCCCCCACTGGGCTGAGCCACGCGGCTCCGGGCCTGCCTGCGCAGGGCCGGACGTGGCGAAGAGCCGGCGCCTCTGGCGCTGGCACGTCCAACGAATACACGCAGTGATGAGTGTGGGGGGTCATACGTTCTCTCCTTGGGCCTGGGTGGGCTTGACCAGTTCCTGGCCGACCGGCGTGTCGAGCCAGTCGATCTTTTTCATCTTGCGCACCACGACGAACTCGTCGCGGTTGGTGCCGATGGTTCCGTAGTAATTGAAGCCATAGCTGAACTGCGCGTAGCCGCCGATCATGTGGGTGGGCTTGAGCACGATGCGCGTCACCGAGTTGTGGATGCCGCCGCGCGCGCCGGTGATCTCCGAGCCCGGGGTGTTGACGATCTTTTCCTGGGCGTGGTACATCATCACCATGCCCGGGTTGACGCGCTGGCTGACCACCGCCCGCGCCGCGATCGCGCCGTTGATGTTGAACAGCTCGATCCAGTCGTTGTCCTCGATGTCGGCGCTTTTCGCGTCCTGCTCGCTCATCCAGACGCAGGGGCCGCCGCGGCTGAGCGTGAGCATCATCAGGTTGTCGGTATAGGTCGAGTGGATGCCCCACTTCTGGTGCGGCGTGATGAAGTTGAGCGCGATCTCCTTGTTGCCGTTGGGTTTGATGTTGTGGATGCCGGCCGTGGTCTTCAGATCCACCGGCGGCCGGTAGCTCGAGAAGCCCTCGCCGAACGCCCGTATCCAGGGATGGTCGAGGTAGAACTGCTGGCGCCCGGTCAGGGTGCGCCAGGGGATCATCTCGTGCACATTGGTGTAGCCGGCGTTGTATGACACGGTCTCGCTCTCGATGCCGCTCCAGGTCGGGCTCGAGATGATCTTGCGCGGTTGCGCCTGGATGTCCCGAAAACGGATCTTTTCGTCTTCGCGATGGATCGCCAGGTGGGTGTGGTCGATGCCGGTCTGCTTGCCCAGCGCCTCCCACGCCTTTACCGCGACATGGCCGTTTGTCTCAGGGGCCAGTTGCAGGATCACCTCGCAGGCATCGATATCGGTCTCGATCCTGGGCATGCCGCAGGTGACGCCTTCGGCCGTCACCAGGCCGCTGAGTTCGCCCAGCTGCCGGACCTCGGTCTGCGTGTTCCAGGCGATGCCCTTGCCGCCGTTGCCGACCTTGTTCATCAGCGGGCCAAGTGCCGTGAAGCGCTTGTAGACGTTGGGGTAGTCGCGCTCGACCACGGTCATCTGCGGCCCTGTCTTTCCGGGGATCAGGTCGACCTCGCCCCTGGCCCAGTCCTTGACCTCGAATGGCTGTGCCAGCTCACCGGGTGAGTCGTGCATCAGCGGCGTCAGCACCAGTTCCTTTTCGACACCCAGGTGGCCGACGCAGATCTCGCTGAACTTCTTGGCGAAACCCTTGTAGATATCCCAGTCGCTGCGCGATTGCCAGGCCGGATCGACGGCGGTCGACAGCGGGTGGATGAAGGGGTGCATGTCACTGGTGTTGAGGTCGTTCTTCTCGTACCAGGTGGCGGTTGGCAGCACGATGTCGGAATACAGGCAGGTCGTGCTCATGCGAAAGTCCAGCGTCACCAGCAGGTCCAGCTTGCCTTCGGGTGCCTTGTCGTGCCAGACCACTTCGGTGGGCTTGGCTGAGTGGCCGACGCCGGGCCGCCCCAAGTCGGCCGAGCCCCCTTGGGGGGTGGTGCGAAGCGCCTGGGGGCCGTGTTCTTCTCCCAGGTCCTTGCCTTGCACGCCGTGGCTGGTGCCCAGCAAATGCTTGAGGAAGTACTCGTGTCCCTTGCCGCTGGAACCCAGCAGGTTGGAACGCCAGATGAACATGTTGCGCGGCCAGTTGTCGGGGTGGTCCGGGTCGGTGCAGCTCATCTTCAGCGAGCCGTCCTTGAGCGCCTTGACCGCGTAGTCCTTGGCGTCCATGCCGGCGGCGGCTGCGTCACGCACCACTTGCATCGGGTTCGTCTGCAGCTGCGGCGCCGAGGGCAACCATCCCATGCGTTCGGCGCGCACGTTGTAGTCGATCATGCTGCCGCCATAGAGCTTCTTGTCGGCCAGCGGCGACACCACTTCCTCCATCGTCAGTTTTTCGTAGCGCCACTGGTCGGTGTGGGCATAGAAAAAGCTGGTCGAGTTTTGCTGGCGCGGCGGGCGGATCCAGTCCAGCGCGAAGGCCAGCGGGGTCCAGCCAGTCTGGGGCCGCAATTTTTCCTGGCCCACATAGTGCGCCCAGCCACCACCGCTCTGGCCGATGCAGCCGCACATCATCAGCATGTTGATGATGCCGCGGTAATTCATGTCGCTGTGGTACCAGTGGTTCATCGCCGCGCCGATGATGACCATGGACTTGCCATGCGTCTTGTCGGCGTTCTCGGCAAACTGGCGCGCTACCGTGATCAGTTGTGCGCGCGGCGTGCCGGTGATGCGTTCCTGCCAGGCTGGCGTGTAGGGCGTGTCGTCGTCAAAGTCCCTGGCCGCCATTTCGCCGGGCAGGCCACGCGCGACGCCATAGTTGGCGACCTGCAGGTCGAACACCGTGGCCACCAGCACCTTGCGCTTCTCGCCTTCCTTGCCCAACGTGATGCGTTGCGCCGGCACGGTGCGGATCAGCACGTCCTTGCCAGCGTCCCCGCTGTCGTTGTGCTGGAAGTTCGGCGTCACGATGCCGCCGAAATAGGGAAAGCCGACCTGGGCGGTTTCCATGTTGGCCGCGTCGCCCTCCATCACCGACAGCCGCAGCTTGACGTCATTGCCGTGGCGCGCTTCCTTGGCTTGCAGATTCCACTGACCCGCGTCGGCGCGGCCGTCCGGGCCCCAGCGAAAGCCGATTGCGCCATTGGGCAGTACCACCTTGCCCTCGCTGTCGAATGCAACCGTCTTCCATTCCGGGTTGTTGGCCTGGCCCAGCTTGCCGTTGAAGTCGGAGGCCCGCACATAGCGGTCCGGCACCATGATGGTGTTGCCGTCGGCCAGCACATGCTCCTTGAGCATGACCAGCATCGGCATGTCGGTGTAGCGGCGCACATAGTCGTCGAAATAGACACTGCGTACTTTTGGAGCCCCCACGCCGCCAGTTGGCGGCTGCCCCCCGAGGGGGCTTGAAGAGCTTGGGGCGGCCCGGCGTTCTTCGCCTTGGTCGGGGAAGTAGAACTCCTTGAGGATCACATGGCCCATCGCCATCGCAACGGCGGCATCAGTGCCCTGCTTGGGATGCATCCAGATGTCGGCCAGCTTGGCGACTTCGGAGTAGTCGGGCGTCACCGCCACCGTCTTGCAGCCCTTGTAACGCACCTCGGTGAAGAAGTGCGCGTCCGGGGTGCGGGTCTGCGGCACATTGGAGCCCCAGGCGATGATGTAGCTCGAGTTGTACCAGTCGGCCGATTCGGGCACGTCGGTCTGCTCGCCCCAGACCTGCGGGCTGGCCGGAGGCAGGTCGCAATACCAGTCGTAGAAACTCATGCACACGCCGCCGATCAGGCTCAGGTAGCGGCTGCCGGCGGCGTAGCTGACCATCGACATGGCGGGAATCGGCGAGAAGCCGACGACCCGGTCCGGGCCGTGCTTCTTGATGGTGTAGACGTTGGCGGCGGCAATGATCTCGTTGACCTCGTCCCAGGTTGAGCGCACCATGCCGCCCAGGCCGCGGATGCTCTGGTAGTCGCGGCGCTTGGCGTCGTCTTCGACGATTGATGCCCAGGCATCGACCGGTTCATGGGTCTGGCGCGCCGCACGCCAGGTCTTTAGCAGGCGGCCGCGCACCATCGGGTACTTGACCCGGTTCGCGCTGTACAGATACCAGCTGTAGCTGGCGCCGCGGGCGCAACCGCGCGGTTCGTGGTTGGGCATGTCCCAGCGCGTGCGCGGGTAGTCGGTCTGCTGGGTCTCCCAGGTCACGATGCCGCCCTTGACATAGATCTTCCAGGAGCAGGACCCGGTGCAATTGACGCCGTGGGTCGAGCGCACGATCTTGTCGTGCGCCCAGCGGTTGCGGTAGGCGTCCTCCCAGGTGCGGTCTTCACCGGTGGTGACGCCGTGGTCGCCGGAGAAGTTCTCGCGGGGCTGGGAGAAATAGGTCAGTCGATCGAGGAAATGGCTCATCTAGTTGCTCCTGGAAAAGCGTGGGGCATGCGCGACGCAGCGTCGCGCGCAGGGGTCGGGTCTGGCACTGTTGCTCATGGGTTCTGCACGTATGCGTTCTTGCGCAGGTAGAACCACCAGTTAAGAATCAGGCACAGCGCATAGAAGATCGCGAAGCCATACATCGCCAGTTGTGGTGTGGCGGCCTTGATCTGCGCGCCGATCACCACCGGCGCGATGAAGGCGCCATATGCGGCTACCGCCGAGGTCCAGCCCAGCACCGGGCCGGCCTGCTGGCGGTCGAAGATCACGCCGATGGTGCGAAAGGTCGATCCGTTGCCGATTCCGCTGGCAGCGAACAGCACGACGAACAGCAGCATGAAGGCGAGGAAATACTGCTCCGGAGTCGCCGACTGGTAGGCCTGCAGCATCACGTATCCCACCGCCGCCGAGGCGGCCACCATGACGGCCGAGATCCATTGCGTCACGATCGAGCCGCCGACCTTGTCTGAGATCCAGCCGCCGAGCGGGCGGATCAATGCGCCGACGAAGGGGCCGATCCAGGCATAGGTGAGGGCCGACGGCGCGTTGGGATTTTTCAACGTGTGCTGCAGCACGCCGGCGGCGTCGGGCACGTGGCTGAAGCCGAAGATCACGGTGATGGCCAGCGGCAGCGCCATCGAAAAACCGATGAAGGAGCCGAAGGTGACGATGTACAGGATCGTCATGGCCCAGGTGTGCTTGTTGTTGAAGATCGCGAACTGCTTGGCGATGTTGTCCTTCATGGTGCCGAATGCGGTCAGCTTCATCAGCAGCAGCGTGCTGGCGATGATCAGCGGAATCGCCAGCCACATATTGAGTACGCCCAGACCGGTGGGCGCGGGCAGGTAGAGGTACAGGCCCACACCGGCAGGCAGGAACGACAGGGTGTAGAGCCAGGTGATCTTGATGAAGGCGGCGATCGGGCTACCGGTATCAGGGGACACGGTCTTGAGGTTGTTCATGCCGAACCAGCACAGCAGCGACAGCGGCACCAGCGACAGCAACCAGGCGAATCCGGCGTTCTGGATCCAGGTTGGCGTGCCGGCGGCGATCTTGCCGAAGATCCAGCCGCTGTCCTTGACCAGTGTGGTTGGCTCGCCGCCCATTGCGCCGAATATTCCGACCGTCATCACAAGCGGAATCACCACCTGCATCGTCGTGACGCCGAAGTTGCCCAGGCCGGCGTTCAGGCCCAGCGCCGTTCCCTGAAGGCGCTTTGGAAAGAAGGTGCTGATGTTGGACATCGAACTGGCGAAGTTGCCGCCACCGACGCCCGACCAGAGTGCCATCAGCTGAAAGACCCACAGCGGCCATTCGGGATGCTGCAGCGCTATGCCGGTACCGATGGCTGGCGCCAGCAGCATCGAGGTGGTCAGGAAGATGGTATTGCGGCCACCGGCCAGGCGGATCAGGAACGAGGCCGGGATGCGCATGGTTGCGCCTGCCAGGCCCGCAATCGCGGTCAGTGTGAAGAGCTGCGCCTGGGTGAACGGAAAGCCCAGGTTCAGCATCTGCACCGTGATGATGCCCCACATGCCCCAGACCGCGAAGCCGCACAGCAGGGCGGGAATCGAGATCCACAGGTTGCGGTAGGCGATCTTCTTGCCGGTGCTTTCCCAGAAGCTTTCATCTTCCGGACGCCAGTCGGTGATATCGGCGCCGCTGGGGGGGGCCGGCATGATGGCGGCGGGTGTTTTGGTTGTCGTCATGATCATTCTCTGGTCTTGGGCTGATCAGCCCTTGAGCGCAAACTCGGGCGCGTTCTTGCCCATCAACTCGGTGCGACGCACCTCGGTCCAGTACATCCAGATCAGCGAGACCCAGACCACGCCATACATCAGCATGAAGGCGCTCGAGCGGATGCCGGTCAGGTCCATCAGGACGCCGAACATGATGGGCAGGATGAATCCGCCCAGGCCGCCGGCCAGTCCGACGATGCCGCTGACGGCGCCGATATTGGTGGGGTATTCGTCGGCGATGTACTTGAACACGCTGGCTTTTCCGAAGGCCCAGGAGATGCCCAGCAGGAACATCAGCATCGTGAAGGTGTAGACGTTCAGGCCGATGTGGAAGGTCGTCGGGCCGTTGATGGTCTGGATCGTGAAGTCAGTCTGCGGATACGACAGCAGGAACAGGCAGATCCAGCTCACCCACATCACCCACCAGGTCACCGCATGGGCGCTGTACTTGTCCGACAGCCAGCCACCCACCGCGCGCAGCACGCCGCCGGGCAGCGAGAAGCAGGCCGCCAGCAGCGCCGCGGCGCGGATGTCCAGGCCGTACTCGCCGACGTAGTACTGCACCATCCACAGGCTCAGCGCGACATAGCCGCCGAACACGATGCTGTAGTACTGGCAGTACTTGAGCACCCGCGGGTCCTTGAGCAGCTTGAGCTGGTCGCTGAACTTGGTTGTGGGCGGCACCAGGTGTGCCGGGTCGCTGTAGCTGAAGAACCAGAACAGGATCACGGTGACCAGCATGATCACGGCGTAGGTTTGCGGCACCATGGCCCAGCCGAATGCAACCAGCAGGGCGGGCGCGATGAACTTGTTGACCGCTGCACCCGAGTTGCCGGCACCATAGACGCCCATTGCGAAGCCCTGCTGGCCCTTGGGGAACCAGCGCGCGACATAGGGCGTTCCGACCGAGAACGAGCCGCCGGCCAGGCCGACGAACAGGCCGATCACCAGGAAATGCCAGAACTCGGTGGCATAGGCCATCAGCCAGATCGCCGGCACGGTGAGCGCCATCAGCACGGTCATCACGATGCGCCCGCCATAGCGGTCGGTCCAGATGCCCAATGGCACGCGCGACAGGGCGCCCGTGAGCACCGGCGTGGCGGTAAGCAGGCCGAATTCGGTCGCGTTGAGCCCCAGCGTCTTTTTCAGCGGAATGCCGATGACGCCGAACATCATCCAGACCATGAAGCAGACGGTGAACGCCAGCGTGCTGACGATGAGCACGGACAGCGCCTGTCCTTTGCGGGTCATGTGGCATCTCCTTGTTGCATGCCATCACTGTAGAAACGGCAGCGGCGCGGCACCATCCTCCTGAAGGTGTGGCGGCGCGAGGGAGAAGAGCTATGGTTGTTTGAGGTGCGCTAGTTCTGTGGAACTAGGCATGGCGGCAATCGCGCCGGGCTTGACGTGGATCAAAGCAGTCCGCTCTCGGTCGCCATCACTGCGGCATGGACCCGTGAACTGACGTCGAGCTTGCGCAGTATGTGCTGCACGTGGATCTTGACCGTGGTCTCGGCGATCGCGAACTGGCGCGCGATCTCCTTGTTGCTGGCACCGGCCGTGATGCTGCGCAGGATGTCGCGTTCGCGCGGCGTCAGTGTGGACAGTGGCGAGGGCGGCGCGCAGTCGGCGTTCGGATCGGCCGCGCCGTTGGCCGCGCTGCGGTAGGCCGCGAACAGCTTGCCGGTCATCTCGGGTGCGATCACGTTCTCGCCCTCCATGACCCGGTCGATGGCGGCGCTCAGGGCGTCGCCTTCCATGGTCTTGAGCAGATAGCCGCTGGCGCCATTGCGCAGCGCTGCGGCCAGGTCGTTTTCGTCCTCGCTGACGGTCAGCATCAGGATGCGTGCCCCGGGCGCTGCTTCCTGTAGCGCGGGCAGGGCGTCGACGCCGTTGACGCCGCCCAGGTGGTTATCCAGCAGTATCAGATCGGGTTGCAGTTCGAGCGCGCGGCGCTGGGCCTGGCCTGCGTCTGACGCATCACCGACGATCGCGTAGCGCGGATCGCGTGCCAGCAGCGCGGTCAGACCACGCCGAAACAGTGTGTGGTCGTCGACGATCAGGATCCGGATCATGGTGACCGATGCGTGTGCCAGGGTGGTCGAGGGCCAAGCTCCGCCATCAGGCGACGCCGGCCAGCGCGGTTTCGTTTTTGACCGGCACGGCTCGATCGGCTTGCGCCGCCGGCAGGCACAGGATCACCGAACTGCCCCGCCCGGGCGTGCTGAGCACGTCGAGCTGCGCGCCAATGCGCTGCGCACGCTCGCGCATGATGCGCAGTCCAACGTGGGTCTCGTCATGCAGATCGGGTTCGGTGCCAAAGCCGATGCCGTTGTCGCGGATCTCGAAGCGCCACTGCGGCTGCTGCTGCACATCGATCCAGACCTGCGTGGCCCGGGCGTGTTTGCGGATGTTGGACAGCGCCTCCTGCACGACATGCAATACCTGGATCTGCCGGTCTGGCGCCAGCGGCATGCCGTGGCCCTGGATATGGAGCGTGGTTGGAAGCTGGCTTTGCAGTTCGAACTTGCGCAGCGTGGTCTGCAATGCCGGTTCGATGTCCTCGGCATTGGCGCGGGTCCTGAAGTGCATCAGCAGCTCGCGCACGTCGGCGTAGCTTTCGCGCACGCCGATATCGATCTCCTTGAGTACGGCATGGGCCTGCGCGCTCTCGTCCTGGGCCAGGGCATCGTGCATCAGCTGGACCTGGATCTTCAGGAAGGCCAGCGATTGCGCGATCGAATCGTGCAGCTCGCGGGCCAGGAATCCGCGCTCCTGCGACACCGCCGCTTCCTTCTCCAGCGCGTTGAGCCGTATGTTCTCCATGGCTGCGGCAAGATGCGCGGTGAGGGCTTCGAGCAGCGACTGGTCCGAGGGTGCGACACCACGTTGCGCGTGATAGAACAGGTCGACTTCGCCCATCAGCCTGTCATGCTGGCGTATCGGTATCGACACAATGGTCTCAAAGCCGGCGTTTTCGCAATGGCGCATGCTGCCCGGCGCCATGGCGCGAATCGGTATCACGCGCAATCGGGCCTGGTCCTGCGGCGCACCGCAGTGGCAGTCTCCGGCGCGCACGCAGTGCTCGGCCTCGATCATGGTCGCCGGCAGTCCGAGCGAGGCCAGCATCAGGTAGCGCGCATTGGTTTCGTCCGACCAGCGCAGCGCGACGGCGTCGGCGTGGGCAATCTGGCGCAGACACTGGACGAATCCGTCGGTCAATTGCTGCAGGCTGGTGGCCTTGGCAACCAGGCTGGTCACGTCATACAGGGCCTGGAGTCGTTCGCGCTTTTCCTGCAGTTCGGCGGTTTTCTCCGTTACCCGTGCCTCCAGGTTCAGGTACATGGACTGCACATGGGCCGCCATGCCATTGAACCCGTCGGCCAGCGTGCCGAACTCGTCGCTGCTGACACGCGGCACGCGGGCCGAGAAGTCGCCTTCCTGGATGCGCGCCAGGGCCTGCTTGAGCTGGCCAAGGGGCTCGAGCACGAACAGGTATCCGGTGTAGACAAGGGCGGCGGTGCCGATCACCGCAAGGGCCATGGTCATCAACTGGGACAGGTGCAGCAGGGCGGTCCAGCGCGACATGTGTGACTCGATGCCTTGCACCAGCGCATCAATTGCGGCGACGAAACCAGCGGTCTCGCGCTGCAGTAGGTCCAGCTGTGCCTCGCCGCCATCGATCCAGCGCGACTGGTAGCGCCCCCAGTCCTGTTGTACCGCTGCGAATCGGGCCCGCACGGTGTCGTCCCATGGCACGAAGAGCGGACGGCTCGGGTCTCCGTTGCGCAGGATGTCCAGGCCGCGGCCGAACTCCTGCGCCAGCGCGGGCAGGTCCTGCGGCTGCTGCGCGCTGATCGACAGCGACATGCGATAGGCCTGCATCCGCATGCGCCCGGCTTCGTTGACCGCCGCCGCGCCGCCTTCGAGTTGCCAGGAGACCCACAGGGTCATGGCGATGCTGAGCAATGCCAGCAACAGGAACGGCGCCGCCACCAGAACCAACTTCGCGCCCAGGTTCCAGTGCCGACGGTCGTGCATGGCTTGCGCTTGCAAGGGACTGGCTACTGGGCGCGCATCGCGATGCGGCACTGCAGCATCAGTTGGTCCGCTCGAACACCGCAGCAATGCCCTGGCCGCCGCCGATGCACATCGTGACCAGTGCATAGCGGCCACCGATGCGCTGCAACTCGTACAGGGCCTTGACGGTGATCAGGGCGCCGGTCGCGCCGATCGGATGGCCGAGCGAAATGCCCGAGCCGTTGGGATTGACCTTGGCCGGATCCAGGCCCAACTCGCGGGTCACGGCGCAGGCCTGTGCTGCAAAGGCCTCGTTGGCTTCGATGACGTCGAGGTCATTGACCGTGAGGCCGGCTTTTTCCAGCACTTTTCGCGTCGCCGGCACCGGGCCGATACCCATGTACTTCGGATCGACACCGGCGTGTGCATAGGCTACCAGGCGGGCCATCGGCTTGAGGCCGCGCTTTTCTGCAAGTGAGCGCTCCATCAACACCACGGCTGCCGCGGCATCGTTGATGCCCGAGGCATTGCCAGCGGTGACGGTGCCGTTTTCCTTCAGGAAGGCCGGCTTGAGCTTGGCCATGTCGGCCAGCACGCAATTGGCCCGGAAGTGCTCGTCGGTGTCAAAAACGATGTCGCCCTTGCGTGTCTTCTGCACGATGGAAAGAATCTGCTCTTTGAAGTAGCCCGCCTTGGTGGCCTGCTCGGCCCGGTTGTGGCTCTGCACTGCCAGCGCGTCCTGCTCTTCGCGGCTGATGTTCATCTTCGCTGCCACGTTCTCGGCCGTCACGCCCATGTGGATGTTGTGGAAAGGGTCGTGCAGCGCGCCGATCATCATGTCGATCATCTTGCTGTCGCCCATGCGGCTGCCCCAGCGACTGCTCAGGCTGGCGTAGGGCGCGCGGCTCATGTTCTCGGCGCCCCCGCCAATGGCGATGTCCGTGTCACCCAGCGTGATTGCCTGCGCTGCCGAAATGATGGCCTGTAGCCCTGATCCACACAGCCGGTTGACGTTGAATGCCGGCGTGCCCTCGCCGCAACCACCTTCGATAGCAGCCACGCGCGACAGATACATGTCGCGCGGCTCGGTGTTGACGACATGGCCAAACACCACATGGCCAACCTGTTCACCCTCGACCTTGGCGCGCGCGAGCGATTCACGCACCACCCTGGCGGCAAGCTCGCAGGGTGGCAGGTCCTTCAAACTGCCTCCGAAGGTTCCAATGGCGGTGCGCACAGCGCTGACAACGACGACTTCGCGGTTCATGAAAGTTTCTCCTGATGATGCAGATTGGGAGCATCAGTGTGCCCTATTGAACCAGCGCCGGGCGATTCGACGCTTGACTTGCATCAAGGAAAACTGCGGCGGACAGGCTTGCTCGCCCGTTCGCCCGTTCGCGCGCCCGCGCTCAGGCTGCCACGACGATGGCAAAGCTGGCCCGCAGGCCGTCGGCAACCGGATTGAAAGCTACCGTCAGCGCATCGCGATCGGCCTGGGCCAGCCGGCGCCACAGGCCGTCGCGGGCGTTATGGGGATCGTCCTGCACATACAGCTGGGTGGTCAGAAGATCTTGCTGGCCAAGCCGGACCTTGACATGGATATGGGGCGTGCGGCCACTGTAGGCGACCGGCCGGATGGTGCGAAACCGGTACTGGCCGTCGGACCCGACCACGACCTTGCCAAAACCCTGGAACGCGCGATCGGAGCGCGCGCCGTCACCCGGATGGTCGTAGTGCCCGTTGGCGTCGCACTGCCAGATCTCGACCTGCGCGCCCGCCAGCGGCTCGCCGCGCGGGTTGCTGACCGTGCCATCGAGCCAGATCGGCTGACCGCGCCCGTAGGAAAGCGCGCCGTTCCTGAGC
>JBBKVW010000063.1:0-36185 GCA_037968655.1 Burkholderiaceae bacterium
CAATTGTAGGCCATTGAACTACTTTTGCCAGCGCAGATGCGTATGCCAAAAAGAAGCTGGCGCCAAGGTTGCTCACGGTCACGCCGCTCGAAGAAGACTCGCTGGAACTGCCCGCCGCCAGCAAGGGCACCGAGGCGGTGTTCGACTACGCCGCCACCCGCCTCACGCGGCGCAACCATCAGTTCGCGTCTTGGAACTGCCGCGTCGGCGCTCGGGTACGGGCACGGCGAACATAATCATTGCTATTGCCTCTTGGTGCCCGCACCCAGCAACGCGTCCGCGAGCAGTGCCAAGGCATCGGCGATTCGTTTGCCGGTCTCCGGCGGCGGCAGTGGCACCTTGAGGCTGCGCGCCCCCGTGGCGGGGTCACGTTCGACCCACCGGTGGGTGGTGGCACCGCCATCGTCCGATGCAGCGAGCGCAGCCGCCAGCTCGGCGCCAAGGCGCAGCAGGCCGGACCAAGGCTCGGTGCTTGGCGCCGCCGTTTCCTGACCGGATGCGCCGGCATCCGCTCGGGCCGCTGCGGCGCCGTTGTCCGCGTCCGCGCCCATGGTCGTCGCGCCAACAGGTAGCGCCAATGCCAACTCGGCGACCTGGGCAGCTTCTTCGGCCGGAGCCATGGCCTCGCCGTCACCCATGCGCCCTGTGACGTTCTCCACGTCCTTCATGAAGCGGCTCAGACGCGACCCGCCAAGCGATACCTCCGCGCTGCCACCGTCCAGAACCCCGGCGGACAAGGAGCGCTTGAACGCGTGCACCGAGAGCATGCCCTCCTCGATCGTTCCCTTGGCCACGTAGTTGACGATCTGCACCGGGTGCTTCTGCCCCATGCGGTGCACGCGCGCGATACGCTGTTCCAGCACCGCCGGGTTCCACGGCAGATCCATATTGACCAGCGTAGAGGCGTGCTGCAGGTTGAGCCCGATGCTACCGGCGTCGGTCGACAGGAACACGCGGCATTGCGGATCGTCGCGAAAGCGCTCGATCAGTGCCGGGCGCTGCTCCGAGGGCACGCCGCCGTGAAAGCTGACATAGCCGATTGAGCGCGCCTCGAGCCGGCGGATGACGATGGCATGTGTGCGCGTCCACTGGCTGAACACCACCGCTTTCGCGCCGGGCTGGACGAACAGCCCCTCGAACAACTCCGCCAGTTCGTCCGCCTTGACACCATGGTCGGTCTCCTGGTCGAGCAGGTAGGTGCTGTTGCACGACATGCGCATGTTCTGCAGGGCGCAGGTGAGACGGCGCTGGTCCTGGTCGGAGAGAAACTTCATCTTGCGCCAGCGCTGGACGATCTTCGCCACGATGTCCGCGTTCTCCTGGTGGTACAGCATCTGCATCTCGGTCATCGGCACCAGCAGGTTCTGGTCGGTGCGGCTGGGCAGTTGCAGCAGCACCTCGGACTTGCGCCGCCGGATCATGACCGGCGCCAGGGTCTGGCCGATCGTGTCGAGCCCGGTGTAGCCTGTCACGCGACCGCCCTCGTCCTTGACCTGGTGCTCGTGCAGCAGCTTCCAGGTCGGCCCGAGGCGGTGCTGGTCGACGAACTGGACGATGGAGATGAGTTCCTCCAGTTTGTTTTCCAGGGGCGTTCCGGTCAGCACGATCGCGTATGTGCTGTCGATGCGCCTGAGCGCCTTGGCCGCGATGGTGTTCCAGTTCTTGACCCGTTGCGCCTCGTCGACGATCACGAGGTCCGGCGCCCAGGCGGAGATCAGGTCGAGGTCGGACTTGAGCTTCTCGTAATTGGTGATCTTGCAGAAGTCGTCCCCGGCATATTCCTTTTGCCGCTGGGAGCGACCACCGGTGATCACCCTGGACGGACGACCGGAGAAACGCAGTATTTCACTTTGCCATTGGTATTTCAGCGACGTCGGGCAGACCACGAGCACCTTGGCGGCGCCGAAATGCCGCGTCAGGATCTCCGCTGCGGCGATTGCCTGGATGGTCTTGCCCAGGCCCATCTCGTCTCCGATCAGCACGCGCCCGGCGCGTACGGCAAACAGCGCCCCTTCGGCCTGATAGGGATACAGCGGCGCCTTGAGCAGCTTCTTCAAGCGGGAGTCGGCAGCGCCAGCCGGGAACAGGTCGGCAAGTGTCGCGCCGCGCTGCGCCGCATCGCCCCTGCCGGCAACGAAGTCGAGCGCGTCGTCGTAGGCGCGCAGTTCATGGCCCGCGCGCGCAGCAAGGGCGACAAACCGCCCGATCTTGTCGAATCGATCCTCTGGCAGACGCCAGCCCTGCGCAGCGTCGAACAGCGCGGCCGCCGAGCGCGCCAGCGCGGCGGGGCAATCCGTTCCGGCACGGAAATGGATCGTTCGGATACCGTCGTTGCGCAGATACAACTCGGAAAAGGGAGGCTGGTAGCCACGCCCGAATGCCGACTTGGCACCGCGCCTTCTGGCCAGTTTCGCGAGTGTGAATTCGACGTGTTTGCAAGTCCCCAGTTCGTTGGTCGCAAAGTCCGGACAGGCGCAGAAGTTGTCGCCTGGCTGCGACCCGCGAATGGCCACGTAGTAGGTTGATTTCGACGCCGGATTGCTGACGCGGAACTCGGAAAAAAACGGCTCCGAGCCGATGTTCTCCAGCCCGAAAGCCTGCACGCGCCCGAACTGGCGGCGCAGGGCACGCTGCCACTCAATCGGCGCCAGCCCGGGTGGGGCATGGGTTCGGGACAATTTGTGTTCCGGCGGCGAGTTGGAGGGCTTCTTCTGGTGCTTCATGACATCGCCTGATTCAGCTTGGGAAGACCGCATTTTGCCAAGCCGGCGCGTATGCGCCATGACAAATCATTCCCGATCCGATATCCCGTCGCCTTGTATCCGCGCCGGCGCCTGTCCCACTTGCGCCACAGCGCCGGATGGGCCGTGCCGACGAAGTCGATAGTCCGCCGGTTCGTCATGGTGGAATGCACCCGGTGAAGCCGTCCGGCTCTCGCAGTCTCGACGGTAAATCAATGCAAGTGTGGCTTGGGCGGCGAATCCTAGGTCAGAAGTATTCGTCCGCGACGCCGGCCAACCGTTCGTTCAGCCGCGCGACTGCTGTCGCCGGCCGTGTGCGATATGTGCTTTCACCGCCACTGCCTCGATCGACCCAGTCCAGTTCCAGCGCGTCATACACCGGCCGCCAGCCGTCGCGCTGGCGCAGCAGCAGCGCCGGATTGGGCAGGTAGTGCCCATTGCGCGTGCGTGCCCACAATTTGCGTGCCGGCTTGTAACCGCTGGCAACTTCGGCGCGTGCCAGCACCTGGTTGACGTAGCTGCGCTTGCGTCGCTTGTCCTTCCACAGATGCGCCGGCAATGCCTCGAGCGTCTGATGCAGTTGCTCGGCGAAGAAACCCTGCCCATATTTCCAGGTCGGGTGCGGTCTCGCAACGCAATGCGACCATTGCGTCTTCAACCCGGCCAGCATCAAGGTGAGCACCCAATATTCGCCTTGGTGATGCTCGACGCGCACCAGCCGGCCGTCCACCTGCACGTCGATGCCTGCCGGCGCGATCAACTCGGACAGCTGCGCCAGTGCCCCCTTGGCGAAGACGGGTTCGTCGATCGACCGGTTGACGGCGTGCTGCCAGGCGGTGTGCCCAAACTCGTCCATGGCAGTTGGATCCGCGCCCTTGTCGAGCAAGGCCTGCACCAGCGCGGCGTTGCCGGCACGCGCGGCCAACATCAACGGCGTACCACCCACCGGCGTCAGATGGTCGACACCATGGGCTTCGCACAGCCGCAGGATGTCCTTGAGGTTCTTCGCTGAATAGGGCTGCAAGTGGCGCTGCCTCAATGCGGCGACTGCACGCAGCGACAGCTCCTGCTGCTGCTTCCAATCGGGCAGCCGCAGGCCGAGCATCGCGGATTCACCGATCCAGCCAAAGTCACCGTCGGGCGCCAGGCCGCGAGCTGTCTGGTAATTGGCGCGCGCAAGCTGTTCCACCCAGGCCTGCTGACCGTGCCATAGCGCATAGTCAAGCACCAACTGTTTCTGTTTGGCGCTTGGGTTGCTGCGGTCCAGGGCCTTGGGAGCCAGGCCTTCGACATGCTGGCGACTCCACGGGGTCCATGGCACCGGCCTGGCTTGCAGGAAGCTGTCGCGGATTGCGCGAGCCTGCTCGTCCTTTCCCTGCAGCTCGAGCTTGCGCGCCTCTTGCGCCCATTCTTCCTTGCTGGACGCTTGTACCGTGGCAGCACGGGCCTCGCCGAGCCGCAGCCCGAGCAGGCTCAGAAGCGGATGACCAGTGTCGGTTTCGACGATCGTCAGGCTTTCCACGGCCCGCGTCATCGCCACATACAGAGCGTTGACGTAGAACTTGTACAGCTCGAGCGCCTTGTCGCTCTTGTCCTTGGCCCGACGGTAATCGAGCTCGTCGCGTTCGACCTCCTGCGCTGACACGCCGTCGCAGACCTCTGCATAAGCGACGCGCTGGCCCGAGACAATGCCCAGCAGGAGCACATGCGGGTACTCCAACCCCTTGGCCTCATGCACCGAGAACACCAGGGGTGTGTGGAACTGCGCCCTTGCAGCGGGCTTGTCTTCGTCGCGCAGCACGATCACCGCGTGCCGCGCCGACGCGCGCGTGGCGGTGTCGAGTTGCTTGAGTGCTGCGTCCGTCGCCTGGATCAAAGTCACCTGGCCCGGCTCGCCCGAGCTACTGTGCACGAGGAAGTTGCTCTCGCGGTCGATCGAGCCGAAACGCGCCTGCTTGATCTTGAGCAGCGTGTTGGCCAACTGCGTCACCGCCATCGTGTTGCGGAAGTTCGCCTGCAGCACCTGCAATTGCTGGCGCTGCGCGGCCTCGCCAGCCAGTCCCGTCCAGAACAGAGTCTTGACGGCCGCCCAGGAGAAGAAGTTCGGGTGGACGATCTGGTTGGAGTCGCCGCACAGCAGAAACTGGCCAGGCGCCTTGAGGCAGGCCAGCACGAGAGCGAGTTGGACACTGGTCAGATCCTGCACCTCGTCGATGATTATGAAGTCGTAGGTCGCCTGCGCCAGCGCCCGCCAATCATGGGCAACCAGGTTCAGGTCGAACAGGCCGGCTTCGCCCAGCCACTGCCGGTAGCGGCCAAACAGGCTGAATGTTGCCTGCCGCGCCGCCGGCGCCAGCAGGCTCTGACGGGTGCCGAGCGCCAGGTACTCATCCAGGCCAAGTGGTCCGGTGCTGTGGGCGCCGATCACGCCACGGAACTCCTCGAACAGGGCATGGGCATCGATGTCGCCGAGCGCCCGGACGGCATCGCGATGCCGATCGAACCAGCCGCGGAAGGCAACAAGACTGACCTCGCGGCCCTTCGGTACCTGCAGCGTTTCGAGGAACTCGCGGTAGCTCAGGAATTCGGCTTCCTGGGCCGGATTGTCGTAGCCGTGCGCGTCGTACAGGGCGCGGGCCGACTGGGCCAGGTAGGCCGACTGAGTGACATAGAGCACCCGGCCCGGCGCTTCACGCAGCTTTGCCAACGTGACGGCCGTCTTGCCCGAGCCAGCAGAGCCGACCAGCACCACGGGCGCCGGCAGGCGCCGTACTGCTTCCTGGGCGTCGTCGAAGACGATCGGCTTGTCGAGCAGTTCGAACTCGCTGCGCGTGGCGTGCAACCAGCGCAACGGCACGGACTCGGCAGCGAACTGGGCGGCATCGACATGCGACTCGTGATCGATCTTGGCCTCGTTGACCGCCGCACCGCGCAGGAAGCGCGACTTGTCATAGGCATGGTTCTCGATGACCTCGAGCGCCAGGCACACTGTTTCTCCATCGTGGCGTGCAAATTGCAGCAGCAGCCGGTTGCTGTAGTCGAGCTTCGCTCGATAGTAGGCACCGATATGCAACTTCTTGACGTCGGCACTTTTGTAGTCGCCGGCTTCGATGGCGGCGCGCACCTTGGCGAAGGCGGGTTTGACCCGGCGCAAGTCGAGGTCCCTGTATTGCAGGAAGCGCATGGAGCGGCGTAGAGATGCGGCAGTTGGGCGAGTCACGATTGTGCCGGACATCCCAGCGATAAATCTCAGAGGGGCCACGATAGAACTCGCAACCAGATCCCGCTCGATCATCAACGAGAGTTCCAGGCCGTTGATTTGCAAGGGGCCATTTGGGTCGATGCAGACTTTTTCCGTCTTCGTTGCCGTCAAAGTGTCGGGCACCAGGATTGGCGCGGGTTTGCGGGCGATATTGGAGAAAGGCACCCGGCTTTGTTCGCCGGCTTCGTCGCTACCATGGCGAGGTCTGACTTCTCCCGTCCGTGCATCATCGGGTTCGGCTCCTCACCTTCCCGACGCGGGCCGCTGGCTTGTTCTGTCGCCAACGGTCAGACTGAAGATCTCCCGGTTCCTGCGCATGGAGCGTGCGCACATGCAAGGGTCTGCGACCACGCCGGGTCATCCGAGTGCTTGCGAGAGCGCCGTCGGATGTATGGCCTTGCGCTACTTGGACAGCGTCGGCACCCGGGATATCAATTCTTTCGTGGCTCAATGGCTGGCCTACGCGTTCCCCTGACAACGCTTCGCGCCGCATCTCGCGATGCGCCACGCATGACTCGGGGCCAACATGATCCGCTACTACTTTGTTGTCTGGGACTTTCACCCGTTACTCCATGCCGGTTTTGCCGGCGCACCCAAGGTAATTGTCGCCAACCAGCGCACCAACTTACAGACCACCCGGTTGGTACCGGGTGGTCTGAAGCGGCTGCTCTCAAACGGCGGCGTTGACCGAGCAGAAGTCGGCCGACAGAGCGGCTCAACCTGCCTGCAAGGCGATGCGCCGCGCTCTCGCTCCCTCGGATTTGGGCAGTTCGATGCGAAGCACGCCATCCCGATAGCTGGCCATTGTCTTGTCCACGTTGACCGACACTGGCAAGGTCACGTCGCGGCGAAAGCGTCCATAGGCGCATTGCACCATCCGGTAGCGGCCCGAGGTGGATTCGTGCGCAAGCCGCTTTTCGCCCCGGACCGTGAGCACATCGCCTTTGACTTCCACGTTGAAGTCCTCGCGCCGCATGCCGGGCGCCTCGATGCGAACGACTACTTTGTCATCGTCGTCAAATACATCGGCAGCAATGAAGGCCCAACTTCTCAAGGATGGCAATGGGTCCTCTGCCGCAGTGGACTTGCCTGGCGCGGCGACAGGCCGAAACCGCGTCAGAGCTCCGCTGGCGCGGGCACTGAGCTCACGCCAGCCTTCCGACAGCGACTCCCAGGCCTGATCCGCGCCTTGCCTGATTTGCTCTGCAAGCTTGGTCATGGTTCTTCCTTTCGAAAAATCGCATCAGGTGGATCACAGATCGACCATCAACCCGCGGTCACGGTGATCCGTCGCGCTTGTGCATACGCCTTCTTGGGCATGCGCAAGGTCAGAACGCCGTCCTTCAGATTGGCTTCGATCTTGGCCGTGTCGAGTTCGCGGCTCAACGTAAATGTGCGCCGGAAGCGCGGGACTCGCACTTCGGCATAAAGGGCTTCCAGGCCCTCGGGCGCCAGCGTATGCACACCGCCTTCGATCGAGAGGGTATCGCCTTCCACCTTCAGTTCCAGTTCGTTCTTGGATACGCCGGGCATGTCAGCCAGCACGGTGATACCGGATTCGTCCTCGAACACGTCCACCGCCGGCAATACCGCGCGCTGCTGCTCCTGCTGCTGGGAGGCTTGGGTCAATTGTTTGTTGTCACTCATGATGGGTTCTCCTTGAATGTCGATCGCATCACTGCACTGCAATGCGTTTGGGTTGTGCCGTTTCGCGGCGTGCGATGCTCACCTGGAGCACCCCATCGCGGTAGCTCGCCTTGAGATTTTCCGGGTCCAGGTCCTCCGGCAGCGCAATGGCGCGCGCAAAACTCCCCGCCCCCCGTTCGCGGGCATATACGTTGACTTTGGGACTTTCCTCGGGGATGCCCGAGCTCCGTTCGCCCGCGATGCGCAATACACCGCGATCCAATGTGACGTCGATCTTCGAGGCGTCCAGACCGGGAGCGAATGCGTAAACCTCCACGCTCGTTGGCGTGCGTCCCACGTTGATCGCGGGCAAGGTGCCCGGCGAAACCGAGCGGATGCCGCTGGGCAGGCCTGATACGCCGAACGCATCATCAAGTTCGCGACGAAGGCGCTCGAATTGACCGAACACGCTGTTCGGATAGCTCAGCATTGATTCGTACATGGTATGTCCTCCGATTCAGTGGTTACACCGGCAGGAGACCAGTTCCAGCCGGCTCGGTCTTGAGAATAGGGTCAGACAAGTGGCATTCAAGAGCCAGTTCGAAAGTTTTTTCTGATGCCTCGGACGGTCATCAGGCGCGCGCCTGCTCCACTCCAGCCGCAGCTTCTTGATGCAACACATGCGGACAGGATGAAAGGAGAAGTTCAGGGTTTTCCCTGATATTTCTCCCTATTGAAATTGCCTGCCTTCTCTCCCAAAATTTGCGTTGGAAAGGGCGGCACATCTGCCCGACCAAAGGCAAACGAAAGACCAGGAAGAAGGGAGTTTGTCATGGCGTCGCGTCATCCTCGCAGATCCAAACAAGGGACCATTCCACGCAACTTGCTGCGCATGTCCGAGCGGCAAACGACAGCGTATCTGGTGGCGCGGGAAACCCTTCGCCGCATCGAACGATCTTCGGCGCTCGCCGTCCTCACTTCCAATGCGGTGACGATTCATTGGTCGGGACTGGGGTCGCAAGAGGGTGCTGGCAAGGGCGATGGCATACGGGCGTAAAAGAACAAGCACCGCCGGTCAATCAATGCGGGTTTGCTTTGACTACAACGCATCTGGAGGAGTCCGAGTATGAGCGCAGCTTCGGCATCGAACCCGTCCCCGGCACAAGCTCAGGGGCCGACGATATTCACGATCATTGGCGGCACGACGGTTCCAGACCGTGCAGCGATTGTGAAAGCGCACTGTCGTGAGGGATCTGGCGTTGAATTGCGACGGGAAGAAAATGGTGCCGAGGGTGGGACAGGCATCGGTGTATGGCTGCAGTGCCGTTCGCTGCTTGGGCTCACGTCTGTAGCAAAAAGGATCGGTCACGTTCCGGTCGAGACGGCCCGGGCGCTTGAACCGTTCGCTGACAAATCATCAACTGTTGTTGCGCACGGCACTGTCAGGAGCGTTTATGCGCCAATTGGAAGGGATGAAGCGGTCGTCAGCGTTGAGATCACGGCTCATCGAATTGACAGGCAGTGCGGCAAGGAGTGAGGGTGGATCATCCTCATGCGTTGCAGCGCCAAGTGCAACTCGGCTGATTTACTACCGTGCGCGCTACCCGCTTATTGTCAGCAGTTTTCCATCCGACGAGGCCGGCCCCGGGTCAGGTAGCGGGGTCGATGGCTGGAAGGCGATGGCGGATTCGATTTCCCGATAGATATCGGCAGTCCCCGAAAGACCGCTACTCCCACTCGATCATCAGCGACCAGTGTTGACCGCTGACTGCGGACTTTGCCGTAGTGGCTCGTCGCGCCCCGAAGCATGAGCGGATAGCCCGCCACCGTCACCTCATCGTGATCACGTCGCGCGCCGTCGATTCAATCCATAGGCCTGCGCAATACGTTCGATCATCTCGGCAACGCTGCTGTTGATTCCAAGGGACTTTGGATCGATCTTGCGATCCGCTTCGATGCCATCGAGGAAACGACTCAGATCCTGCGCGATCCTTGGAGCGACCTCGATGCGAACGTCCGGCGCGAGCAGCTGCGACAGACGCAGCACGTCGTTGGCATGCTTGCGGATGTTCTTGCTGTCCACAGGCTCGCCCTTCGCCTGGCGCTCGCCGAGGTCCAACCACGCGCCGGCCTTGAGCGGAATCAGCCTGTCTTCGCCGACGCACGGCAATCCATCAACTTCCTTGCGACCTGCAAGGATGAATTCGTAATACGCGTCATCGAGCAGGATGGCGGACAGACTTGCAGCGGCCTCGTCGATCGGGATCGGCGTGAGGTGACTGCCTTCGGCGAGGTTGATTCCTTCCGGTGCCCTACAGAACAACTCCAGCATGACAGGGAAGCGCTCGTCGGCTGGCTTCTGGAATCGGTAGTACACGGGCTTGCCAGTGTCGCTGGCCTGCCGGATTTCGTAGCCGCCCGCTTCGACGAAGCTCCAGAACACTTCGCCGAATGACGGGCTGAGCGCTTCGATGTGCAGAACGATGTCCAGGTCCTTCGTGGCACGGAACTCAAGCCCCGCCTCTTGCATCGCAAGCGTCGCGGCCGTGCCGCCGATCAGCACGAACTGATCGGCGTGGCCGGCGAAGTATTCGCGAAAGACATCGAGTCCCCTCACCACGGAAAGCGCCCCTTCAGTTCATCGAGCGCGAGTTGAATACGCTCGTCGGTGTTGTCCTGCAGGCTGAGCGTCAAGGAAAGTGGATCGACGGTTTCGCTGTTCGGGATGAGTGCGGGGTTGTAGTGCCAGAGTTCCCATTCACAGGCTCCGGGCAGCGGCTCAGGCAGGGCCTCGATGCCCGCCTGTGTCGCTGTCTTCCACTGCGCCGGACTGACGGCATAGATCGGCAACTGCGGCTCGGAAAGCATCGAATGTCGCGCCAACGCGCTCAAGCCGGCCAGCTTCACACGGGGCGGCTTCCACTTGACGGTGGGGCGGGCCCAGAATCGGCGCTTGATCGGGCTGCGCAATAACGGCTTCGCTCGCTCCCAGGTGTGCTCGGCAGTACGTTCCGTGTGCAGCCATCGCGCCCTACCCTCGGTGCGCAATGTCGCAATGCCAGCGGCCGTAAGCTCCTTGACGGCCCGGGACAGGGTCATCGCGGTGTAGCCCAGGTCGCTCATCACCTCGGCGGGCTGCCACTCGGCGCGCCAAGGTTGTCTGAGCAGGACCGTAATCAACATCGCCTGCGTCGCCGGGCTGAGTGCGGTGGCCGGAGCGGCGGGCGGCCTGCGAAAGTACTCGCGCAAGTCGATCCCGAGATCCGGCAGATAGAGCTGGTTGCCCGGCACCAAGAACGGTACCTTCTGCTCGATGAGGCGCTTGCGCTCGTAGGACGCGAGGGTGCCGGTTACGTAGACCACCGGCATCCCGGCCAGTTGACGCAGCTTGTCCATCTGGCCTCGCACGTTGGCCAAGCCCGGCTTGTCGGGCCGCTTGTCGATCGCCAGGAGAACCTGCCGATCCAGGAGCTTCAATTCCCGGATCTCGAAGGTGTCCTGCAGAAAGTAAGGCAGCTTGCCGGCACCCGGCCACGCCCGAACCTTGGGGGAGATTCCCAAGGTTTCATGCAGATACGTGTGGACGGCGGCGTCCACGGCGGGTTCCGGAGTGGCGTTATCTAACATGGTAGAGACACGATAACACGATCAATGTTACCGTGCAATATGACGTTATAATAAACGCCTGCGAACGCCCTAAGCCTGGACGGGAAGCAAGGGGGCTGCCCCGAAACCATCAGGCGCCCGGCTGAAACAAGCGAGGCACTGATCGACCATGCGAAGGCTTCACAGGCCGGCGCAATCGACTTTCAGCCGCTCCACCCAGTTCCGAAAATTCGACGAAACAGCAATATTTGCTGTTCAGCAAAGACCACACCCCGTCTGAGGTCACGTTGACATCTCAACTCTCCGCTATCGCCGAGGTCAGAGGGCGAGTTGGATTCGCGATAGATCTCGATAGACCGCGATAGCCCTCGAAAGACCCCTACTCCCACTCGATGGTCGCCGGGGGCTTGCTGCTCACGTCGTAGGTCACCCTATTGATGCCCTTGACCTCGTTGATGATGCGCCCCGACACCCGCTTGAGCAGCGCATAGGGCAGTTCGGCCCAGTCAGCTGTCATGAAGTCGCTGGTCTGCACTGCCCGCAGCGCGACCACGTATTCATAGGTGCGCCCATCACCCATGACGCCAACGCTCTTGACGGGCAAGAACACCGCAAAAGCCTGGCTGGTCAGGTCGTACCAGCTCTTGCCGGTTTCCGGGTCCATAAAGGTGCGTAGTTCCTCAATGAAGATAGCGTCGGCCTGGCGCAGCATGTCAGCGTATGCGCGCGTGACCTCGCCCAGGATGCGCACCCCCAGGCCCGGGCCGGGAAACGGGTGGCGGTAGACCATCGCGTGCGGCAGGCCCAGCGCCACGCCGAGTTCGCGCACTTCGTCCTTGAACAGCTCACGCAATGGTTCGAGCAGCTTCAGCCCGAGCTGTTCGGGCAGGCCGCCCACGTTGTGATGGCTCTTGATCGTGACCGCCTTCTTGCTCTTGGCGCCGCCGGACTCGATCACGTCCGGGTAGATCGTGCCCTGCGCCAGCCAGGCGACATGGCGCGCATGGTCGTCCTTGAGTTTGCCGGCCTCGGACCTGAACACCTCGACGAACTCGCGTCCGATGATCTTGCGCTTGGCCTCGGGTTCGTTGACGCCCGCCAGGTGGCGCATGAACTGCTCCTCGGCGTCGACGCGCACCACCTTGGCATGCAGCTTGCCAACGAACATGTCCATCACCATGTCGCCTTCGTGCAGGCGCAGCAGGCCGTGGTCGACGAACACGCAGGTGAGCTGGTTGCCGATGGCGCGGTGGATCAGCGCCGCCGCCACCGATGAATCGACGCCACCGGACAGGCCGAGGATGACCTCCTCGTCGCCGACCTGCAGGCGGATCTTCTCGACCGCCTCGGCGATGTAGTCGCCCATGATCCAGTCGGCACGGGTGCCGCAGATGTCGAGCACGAAGCGCTCGAGGATGGCCGCACCGCGCTTGGTGTGGGTAACTTCCGGGTGGAACTGCAGCGCGTAGAAGCGGCGCTCCTCGTCGGCCATGCCGGCGACCGGGCAGCTATCGGTGCTGGCCATCAGATGGAATCCTGGCGGTATCTCGGTGACCTTGTCGCCATGGCTCATCCATACCTGCAGCATGCCGTGGCCCATCGGTGTGGCGTAGTCCTGTATGCCGTCGAGCAACCGGGTATGGCCATGGGCGCGCACATCGGCATGGCCGAATTCGCGCTTGTTGCTGGGAGCAACCACGCCGCCAAGCTGCACCGCCATCGTGAACATGCCGTAGCAGATGCCCAGCACAGGAATGCCGAGCTCAAACACCAGTTGCGGCGCGCGCAGATCATGCGCCTCGTAGGTGCTGGCGTGGCTGCCCGACAGGATGACGCCCTTGAGATTGCCGTCGCGTGCGTATTCGCGCACCCAGTCATTGCCGATGTCGCAGGGAACAACCTCGCAAAATACATGGGCTTCGCGCACACGCCGTGCGATCAGCTGTGTGACCTGGGAGCCGAAATCGAGGATCAGAATTTTCTGGTGATTCATGAAATGGTTTTATGCATCTGCCGCCAATCCATTCGTTGCGCAGGTCGGATTTTCCGCCGGGCCGCCCCAAGGAAAATCAGCCCCCTCGGGGGGCAGCGCAGTACACGAAGTGACAAGCGTGGGGGCCAGTTATTCCGCCCGGTAGTTCGGCGCTTCCTTGGTGATCTGCACGTCGTGCACATGGCTCTCGCGAATGCCGGCAGCCGTGATCTCGACGAACTCGGCCTTGTTCTGCATCTCGGCTATCGTTGCGCAACCGCAGTAGCCCATGCTGGCGCGCACGCCACCCGACATCTGGTAGACGATGGACACCATCGAGCCCTTGTAGGGAACCCGGCCCTCGATGCCCTCGGGCACCAGCTTGTCGGCATTCGGGTTGCCGGTGGTGGACTCCTGGAAATAGCGGTCGGCACTGCCCTGCTGCATGGCACCGATAGAACCCATGCCGCGATAGCTCTTGTAGCTGCGGCCCTGGTACAGGATGACCTCGCCCGGTGCCTCTTCGGTACCGGCGAACATGCCGCCCATCATGACCGAACTGGCACCTGCTGCAATGGCCTTGGCGATGTCGCCGCTATAGCGGATGCCACCATCGGCGATCAAGGGCACACCGCTGCCCCTGAGCGCAGTGGCAACACTGTCAATCGCCATGATCTGAGGCACGCCGACGCCGGCAACGATGCGCGTGGTGCAGATCGAGCCCGGGCCGATGCCGACCTTGACCGCATCGGCGCCGGCTTCCACCAGTGCCAGCGCCGCCGCGCCAGTGGCGATATTGCCACCGACCACGTCGACATGCGGATAGTTTTTCTTGACCCAGCGCACCCGGTCCAGCACGCCCTGGCTGTGCCCGTGTGCCGTGTCGACGACGATGGCGTCAACACCGGCGCGCACCAGCGCCTCGACCCGCTCCTCGGTGCCCTCGCCCACTCCCACGGCAGCACCAACCCGCAATTTTCCGTGCGCGTCGCGTGCAGCATTGGGAAAGCTGGTCTGCTTGGTGATGTCCTTGACCGTGATCAGGCCCTTGAGCTCGAAGGCGTCATTGACCACCAGCAAGCGCTCGAGCTTGAACTTGTTCAACAAGGCCTTGGCTTCCGCCAGCGTCGTGCCATCAGGCACGGTCACCAGCTTGTCGCGGGGCGTCATGATGGTGCTGACCGGCGCGTCATAGCGGGTCTCGAAGCGCAGATCGCGGCCAGTCACGATGCCCACCACCTTGCCGCCATCGCAGACCGGGAAACCGGAGACCCCGAGTTGCTCTGACAGGTCGATTACCTGGCGCACGGTATGCGTGGGCGTGATTACCACCGGGTCACGCAGCACGCCGGATTCATAGCGCTTGACGCGCGCCACCTGGGCCGCCTGATCCTTGGCTGACAGGTTCTTGTGCACAATGCCGATGCCGCCCTCCTGGGCGATCGCAATGGCCAGTCGGGCCTCGGTTACCGTGTCCATCGCGGCCGAAACCAGGGGCAGGTTGAGCCGGATATTGCGTGAAAACGAGGTGGAAAGCGAGGTGTCCTTGGGCAGGACCTGGGAGAACGCCGGCACCAGCAACACATCGTCGAAGGTGAGCGCTTTGCCGAGCAGGCGCATATGAAAGCTCCAAATCGGTAATTGTATCCGTCGCCGTCGCGACCAATGTTCGGTAAACTCCGCCCATGCAAAGGTTTCGCACCCTCTTTACGGCCGCCATATTGCTTGTCTGCATGTCGGCGCAGGCCCAATGGCAGTGGCTGGACAATGCAGGCCGCCATGTCTTCAGCGACAAGCCGCCACCCAACGACATTCCGCTGAAAAATATCGTCAAGCAGCCGGGAAAATTGGCCATTGCCGCAACGCCACCAGCTTCAGCAGCTGTCGACACAGCGGTCAATGTCGGCTCTGCTGCTGCGCAGGACGGTGGCATTACGCTGAACGAGACAGACAAGGACCTGCTGGCGCGCAGGAAGAAAGCCGAGGCTGAGGCCGATGCCAAGACCAAACTGGACGCTGAGCGTCTGGCCAAGATCAAGGCTGGCGATTGCGAACGGGCCAAGGCCAATCAGGCAATGATGGACTCGGGCGTGCGCATTTCGGTCACCAACGCCAAGGGCGAGCGCGAGATCATGGATGACGCCGCACGCGCTTCAGAAAAAAAGAGAAATCGCGCCGTGATCGACGCAAATTGCGGTTGACGCGGTCTGCTCGGCACAGGTCGATCAGGAGAGCATGCCGCGCGCGCTGCACCACTCGACGCCAGTAGCTAGTAGCCGGCTTTCGCGCCCGCACGCCTGCGGGAAAACAGGCCAGCCGCCCTGGCGCCTTGCGCCTCGAAGCGCGCCCGCCGCGCCACTTTGGGATCGACTTGCAACGGGCGATACAACTCCAGCCGGTCGCCGTCGCTCAGCGCCTGGCTGAGCCCGATTTTCTTACCCCAAATGCCCAGGCTCGCTCCGCTTTCCAGCACAGCGGGGCAGCGCCTCAGCAAATCGCTGGCCTGCAGCGCCTGGTAGGCGGTGCAGGAACGGGGCAGTTCCAGGATTTCTTCGTGAATCTCCCGCGCCGACGGCGAGTACACAAGCGTGACTTGAATTGCCACCTCAGGCTCCGTACACCTGTTCGGCCCGCTTGACAAACGCATCGACCAGACTGACCGCGATCCGGTCAAATACAGGGCCTACCAGTTTGCCCAACGTGGCATTGTCAAAGCCATAGTTGAGTTTGAGCTCAACCCTGCACGCACGTTCTTGACCGTCCCCGATGGGAACAAAGCCCCAGTGCCCGTCCAGTCGCGAAAACGGGCCCTTGACCAGTTGCATGTCTACTGTCCGTGCATTGACGTGCGTATTGCGCGTGGTGAATGTCTGGCGCACGCCACCAAAGGCT
This sequence comes from Burkholderiaceae bacterium, assembly GCA_037968655.1. Classification (GTDB taxonomy): domain Bacteria; phylum Pseudomonadota; class Gammaproteobacteria; order Burkholderiales; family Burkholderiaceae_C; genus CAISIP01. The sequence continues at coordinate 16,100 of JBBKVW010000063.1, forward strand.
ATTCCGACTTCAGCCAGCATTCCCGCAGAGTCCTGTTCCAGCACATTGGCGTGGTCACACCAGGGAAGAAATTGCGGGTAGGAGGCCACATCGATGACCAGCGCATACATTTCCTCGGGGCGATACCAGATCAGGACCGACTTGTTGACTGTTTTCATAGAATGCAGGACTGCGCGGGATTGTAGACAAGCCTTGTTCGCATGATCGACAACTCCATCTTGCATCCATGGCCAAAAAATCTGACACCACTGCGCAAAAACCGGCCCGCATCGCCGACAACAAGAAGGCCGCCTACAACTATTTCTTTGAGGAACGCTTCGAAGCCGGCCTGGTGCTGGAGGGCTGGGAAGTCAAATCCCTGCGCGCCGGCAAGGTGCAGCTGACCGATGGCTATGTGGTGATCCGCAATGGTGAACTATTCCTGATCGGCTGTCAGATCAATCCTCTGGGAACGGCGTCAACCCACGTCAATCCGGACAACGTGCGCACCAAGAAGCTGCTGATGCACAAGGAGGAGATCAAGCGCCTGATCGGAAAGATCGAGCAAAAGGGCTATACCCTGGTGCCGATCAACCTGCACTGGAAGGCCGGCAAGGTGAAGTGCGACGTGGCGCTGGCCAAGGGCAAGGCCGAGCACGACAAACGCGACGTGATCAAGGACCGCGAAGGCAAGCGCGAGGTCGAGCGCGCGATGAAGACCCGGCATCGCTGATCGGCTGCGCTGGCCAGCCTGGCGGGAAGTAATTGCATCAAGTCCCAAGTTCCCACCGCGCAGAACCGGAACCAGGCACACCTGATCCCGAAGCCTGCCAGGTTCAGACGCTTTCGCGGCTGGCCTTTTTGCGTTCGTGTTCCTTCAAGTAGCGCTTGCGCAGCCGGATGCTCTTTGGCGTGATCTCGACCAGTTCGTCGTCCTCGATGAATTCGACCGCATATTCCAGCGTGAGCTGAATCGGTGGCGTGATCTTGATCGCATCTTCCTTGCCGCTGACGCGAAAATTGGTCAGCTGTTTCATGCGCACCGCGTTCACGATCAGATCGTTGTCCCGGCTGTGGATGCCCACGATCATGCCTTCGTAGACCGGGTCACCGGCCTTGACAAACATGCGGCCGCGGTCATCGAGCTTGCCCAGCGCGTAGGTGACGATCTCGCCGTCGTCCATGCTGATCAGCACGCCGCTCTTGCGGCTTTCGATGTCGCCCCGATAGGCTTCGTAGCCATCGAATATATTGCTGGCCAGGCCGGTGCCGCGGGTCAGATTCAGGAACTCGTTCTGGAAGCCGATCAGACCGCGCGCCGGAATGCGGTATTCCAGCCGAACCCGGCCGCGTCCGTCGGGTTCCATGTTGACCAGATCCCCCTTGCGCAGACCCAGGGCCTGCATCACGCCGCCCTGATGGCCTTCCTCGATATCCACCGTCAGCATCTCGATGGGTTCGTGCTTTTCGCCGTTGACCATTCGAAACACGACGCGTGGCTTGGAGACCGCAAGCTCGTAGCCTTCGCGGCGCATGTTCTCCAGCAAAATGGTCAGGTGCAGTTCACCGCGGCCGCAAACCTCATAAATGCCATCTTCGTCGGTATCGGTGACACGCAACGCGACATTGGCCTGCAGTTCGCGGTCGAGCCGGTCGCGCAGCTGCCGGCTGGTCACGAACTTGCCTTCGCGCCCGGCCAACGGCGAATTGTTGACGCAAAAATTCATCGTCAATGTGGGCTCGTCGATCATGAGCATCGGCAGCGGTGCCGGTGCCAGCGGGTCGGTGATGGTGACGCCAATCCCCACCTGCTCGATACCGCTGACCAGCACAATGTCGCCCGGACCGGCATCGGTGGCTGCCACGCGCTCCAGGCCCTCGAACTTCAAGATCTGCTGCACCCGCGCCTTGCTCGACTTGCCCTCGGCGCCCTCCATCACCAGCACATCCTGGTTGACGCGCAGCATGCCCTGGCTGATGCGGCCCACACCGATGCGCCCGACATAGGTCGAATAATCGAGCGAACTGATCTGCAGTTGCAGCGGCGCGGCCGGATCACCCTTGTTCGCCGGCACATGCGACAGCACTGTGTCAAACAGCGGCGCCAGATCCTTGCCCCACTGCTCGCCGGCGGCGCCCTCTTCCATCGCGGCCCAGCCGTTCAGACCCGACGCGTAGACGACCGGAAAATCGAGCTGCTCTTCGGTCGCACCCAGCTTGTCGAACAGATCGAACGCGGCATTGATCACATAGTCCGGGCGCGAGCCCGGCCGGTCTACTTTGTTTACCACGACGATGGGTTTGAGCCCCAGAGCCAGTGCCTTCTTTGTCACGAAGCGGGTCTGTGGCATCGGGCCTTCGACCGCGTCGATCAGCAGCATCACGCCATCGACCATGGACAGGGCGCGTTCGACCTCGCCGCCGAAGTCGGCGTGGCCAGGCGTGTCGACGATATTGATGTGGGTGTCCTTCCAGTCCACGGCGCAATTCTTTGCCAGGATGGTGATGCCGCGCTCCTTTTCCAGGTCATTGCTGTCCATCACCCTTTCGGCGACTTTTTCGTTGGCACGAAAGGTGCCGCTCTGACGCAGCAGCATGTCGACCAGCGTGGTCTTGCCGTGGTCGACGTGGGCGATGATGGCAATGTTGCGAATCTGTTTGTAGCTCATGGTTCTCTTTCTGGAAATCGGGCCTTCAGGCGCCGGCAAGGGTCTGTTCAATTTCAATCGGGCTCAGCAGGCGGTCGGGTATCAACTCACCGGCGCAGACATGGCCGGTTCCGAGCAGCGCGCGCGGCGCGTCACCGAACACGGCCACGCGCGGGTTGTCGGACCAGTCGCCACGACGGCGCAGTCCACTGAGAAAACGTCCCGCATCCTGCTCGGCCAGCAGGACCGATTGATGCCCTGACAGCAGGTCCGCGACAGGCCGAACGTGCGCCAGCCTATCGGCATCCGGCATCTGTTCGAGTTGCTCCAGCGTGATGCAGGCATCGATGCAAAAACCACCGGTTTCGACCCGCCGCAACGCAGTCAGGTGGGCGCCGCAACCCAGCGCTTCGCCAATGACCTGCGCCAGCGTTCGGATGTAGGTGCCCTTGCTGCAACGCACACGCATCAGCAGTGCTGTCGAATCGGCATCCTGGCGCAATGACAGGTCCAAGGCATGGATCGTGACGCTGCGGGAGCTACGCTCGACCTCGATGCCGGCACGCGCATATTCATACAGGGGTTTGCCATCCTTCTTCAATGCGCTGTGCATCGGTGGCGTCTGCTCGATTTCACCGCTAAAGCGTGCTTGCACTGCATCCACCATTGCCTGCCCGATGGCGACCGGGCGCTGTTGCAGTACCTCACCCTCGGCGTCTCCAGTGCTGGTTGTCACGCCCAGCAGCGCCACCGCCTCATAGGTCTTGTCGGCGTCCAGATGCAACTGACTGAACTTCGTGGCGGCGCCAAAACACAGCGGCAAGACGCCAGTGGCCAGCGGGTCGAGCGTGCCGGTATGCCCGGCCTTCTCGGCCCGCAACAGCCACTTGGCCTTTTGTAGCGCCTGGTTGCTGGACAGGCCAAGCGGCTTGTCCAGCAGCAACAAGCCATGCACCGGCCTGCGGAGCACGCGCTGTTTGTCACCGACGGTTGCTAATCTGTTTCCCATACGCTGGCTCTGGCGGCCAGCGTCCAATCAGAAATTGGAATCTGACCCCGGTTTTTCAGTCCTCGTTCTTGGAGCGCGAGGCGACTGCCTGCGCAATGAGTGCATTCATGTCGGCCGCGCGCTCGCTGGTGCGATCGAACAGGAAATGCAGGGTGGGTACGGTATGGATATGCAGGCGCTTGAACAAGCCGGCGCGCAGGAACCCTGCCGCCTGATTGAGCCCGGCCTGGGTTTCCTCGGGATCGCCTTGCAGCAGGCTGAAGAACACCTTGGCATGCGCATAGTCCGGCGTGACTTCGACCGCCTGGATCGTAACCATGCCAACCCGCGGGTCCTTCAGCTCGCGCGCGATCAACTCCGTCAGATCGCGCTGGATCTGATCGGCCACCTTGAAGGCGCGGTTGGGCGTTGCGGACTTGCGGGCCACGGTGCTGGCATCCTGCTTACAGCGTGCGCGCGACTTCGCGAATCTCGAAGAACTCCAGCTGGTCGTTCTCCTGGATGTCGTTGTAGTTCTTGATGTTCAGGCCGCACTCGAAGCTTTCCTTCACCTCGCGCACATCGTCCTTGAACCGCTTGAGCGACTCGAGCTCGCCGCTGAAAATCACCTTGTTGTCGCGCAGCAGGCGTACACGCGCGGCGCGGCGGACCACACCCGAGGTGACCATGCAGCCGCCAATCGAGCCGATCTTGCTGACCTTGAACACCTGGCGAATCTCGGCGGTACCGATGACTTCTTCCTTCTTGTCCGGCGTAAGCATGCCCGACATCGCCGCCTTCAACTCATCGACCGCGTCGTAGATGATGTTGTAGTAACGGATCTCGACGCTGTTGTGCTCGGCCAGCTTGCGCGCTCCAGCGTCGGCGCGGGTATTGAACCCGATGATGACCGCCTTTGACGCAATCGCCAGGTTGACGTCGGACTCGGTCACGCCACCCACAGCGGTGTAGACAAGTTGCACCTTGACCTCGTCGGTCGAGAGCTTGAGCAGGCTTTGTGCCAGTGCCTCCTGCGAACCCTGCACGTCGGCCTTGATGATGATGGGCACGGTCTTGACCTCGCCCGCCGTCATGTCGGTGAATATGTTCTCCAGCTTGGCGGCCTGCTGCTTGGCCAGCTTGGTGTTGCGGAAGCGGCCAGCCCGGTACGTCGCAATTTCACGCGCGCGACGCTCGTCAGGCAGGACCATGAACTCGTCACCAGCCTGCGGCACCTCGGTCAGGCCCTGGATCTCGACAGGAATCGATGGTCCAGCGGTCTTGACCGGACGGCCGTTTTCGTCGAGCATGGCACGCACCTTGCCGTAGGTCGAGCCGGCCAGCACGATGTTGCCGGTTTCCAGCGTGCCGGATTGCACCAGCACGGTGGCTACAGGGCCCTTGCCCTTGTCCAGTCGTGCCTCGATCACCAGGCCCTTTGCCATGGCCTGCACCGGCGCCTTGAGCTCCAGCACTTCGGCCTGCAGCAACACCTGCTCGAGCAAGGCATCGATGCCTTCGCCAGTCTTGGCAGAGACCGGAACAAATGGCGAATTGCCGCCCAATTCTTCCGGAATGACCTCTTCAGACACCAGTTCGTTCTTGACCCGCTCCGCATTGGCGCCCGGCTTGTCAATCTTGTTGATGGCCACCACCAGCGGCACATTGGCCGCTTTGGCATGCTTGATGGCCTCGCGCGTTTGCGGCATGACGCCGTCATCGGCCGCCACGACCAGGATCACGATGTCGGTGGCCTTGGCGCCACGCGCACGCATCGCGGTGAAGGCTTCGTGACCCGGGGTGTCCAGGAACGAGATCATGCCCCGCGGCGTCTGCACATGGTAGGCACCGATATGCTGGGTGATGCCGCCAGCCTCACCCGCCGCCACCTTGGCCGTGCGGATGTAGTCGAGCAGCGAGGTCTTGCCATGGTCAACGTGGCCCATGACGGTGACAACCGGCGCCCGCGGCAAAGCCTCGCCCTCGGTCTGGCCGGTATCTTCGTCGGTGAATGCCTCCGGATCGTCCAATGCCGCCACGATGGCCGTATGGCCCATTTCCTCGACCACGATCATCGCGGTGTCCTGGTCCAGCGGCTGGTTGATGGTGACCATCTGGCCCAGCTTCATCAGGTGCTTGATTACCTCGGATGCCTTCACGGCCATCTTGTGCGCCAGTTCACCTACGGTGATGGTTTCCGGCACATGCACTTCGAGCACCCGAAACTCGGTCGGCGCCGCCGACATGCGATCGTCACGATGGTCGCGATCGCTGCTGCCACGCCGTCCACGCGGTCCGCCACGCCAGTTGCCACGGCCGCCGCCGGTATCACCGCGCGTCGGGATGGCCTTTTTCTTGGTCGGATCACCAGCCCAGCTGCTGGACAGCTTGGCCGACTTGACTTCCTTGCCTGCACCTGGCCCCGTGCCACCTGCACCAGCAACTGCGCCGGGCTTGGCCCTGGCCACCGTGCTGCCCACGGCCGGCTTGTGCAAGGTTCCCTTGGCAGCGGCCTTGATTTCTTCCGGCTTCTTGGCAATCTGGACCGCCTTGGCGGGGGTCGCCATCATGACCCGGATCGCAGCCGCCTCGGCCTCGGCCTTTTGCCTGCGCGCGCTCAGGTCAGCAGCGCGGGTTGCCTCTTCCTGCGCACGCGCCTTGGATTGCGCCGCCAGCTTCAGCTTGGCATCTGCACGCGTCTTTTCCGCCGTCTGTGCTGCGGAGTCATCGGCTGCACGTTCGTCGCCAGACCCGTCGGACACCTCTGCCATTGCCTTGTTGGCTGCAGCAGTCGCACTTTCATTGGCTGCCGCGGCCTCGGATGCGGCACGCGCCTTGTCTTCCTGTTCCTCGCGCTTCCTGCGCTTTTCGGCCAGATCCTCCTCTTGGCGGCGGATCAACTCGGCCTGGCGGCTGGCTTCTTCCTCGCGTCTCGCCAGTTCGGCCTGATCCACAACGACCTGCTGCTGCGCCTGCTCCTGCTCAGCTACTGCAGGCTCGGGAGCAGCGTCCACGCCTTCGTCGCGCCGGATAAAGGTGCGCTTTTTGCGCACCTCGACCTGGATGGTGCGTGCCTTGCCTGATGCGTCGGCCTGCTTGATCTCGGTGGTCGACTTCTTGACCAGCGTGATCTTCTTGCGCTCAGCCGTGGCAGTGCCGTGACTGGTATGCAGATAGTTGAGCAGGCTGTGCTTGTCGGAATCGGTCACCGCATCGCTGGCCTCTGCCTTGGGCACACCGGCGGCCTTGAGTTGCTCAAGCAGCGTTGCAGTGGATTTCTTGAGTTCGCTTGCAAACTCGGCGACAGTGGTACTGGACATATGTTGTGCTACCTATAGTTCGGCTGGACAAGCCCTGTGGGCTATTGCCGGCCATCACTGAATTCTTGTTGTCATGACTATTACTCTTGCGAGGCGGCTTCATCGGTGAACCAATGTTCGCGCGCCTTCATGATCATGATCTTGGCCTCGTCCTCGGACTGGCCTGTGATCTCGGTGAGTTCATCGACGGCCAGGTCGGCCAGATCGTCGAGCGAATGCACGCCCTTGTCGGCCAGCTTGCCGATCAGATCGGCATCCAGCCCTTCTAGTTCACGCAGGTCCTGCGACACCGCGTCGACGTTTTCCTCGTGGGCGATTTCCATCGTCAGCAATGCGTCCTTGGCACGGGTGCGCAATTCATGCACCGTGTCTTCGTCAAAGCTCTCGATCTCCAGCATTTCCTGCAGCGGCACATAGGCCACTTCTTCCAGGCTGGTAAAACCCTCGGCGATCAGGATGTCGGCGATCTCCTCGTCCACATCGAGCTTTTCCATGAACAGGCGGCGACCGGAATCGGTTTCCGTTGCCTGCTTCTGCGCCGATTCGTTGGCGTCCATGATGTTGATCTTCCAACCGGTCAGATCGGAGGCCAGGCGCACGTTCTGACCGCCGCGACCGATCGCGATCGCAAGGTTCTCTTCGTCCACCACGACGTCCATCGCATGGCGCTCTTCGTCCACCACGATCGACGACACATTGGCTGGCGCCAGTGCGCCAATCACGAACTGGGCCGGATCCTCGCTCCACAACACGATGTCGACCCGCTCGCCGGCCAGTTCATTGGTCACGCCATTGACGCGGGTGCCACGCACGCCGACACAGGTTCCGATCGGGTCAACGCGCTTGTCGTGGGAGAGCACGGCAATCTTGGCGCGCGAACCAGGATCGCGGGCGCAGGATTTGATCTCCAGCAGTCCTTGCTCGATCTCGGGAACCTCGGTGCGGAACAGCTCGATCATGAATTCGGGCGCGGAACGCGACAAGATGATCGGTGCGCCGCGCAGCGTCAGGTCGACTTCCATGATCATGCCCCGGACCCGGTCGCCTGAGCGCAGGTTTTCCTTGGGGATCATCTCGCTGCGTCGCAGCCGGCCTTCGACCCGGCCGCTCTCGACGATGATGTCGCCCTTATCCATGCGCTTGACAGTTCCGACGAAGATCTTGTCGCCGCGCGACATGAAATCGTTGAGCAGCATCTCGCGCTCGGCATCGCGAATTTTTTGCAGGATGACCTGCTTGGCGGCCATCGCGCCGATGCGTCCAATCGGAACCGAATCGACCGCCTCCTCGATGTACTCATCGACCTCGATGTCCTCGATCTGCTCCTGGGCTTCAAACAGCAGAATTTCCTGGTCTGCCAATTGAAGGCCGGCTTCATTGGGCACCACGTGCCAGCGCCGGAAGGTCTCGTAACTGCCGTCATCGCGGTCAACCGACACGCGGATGTCCACATCGCCCGGATACAACTTCTTGGTCGCCTGGGCAAGTGCCGCCTCGACGGCCGCAAACACGACGTCACGCTCGACGCTCTTTTCGCGTGAGATGGCTTCCACCAACATCAACATTTCGCGATTCATGTCACACCTCTTCCGTTTCAATCCAACCCAAAGCCCTGGTTAGGCCGGCCAACACACTTGTCGCCGCACCGCCCCGGCTCAACCATCGTCCGAATCCGTGGCCGCGCCACGACCCTTGAAATTAACCACTGACGCCAAGCGCATTTCACGCACTTCGTCCAGCCCAAAACCCAATACCTGCATCGGTGCCGGCGCTCTGTGCTTGCTGACCCGTTGTCCCGGCTTGGCCTTGGGCGCATCACTCCAGACCAGCTGCCAGCACAGGGCGGCTGCGTCGGCGCCCGGGGCCCGTTCCAACGTGCCGCGAAACTTCTTGCGATTCGCGTTCACCTGCCCTAGCGCTGCTGCCCCAATCGGGGCCTTCAGCGTGATATCCACCTCATGGCCGAGAAAGCGCTCCAAATCACGCTCACTCCGCAACAAGCGATCGATGCCCGGCGAGGAAACCTCCAGCCGTTGATATTCGATGGCATCGACCTCCAGCGCAAACAGCAGCTGACGCGTCACCTTCTCACAGTCTTCAACTGTGACGAATCGCTGCTGGCCAGGCACCTCAGCGACACCCTTGTCCCAGGGCAGGTCGATCGTGATGCGCAACAATCCGCTTGCCAGCCGTTCAATTTCGACCAGCTCATAACCCAGTCCGGTCACTGTCTGCTCAACAAGCTGCTGCAACGCCATGCGATTCGTGCCCTCCGGTCTGTGTCCCCAGACACCTAGCAAAACTGCCCGACCAAAAAAAACGGGCGGTGAAAACCCGCCCGTTTGGTCGTGAAGCTGGCATTCTACCGCAAAAACAGCGCTGAAGCCAAGTAGATGACCCCAGTTGGCAGGGTAAGACCCTGGCTGCAGACAGCTGCCGGGTTCGCCCGCAATACCTCAGGCAACCGAAGCAACCAAAGCCTGGGTATAGGGATGCTTTGGCGAGTCCAGCACCTGGGCCAGATCGCCGGATTCGACTATCTCTCCATCCTTCATCACCAGCACATCGTGCGCCATGGCGCGGATTACGTCCACGTCATGGGTGATGAGCAGATAGCTCAGATGGCGCTCGCGCTGTAGCTTCTGCAACAACTGCAGCACCTGCTGCTGAATCGTTACATCCAGCGCACTGGTGGGTTCATCGAGCACCAGCAGTTGCGGCTGCACGATCAGGGCCCTGGCAATCGCCAGTCGTTGCCGCTGTCCTCCGGAGAATTCATGTGGGTAGCGGCTCAGCAGATTGGGAAACTGCTGCTCGCCCAGCCCCACCTCGCCCAGGGCCTGCAGCACTTGTTGCTGGCGCTGGGCCCTGTCCATGGCGCCGTGGTGCACCAGCAAACCCTCGCCGACAATTTCCTCGACCGTCATGCGCGGCGAAAGCGATGAGAACGGATCCTGGAACACGACCTGGACTGTGCGACGCAGGTTCTTGTCGGAGAGCTTGTCGCGGCCCCAGGCCCGCCCGTCCACTGCCAGTTCACCGCCAAACGCCTGCAAGCCCAGCGCAGCCAGCGCCAGCGTTGACTTGCCCGACCCGGATTCTCCGATGACTCCCAGGGTGCGGCCCGGAGGAATGGCGAACGAAGCGTCACGCACCGCGACAAAGGAACCCTTGCGAAACCAGCCGCGCAATCCGGGGATGGGTACCGAATAGGCAACACTGAGCGCGTCGGCTTTGAGCAGCGTTTTTTCTTCGGCTTGGTCAGCTGGCCTGCGATCAGTCTGGACCACGTCCCGGCGCGGCTTGCTGTCGATCAGCTTGCGCGTATAGGCGTGTTGCGCGTTGGCAAACACATCGTCTACCGTGCCGTGTTCGACCAGATGACCGTTTTCCATCACGGCGACCCGGTCGGCAAACTTGCGCACCAGATTCAGATCGTGCGTGATCATCATCACGGCCATGCCGTATTCGCGCTGCAGATCGGCCAGCAATTCCAGAATCTGCGCCCGCACGGTGACGTCGAGCGCAGTGGTTGGCTCATCGGCCAGCAGCAGCTTGGGCTTGCAGGCCAGGGCCATGGCAATCATGGCACGCTGGCGTTGACCTCCCGAAAGCTGGTGCGGGAAGGACCGGGCGCGCCGGGCTGGCTCGGGAATGCCGGTGCTGGCCAACAGGTCGACAACTGCCTTGGCGCATTGATGTTTGTCCAGGCCCTGCTTGAGTTGCAACACCTCGGCGATCTGATTGCCGATCGGAAACAGCGGATTGAGCGCCGTCATCGGTTCCTGGAAAATCATGGCAATGTCGCGGCCGCGAATGGCTTGCAATTGCCGCTCCGGCAGCGCCAGCAGATCGACCGGCTCCTGGGCAATGGTGAACTTCGCGACGCCGCGGCAATGCGCATTGGCGGCCAGGCCCAGCAGGCTGAGCGCGGTGACGGTCTTGCCTGAACCGGACTCGCCAACCAGGGCGAGCTTCTCGCCGCTGGCGATTGAAAAGTCGATGCCTTTGACGACTTCAATACCGCCAAAGGCAACCCGCAGGCCCTTGACTTCGAGCAAATGCGCCGCACGACCATCGCGCGGCGCAGCGCGACCATCACCGACTGGCGGGATTGGCCGGGCCGGCGCGATCATGACGCCGCCTCCGGCGCCGGGGCCTGATCAGCTTTGCGTGGATCGAGCGCGTCGCGCAGTGCGTCACCCATGAAGGTCAGCAGCAGCAAGGTCAGCACCAGGACGGCAAAGGTCGACAGCGAAATCCACCACGCGTCGATGTTGTTCTTGCCTTGTGACAACAACTCGCCCAGCGAGGGCGTTCCCGGCGGCACGCCCAGACCAAGAAAATCGAGCGAGGTCAAAGCCAGGATCGCGCCGCTCATGCGAAACGGCAGGAAAGTGACGACCGGTGTCAGGCTGTTGGGCAGGATATGGCGATAAATTATCTGCCAGTTGCCCACACCCAGTGCGCGCGCCGCGCGCACGTAATCGAGTTGACGATTGCGCAGGAATTCAGCCCGCACATAGTCCGACAGACCCATCCATCCGAACAGGCTCAGCAGCACCAGCAACAGCGCCAGACTGGGCGCAAATATTGCGCTGAAGATGATCAGCAGGTACAGCTCCGGCATCGAACCCCAGATCTCGATGAAGCGCTGGAACGCCAGATCGGTCTTGCCGCCAAAAAATCCTTGCAAAGCGCCGGCCAGCACGCCCAGTGTCACACCGGTCACGGTCAGCCCGAGCGCAAAGAACACGCTGACCCGAAATCCGTAGATCAACTGCGCCAGCAAGTCGCGGCCACGGTCATCGGTACCCAGCCAGTTCTCGCGCGTGGGCGCCGAGGGATTGGGATTGGCGGCGAAGTAGTTCAGCGTCTTGGGGCCGTAATGATTGAGCGGAAATACGGCCCAGTTGCCATCACGGGCCAGTCGCTCGCGAATGAAGGGATCGAGATAGTCGGTATTGGTCAGGAAATCGCCGCCAAAGGTGGTCTCCGGATAGTCCTGCACCAGCGGGAAGTAGTAGCTTCCCTCGTAGCGCATGACCAGTGGACGGTCGTTCGAAATCAATTCGGCGAATAGGCTCAAAACCACAATGGTGCAAAACGCCAGCAGGCTCCAGTAGCCAAGCCGATTGCGCCGAAAGCGCGACCAGGCACGACGCGCCGGTGAATGGCTGCTTGGTCGCTGCGCCATATCAGTCGAACTTCACCCGGGGATCGACCCACACGTAGCACAGGTCGGAGATCAGCTTGGTCACCAGGCCGATCAAGGTAAACAGATACAAGGTACCGAGCACGACCGGATAGTCACGCCGAATCACGCTCTCATAGCTCAACAGGCCCATGCCGTCGAGCGAGAACAGCGTTTCGATCAGCAAGGCGCCGGTGAAAAAAGCGCCAATGAAGGCCGCCGGAAACCCGGTGATGATGGGGATCAGCGCATTGCGAAAGACGTGCTTCCACAATACCTGCCGCTCGTCCAGGCCCTTTGCACGGGCCGTCACAACGTACTGCTTGCGGATCTCTTCCAGGAACGCATTCTTGGTCAGCATCGCTGTCACTGCAAAACTGCCCAGCACCATGGCGGTGACCGGCATCGCGATGTGCCACAGGTAATCGACAATGCGCGCGCCCCAACTCAACTCGTCCCAGTTGCTGGAGGTGAGCCCGCGCAACGGGAACCACTGCAGTTGCCCACCGAAGATGACCAACAGGGCCACACCGAGCACGAAACCGGGAATCGCATAGCCCAGCAGCACGATCAGTGTGGTGATGAAATCAAAACGGCTGCCGGCACGCACCGCCTTAGCCACACCCAGCGGCACGGCGATCAGGTAGCTGATGAAAAAAGTCCACAAGCCAAGCGTGATCGAGACCGGCAGCTTTTCAATGACGAGTTGACCGACGTCCTTGTTATGAAAGAAGCTGCGACCCAGGTCGAAACGCGCAAAACGTGCCAGCATGTCGACAAAGCGCTGGTGCGCCGGCTTGTCAAAGCCGTAAAGCGCCTTGATTTGCTCCAGCCGCTTCGAATCGACACCTTGAGCGCCTCGATAGGTCAGGCCGCCGCCCTCGGCACCGCCGCCACCAACCGCCCCGGCCTTGGCTTCGGCCAGGTACTGTTCGACCGGACCGCCGGGCACAAACTGGATCACGAGGAAGGTGATCGTCAGCACCCCCAGCAAGGTGGGGATCATCAGCAGCAGGCGCTTGAGGATGTAGGAGAACATGCGCTATTTTGCCCACCAGGTGTCGATGGCCCAGCCCTCGCCCTGTGCATAGGGCGGCATGCTGGCCGGTCGCTCGAGCCGCCAGGCGTTGTAGGCAATGCGGTGCGTGCCAGCCGTCCATTGCGGTATCAAGAGGTGCGAATGGCTGATCACCCGTTCCAGCGCCTTGCAGGCAGGGACCAATTGCGCCTTTGTGGTTGCGCCGGTCATACGGCTGATCAGGTCGTCTATGGCCGGGCTCTTGACACCCGACAGGTTGCCCGAATCTTCTATGTCAGCGGCCTTGCTGCCAAACATGTCCGCATATTCCTGTCCCGGATTGTGGGTGCCAGGGTAAGCCAGCGTCGTGATGTCGAAGTCGAATTTCTGCAGGCGCTGCTGGTAGAGCGCAAAGTCCACCGGTCGAAACACCAGGCTGACACCGATCTTTTCCAGGTTGCGCGCCCATGGCGTCACCGTGCGCGCGCCGCCTTCATTGCTATCGAGGTATTCCAGCACAAACGGCTCACCCTTGGCATTGCGCAGCTTGCCGTCGCGCACCGCCCAGCCAGCTTCGTTGAACAGGGCCTTGGCCTTGCGCAGGTTGGCGCGCAGCGACGATTCACCATCGGTCCTGGGCGGCACCGTCATGGGCCCGAACACGGCTGCAGGCAGCTTGTCGCGCCAGGGCTCCAGCAATGCCAGTTCCTGCGCCGAGGGTTCGCCGCTGGCAGCACAGGCGGTATTGCCGAACAGGCCATTGACCCGCTGGTAGGAGCCGTAGAACATCTGGCGGTTCATCCACTCGTAGTCGAAGGCCAAGCCGAGCGCCTGGCGCACCCGCGGGTCACTGAGAAAAGGCCTTCGGGTATTGAGCACATAGCTTTGAAAGCCCGAGGGCAGGCTGTGCTTGAACTCCATCTTCACCAGTTCACCGCTGTCGAACTTCTTGCCGTTGACGCGGCGCGCCCAGTCACCGGCGGAGAAAAAACGCATCAAATCGAACTCGCCCGCCTTGAGCGCTTCCAGCCGGGCCGTGTTGTCCCGGTAGATCTTGACCGTGATGCGGTCGAAATTGCTGGTGCCGCGACGCACGTTCAGGTCGCGTGCCCAGTAGTTCGGATCGCGCACGTAGGTGATGTCCTTGCCGAACTTGACCGGACCGATCCGGTAGGGCCCGCTTCCGATTGGAATATCCATCACCACCTTGTCGAAGGTCTTGGCCGTACCGTTCTCCATGCCCCATTTGTGACTAAAGACTGGCAGGCCACCAACCGTCAGCGGCAACTCCCGATTCGGTTTGTGAAAGCGGTAGCGCACGGTCAGCGGGTCCAGCACATCCAGGCCGGCCACGTCCTGCAAGATGGTCTTGTAGGCCGGCGACACATGGGGGCCCATCAGCGTGTCATAGCTGTGTTTGACGTCACGCGCCAGCACCGGGTCGCCATTGTGAAAGCGGGCCTGCGGTCGGAGCCGGAAGGTGACCGCCATGCCGTCATCGGAAACTGCCACGTCCTCGGCCAACAAGCCATAACCCGAGCCCGTCTCGTCCAGCGCGCCCGACAACAGGGAATCGAACATCAGCACCGACAGATAGGCCGGCGCATTGCCGCGAATCGTGAACGGGTTGAACTTGTCGAAGGTCGACACCCGCAGATTGCTGACCAGGCGCAGTTCGCCGCGTTTGGGCGCCTGCGAATTGACATAGTCGAAATGACTGAAACCGACGCTGTATTTCAGGTCGCCCCAAAGGGCATAGCCCTGTGCCGACCAGGCCGGCATGGCCTGAAGGATCAGCAGCGAGAGCAGCAAAGGGCGCATGCGACAATTCTGCAGGAAATTTCAGGAGACTTTCGCATGGGCTTTCTGGCTGGAAAAAAATTGTTGATCACTGGCGTGCTGAGCAACCGTTCGATCGCCTATGGCATTGCCAAGGCTTGCCGTGCCCAGGGTGCGGAGCTGGCTTTCAGCTATGTCGGCGAACGCTTCAAGGAACGCATTACCGATTTTGCCGCCGGCCTGGACTCCCAGTTGATTTTTGACTGCGATGTCGGCGACGACGCGCAGATCGAGCGCATGTTCAGCGACCTGGCGCAGACCTGGCCCCAATTTGACGGCTTCGTGCATGCCATCGGATTCGCGCCGCGCGAGGCGATCGCAGGCGATTTTCTCGACGGCTTGAGCCGCGAAAACTTCCGCATTGCGCACGACATCAGTGCCTACAGCTTCGCCGGCATGGCCAAGGCCGCCCTGCCCTTTTTGAGCGACAAGTCCGCACTGCTGACGCTGACCTATCTGGGTGCCGAGCGCATTGTTCCGAACTACAACACCATGGGGCTCGCCAAGGCTTCGCTGGAAGCCTCCGTGCGCTACCTGGCGCAAAGCATGGGGCCACGCGGCACCCGGGTCAACGCCATCAGCGCCGGGCCGATCAAGACGCTGGCAGCCAGTGGCATCAAGGACTTCGGAAAGCTGCTTGCGGTTGTTGCCGATGCATCTCCGATCCGGCGCAATGTCACCATCGACGACGTCGGCAATGTGGCTGCCTTTCTGCTTAGCGATATGGCCGGCGGCATCAGCGCCGAGATCACGTATGTCGACGGCGGATTCAACGCGGTAGCCATCACCGGAATGGGGCCAAGCCCGGCTTGACTCTGGCCGGAAAAGCAGCGGGTTTGGGCCAGGCCTTAGCCCGTGCAGTCCGCGTAATACCGCAGCTTTCCGGTCTCATCGGGCTCACTGACCAGGCCATGAATGTCGGTGCCAAAACCAGGGCACTGTTCATTGAACTCGCGTGAGAACTTCAGGTAGTCCACGATCTTCTTGTTGAACACCTCCCCCGGAATCAACAAGGGGATTCCTGGCGGGTAAGGCGTCACCAGGCCAACCGTTATGCGCCCCAGCAAATGGTCGATCTCCACGCGCTCTGTCTTGCGCCGCGCAATATGGGCATAGGCGTCGCTCGGCGTCATTGCAGGCGCCAGATCGCTTAGATACATCTCGGTCGTCAGCCGGGCAATGTCGTAGCGCGCGTAGAGCTGGTGCACGAACTGACACAGATCGGCCAGGCCCATCTTCTCGTACTTGCGGTTGTCGCGACAGAACTCGGGCAGGATGCGCCACATCGGCTGGTTCTTATCGTAGTCGTCCTTGAACTGCTGCAAGGCCGTGAGCAGGGTGTTCCAGCGACCCTTGGTGATGCCGATGGTGAACAGGATGAAAAAGCTGTACAGGCCTGTCTTTTCGACCACCACGCCATGTTCGGCCAGGAACTTGGTGACGATGCTGGCCGGAATGCCGGTCTTGGCGAACTTGCCGTTGAGGTCCATGCCGGGCGTCACGATGGTCGACTTGATCGGATCGAGCATGTTGAAGCCCGCCGCCAGCTTGCCAAAGCCGTGCCAGTTGTCGGCGGCCTTGCCCTTGCGCGATTCGCCCTTGATGATCCAGTCGTCGGCGCGGCCAATGCCCTCCTCGACCAGATGCTCCGGCCCCCAGACCTTGAACCACCAGTCCTTTCCGTACTCATCGTCGATCTTGCGCATCGAGCGGCGAAAGTCCAGCGCTTCGGCAATGCTCTCTTCAACAAGGGCCGTGCCGCCGGGTGGCTCCATCATTGCAGCGGCCACGTCGCAGCTGGCGATGATGCTGTATTGCGGACTGGTCGAGGTGTGCATCAAATAGGCCTCGTTGAACAGGTGGCGGTCGAGCTTGACTTCCTGCGCGTCCTGCACCAGCACCTGGCTGGCCTGGCTTATGCCCGCCAGCAACTTGTGAATCGACTGCGTCGCATAGACGACCGCCTTTTTGGGGCGCACGCGCTTCTTGCCCATCGCGTGGTAGACGCCGTAGAACGGATGGAAAGCCGCATGGGGTAGCCAGGCTTCGTCAAAATGCAGATTGTCGACATAGCCATCGAGCATGTCCTTGATGGTCTCGGTGTTGTACAACACGCCGTCGTAAGTGGACTGGGTGATCGTCAGCACGCGAGGCTTGACCTTCTTGGCGTTCACGCCCTTGAGCAAGGGGTTCTTGCGGATCTTGGCCTGGATCGCAGCCGGTTCGAACTCCTCCTTGGGAATCGGCCCGATGATGCCGAAGTGGTTGCGCGTGGGCTTTAGGAAAACCGGAATCGCGCCGGTCATGATGATGGCGTGCAGGATCGACTTGTGGCAATTGCGGTCCACAACGACCACATCGCCCGGTGCCACGCAATGATGCCAGACCATCTTGTTCGACGTGCTGGTTCCATTGGTGACGAAAAAACAGTGGTCCGCATTGAAGATGCGCGCGGCATTGCGCTCCGAATCTGCCACCGGGCCGGTATGGTCGAGCAATTGACCTAGTTCCTCCACGGCATTGCAGACATCAGCGCGCAGCATGTTCTCGCCAAAAAACTGGTGGAACATCTGCCCGACCGGGCTCTTGAGGAACGCAACGCCACCCGAATGGCCCGGACAATGCCAGGAATACGAGCCGTCCTCGGCATAGTCCAGCAAAGCCTTGAAAAATGGCGGTTGTACCCCCTCCAGGTAGCTGCGCGCCTCGCGCGTGATGTGGCGCGCCACAAACTCCGGCGTGTCTTCGAACATATGGATGAATCCATGCAGCTCGCGCAGGATGTCATTGGGAATATGGCGCGAGGTCTTGGTTTCGCCATAGACATACAGCGGCACATCCAGATTCTTGCGCCGCACCTCGCTGATGAACTTGCGCAAGTTCAGAATTGCCGGCCCATGGTCGGCGTCGGTGGTGAACTCCTCGTCGTCGATCGACAGGATGAAGGCGCTGGCGCGCGACTGCTGCTGGGCAAATTGCGACAGATCGCCATAGCTGGTCGCCCCCACGACTTCAAAGCCTTCGCTTTCAATCGCCTGCGCCAATGCGCGTATGCCCAAACCGGATGTATTTTCCGAGCGGAAGTCTTCGTCGATGATGACGATGGGGAAGCGAAATTTCATGCGGTCTCCGTACTGGCAATGCAAACCCGGGAAATGTGGGTCTTGGCGGGCAGTGTAAGGAAATCGTGGCATCAGCTGGCACCAAGGCCGCACTTTGGCCTCAGAATGTGGTGTCACACACACAATGGAAGGGGCGCAAAGGGCATGCAAGATTCAACGCTTTGGTGGCTGGCGACCGGCGCTACGGTTGGGCTCGAACTGGTCACTGGCACGTTCTACTTGTTGATGCTGGCTGTCGGCACGGCTGCAGCGGCAATAGCGGCGCACGCAGGGGCATCAGTCACAGTCCAACTGGTGGCGGCTGCGGTGGTCGGCAGTGGCGCCATCGTGGCGCTGCACCAGATCCGCAAACGACGGGCGTCTGACCCATCCGTTCGCTCACTGCGCAGTGTGAACCTGGATGTTGGCGAAACGGTGACGGTAGATCAATGGCGAAGCGACGGGACAGCCGACGTCCGCTATCGAGGCGCCAATTGGACCGCCATCCACCGAGAGGGTGCCACGCCCGCCAGCGGCGCGCATCGCGTCGCCGAGATCGTGGGCAGCAGGTTGTTGCTCGACAAAATCGCTTGAGTGCCCCATTCCAATCAAAGGATCTCCCATGCAAGAAATCGCACTCGTCATTATTGTCATCGCCGCCATCTTCGTCATCCGCTCGATCCGAATCGTTCCGCAGCAGAACGCCTGGGTGGTGGAACGACTGGGCAAATACCACAGTTCGCTTGCGCCCGGGCTCAATATCCTGGTGCCGTTCGTCGACCGGGTTGCGTACAAGCACAGTCTCAAGGAAATTCCGCTGGACGTACCGAGCCAGATCTGCATCACGCGGGACAACACCCAGTTGCAGGTCGACGGCATCCTGTATTTCCAGGTCACCGATCCGATGCGGGCAAGTTACGGGTCGTCGAACTATCTCATGGCGGTAACCCAGTTGGCACAAACTTCCTTGCGATCGGTGATCGGCAAGCTCGAACTCGACAAGACTTTTGAGGAGCGCGACATCATCAATGCCCAGATTGTGCAAGCTATCGACGAAGCCGCGCTCAACTGGGGCGTAAAGGTGCTGCGCTATGAAATCAAGGACCTGACACCACCCAAGGAAATCCTGCATGCGATGCAGGCCCAGATCACCGCCGAACGCGAGAAGCGCGCGTTGATCGCCGCCTCCGAGGGACGGCGCCAGGAGCAGATCAATATCGCCACCGGCGAGCGCGAGGCTTTCATCGCCCGCTCGGAGGGTGAAAAGCAGGCCGTCATCAATCGGGCCCAGGGCGAAGCGGAGTCGATCATTGCCGTTGCCGAAGCGACGGCCAGGGCGATCGAGCGGGTGGCCCAGGCCATCGGGCAGCCCGGTGGCGCGCAAGCTGTGCAACTCAAAGTAGCAGAACGGGCCGTCGACGCCTACGGCAAGGTCGCTGCCGACGCCACCACGACCTTGATAGTTCCCGGAAACATGACCGAAGTCTCGGCGCTGATTGCCTCGGCCATGCAGATGGTTCAGTTGCAGAAACCTTGAGGCCTGCGAAACCAAAGCAACGGGCTCATGCCTTTGTCAGGGTTTGTTCGTCTCTGCCTGAAGGAGCTCGAACACGCTACGCTCAAAAGCACTTACTTGTAAAAGCGCGCTGCTACAATTCCGGCCACCGGAGAGGTGGATGAGCGGTTTAAGTCACACGCCTGGAAAGCGTGCGAGGGGTAAAACCCTCCGCGGGTTCGAATCCCGCCCTCTCCGCCAGGACACAAGCTCAGGCGCGCAAGATTCAAGCGCACATTAAATTGGCCCCGAACAACTTCGTTGAACGGGGCTTTTTCTTGGATCTTTGGCAATTGCGAGTCTGTTAGTTCCCGAAAGGGATTGGAATCGGCATAGGGGGCAGCCGTTATCGGCTGCGCCCCTGCCACACCACCCGGCATGCGGGTCCGCACCGGGCGGTTCGAGAAGTTGAGGTCATGAGAGCCGCGGCAGACCCAACCGATC
>JBBKVW010000064.1:0-2770 GCA_037968655.1 Burkholderiaceae bacterium
GCCGACACCGGCCAGTTCGGCGCCGCTGCGGCTGCAGCTGCGCCACTTGTCGGCGCCCTGCCCGGCTGGACGATGGTCTGGTCGGACGAGTTCAGTACCGACGGCCTGCCTGACCCTTCAAAGTGGGACTACGACACGGGGCGCAACCAGCTTGGCTGGTACAACAACGAACTGCAGTACTACTCGCGCGAGCGCCCGCAAAACGCGCGGGTCGAAGGCGGCCGGCTGATCATCACCGCGCTGCGCGAGCGGCTCGGTTCAGCCCCCGACTTCGGCGGGCAGAACTACACATCGGCACGCCTGCTGACGCGCGGCAAGGCCGACTGGACCTATGGCTATTTCGAGGTGCGCGCCAAGTTGCCCTGTACCCGCGGCACCTGGCCGGCCATCTGGATGCTGGGCAGCCGCGGCGCCTGGCCCGAAGATGGCGAGATCGACATCATGGAGCAAGGCGGGCAGAACAAGGGCGAGGTGCTTGGCACCATCCATACCCGCGCCTACAACTACTTCAACGGCACGCGCGGGGTTGGACAAGGCGGCCGCACGGCGCTGGCCGACGCCTGCACCAGTTTTCACAACTACCAGCTGACCTGGGACGCGGACCGGATCACGATCGGCGTCGACGGCGTGAACTACTTCACCTATCAGAACCCCAAGACCAGCGACTACGACCGGTGGCCGTTCGATCAGCCGCAGTTCCTGCTGCTGAACCTGGCGGTCGGTGGCGACCTGGGCGGCGTGGTGGATGACGCATCGTTTCCAGCGCGGCTCGAGGTCGATTACGTGCGCGTGTATCGGCGCTAGCCGGGTTTCGCATCATGCCTGCAATCGGAAATACGGCGACAAATGACCTCGCCAGCGCCTGCAGTGCCGCGCAGCCAAGGTCTCGTTGCTAGGGGAAAGCCCTAGCAACAAAAGAATCTCATCGGTGCAAAATAGGGAATCCTGAAAGCGCTTTCATACATCCGTTTCACCGTCCTTCAACCCGAAATTGGTCGCCCTGCAACACGCGTCCTGGAGCAAATAACCATGCATCAACTATCACCCAAGTTTTCCCTGTCCTGCTGTGCCCTGGCCGTTGGCGTCCTGGTCAGTGCCTGCGGCGGTGGCGGCGCAACGCCGCCGGGCACGGTGTCTGGCAGCAGCGGTTTTGTGGTGGACGGCTACCTGAGTGGCTCAACCATCCTGTGCGACAGCAACAACAATGGCTTGGTCGATTCCGGTGAAGCCACCAAGACCACCGATTCAAGCGGTTTTTTCAAGTTCGACGCGCCCTGCGGCGCAACCTTGGTCGCCACTGGCGGCACCAGTATTGACACCGGACTGCCATTTACCGGCAAGCTCAAGGCGCCCCAGGGCTCCACCCTCATCACGCCGCTCACGACGCTTGTCGCAGCCGGCATGTCGGTGGCCCAGGTCAATACCGCGCTGGGTCTGCCGGCTGGCACCGATCTGCTCAATACCGATCCGGCCCGCATGATCGACGGGGCACTGGTCAACGCCAACCTGATGAAGAAGACCCTGGTGTTGCAGCAATTGGTCCAAAAGACCACGGAGCTGTTCGCCAGCCTGGCTGGCAGTGGCGGTGACGCTGCGCGTCCGGCCATCTACAGCGCGGTGGCCACCGCGATGGCCAACAGCCTGAAAACCGGCAATGCGCTGAGCACCGACACGACGCTCGACCAGAACGTTGTGGCCAACCTGGTCAAGGCGGCCACTCAAGCGGTCGCCACGTCGAGCGTGCTGGACGTGGCGATCAAGAACGGCGCCTTGAGCGTGAACGCCGACAGCCTGGCCCAGGTCGTCGCGGGCGGTCTCAAGTTGCAGGCCGAGGCCATACTTGCGGCCAGCGGGGCCAATCTCACAACCGTCACGCAAACCGCGCAGACGGACACGCAGATCACCAGCTTCGTACAAACCAACAAGACCCAGCTCGCCGCAGCGCCCAGCGGCACAACCGCAACGCTGGGCGGCACGCTGACCGGCCAGGTGACGGCTTCGATTGGCTCGGGCGGAACGTCGAACCCACCACCGGTCGCGCCGACTGGCACATTGCTGGTCTCGTTCGACGAAACCACGCCAGTATTCACGGGCATGGGCAGCTACGGCGGCGCCTTGCCGACGGTGGGCGCGGGCCCGAGCGGCGGCGCGGGCGATGCGCTCAAGATTCTCAAGCCAACCGGCCCTGACACCTGGGGCGGCGTCTATTTCAATGTTCCGGCAATCCCGTTCACGGCCGAGCGCAAGTCGATCACGGCGCGGGTCAATTCCACGCGCGCCGGCGCGGTCATCAAGTTCAAGGTGGAGTCCGGCAACGGCGGCCCGGCTATCGAAGTGGCCAGCACACCTACCGGTCCAGCCGGCACCTGGCAGACCATCACCTGGAATATGACGGGCGTGGACCTCTCCAAAAGCTACACGGTCATCGCGATCACCCCCGATCAGGATCTCGCAACAACCGGTCAGTCCTACTTCATCGATGAGATTACCCTGGCGCCAGCCGTTGTCGTAGTCGCGCCGCCAAGCACGCCGACATCCGGCAGCACCGGCACCTGCGCAACGACCAGCACGCAGAACTGCATCGCCTTCGGCGAAACCGTCCTGGCTTTTGAAGCCTTCGAAGGCCTGGGTTCGGCCACGGTGGTCAACGACCCGGTCGATGCCGGCAACAAGGTGGCCAAGTTCGTCAAGGTCGCGGCAGGCCAGCCCTGGGCCGGCGCAACGATGTATCTCACCGCAAGCAACAAGTCGGTTCCCACTGCTGGCTTTA
>JBBKVW010000065.1:0-23236 GCA_037968655.1 Burkholderiaceae bacterium
GATAGAAGGCGGTGCCGACCAAGGCGAGCGGGCCATAAACCGCGAAGCTTTTGTGACCAAGGGTCAGGCGGCGTAGATCTGGCGGCTGTGTGGTGAAGGAGTGCGTTCTTACCTGGGGAGATCTCGCCTTGTGCCTGAAAGGGTGACACCGACGAGGTGGAGCGAGAAGTCAGCAGAGGTCGTAGTAGTCCGAGGCGAAGCCCACCATGGGAGAAGACCGAGGGCGAAGGACCGAACGAGGAGGAGAGTTCGAGGCCATGTCGATGCAGCCAGCATTGCGTCAGATGCCCGGGAAACCGGGGCGGGCGGGGATAGCGCACGGTGAAGCCGGGTGTGATTCTGTCAGCGACGAAGGGGGCTGTCCGCGACATGCAACCGAGAACACGGGGTCGGCGCTGCTGCAAGCGGCGCTGACAAGAGAGAACCTGCAGCGAGCGTTCAAGCGGGTGCGGGCCAACAAGGGAGCCGCAGGTGTGGACGGACTGGACATAGACCAGACGGCCAGGCATCTGGCAACCCAGTGGCCCGTGATTCGCCAACAATTGCTGGCGGGGACGTACCGCCCCAGTGCGGTACGCAGGGTAACGATCCCCAAGCCCGAGGGTGGCCAGCGCGAGTTGGGCATTCCGACGGTGACGGATCGGTTAACCATCGATCACTTCGATCGGTTGGGTCTGCCGCGGCTCTCATGACCTCAACTTCTCGAACCGCCCGGTGCGGACCCGCACGCCGGGTGGTGTGGCAGGGGCGCAGCCGATAATGGCTGCCCCCTATGCCGATTAGGAGCCTGAGTTGAAAGTCAAACCTGTTGCAGCCGATCGATTGCCGGAGCTGCTGCGCGCCATGCCCAAGGCCGAGCTGCACATGCATATCGAGGGCTCGCTTGAACCCGAGCTGATCTTCGCGCTGGCCAAACGCAACAATGTGGCGCTGGGCTATCCGGATGTCGAGTCGCTGCGCCGGGCCTATGTGTTCAACAATCTGCAAAGTTTTTTGGACATCTACCACACGGGTACCACGGTGCTGCACACCGAGCAGGACTTCTACGACATGGCGCATGCCTACCTGGCGCGCGCCCATGCCGACCATGTGCTGCACGCCGAGATATTCTTCGACACCCAGACCCACACCGGCCACGGGCTGGACCCGGCAGTGGTGGTCAACGGCCTGCACCGCGCCTGTGTCGATGCCGCGTCCGAGTTCGGCATCAAGGCCTCACTGATCATGTGTTTCCTGCGCCACCTGAGCGAGCGCGAAGCCTTCGAGGCGCTCGATCAGGTGAGTGCGTTGCGCGACAAGATCATCGGCATCGGGCTGGCGTCGAGCGAGCTGGGCCATCCGCCGGAAAAGTTTGCCCGCGTGTTCGAGCAATGCCGCGCACTGGGTTTCCGGCTGGTCGCCCATGCCGGTGAGGAGGGGCCGCCGCAGTACATCTGGAATGCGCTCGATGCTCTGAAGGTCGAGCGCATTGACCATGGTGTGCAGGCCATACACGACAAGTCACTGATGCAGCGTCTGGCCCGCGAGCAGATCGCGCTGACGGTCTGCCCCTTGTCCAACCTGAAGTTGTGCGTCTTTCCAACCCTGGCCGAGCACAACCTGGGCCGCATGCTGGACGCCGGCATCGCGGTGACGATCAACTCCGACGACCCGGCCTATTTTGGTGGTTACATCAACGAGAACTTCACGCAGACATTTGCAGCGCTGAACCTGTCGGCGCAGCAGGCCTGGCAACTGGCGGCCAACAGCTTTGAAGCCAGTTTTGCCGATGTCGGCGCGCGGCGCAGCTATCAGGATCAGCTGAGCGCCTGCTTCGAGAGCTTCAACTAAGCAAGTGCCTGCCGCGCGTATTTGCTCCAAAACCTGAACCGACCCTGGCCCGACCGGCATGTGCCTGGCCGCCAGTGGCCAGACGCCACGCCGCTAGAATGCGCTCCGGCCCGACGCTCCGCAGGGCCGATTCTGATGACCCGGAGCCATGTAGAGGACCACCATGTATAAAAACCTCGTTGCCGCTTTCGCGGCCGCCTGTTTTTTCATCCCCGCAATGTCGACCAGCGCACTGGCCCAGCAGGCCGCGCCGCTGAAAGTCGGGTTTGTCTATGTAGCGCCACTGACCGGCGCCGGCTGGGTGCACCAGCACGACCAGGGCCGCAGGGCGATGCTGGCCGCGCTCAACCCCGCTGGAGCGCCTGCGCGGGTGACCGCGACCTACGTGGAGAACGTGGCCGAGGGGCCGGACGCCGAGCGCGTGATTCGCGATCTGGCGCAGCAGGGCCACAAGCTGATCTTCACGCCCAGCTTCGGCTACATGGAGCCCACGCTCAAGGTGGCGCGCGAGTTCCCGGACGTGCGCTTCGAATCGATCACAGGTTACAAGGCCGCGCCCAACGTGGCGACCGCCAACGCCCGCTATTACGAAGGGCGCTATCTGGCCGGCGTGGCTGCGGGGCGCATGAGTGCCAGCCACGTGGCCGGTTATGTGGCGGGCTTCCCGATTCCCGAGGTGTTGCAGGGCATCAATGCATTCGCTTTGGGCATGCAATCTGTCAACCCGAAGGCCCTTGTCAAGGTGATCTGGCTGCAGGCCTGGTTCGACCCGGCGCGTGAGCGCGACGCGGCCATGACCTTGATGGATCAGGGCGCCGATGTGCTGGCGTTTCACACTGGCTCCAACGCGGTCATGGTGGCGGCCCAGGAGCGCGGCAAGATGGCTGTGGCCTATCACTCGGACATGCGCGCGGTCGCGCCAACGGCCCAGATCATCGCGGTGACCCACGAGTGGGGCGCGTACTACACCAGGCGCGCCAAGGCGGTACTGGACGCAAGCTGGGTGACTGGCGACGTCTGGGGTGGCATCCGCGAGGGCATGGTCCGGGTCGGCGACTTCGGGCCCAAGGTTGGCGTTGCATTGCGCGATGAAGTTCTGGCGCGGCAAAAAGACATTGCCGATGGTCGCTTGCACCCCTTTCACGCAAGCAGGCCGGTGCTGGACACCGGCGGCAAGACGGTGATCGCTGCCGGGCAGACCCTGAGCGACGCACAGATTCTGGCGATGGACTGGCTGGTGCAAGGCGTGATCGCCGCCGCGCCGCGCTGACGCCTGGTCACTATGCGGCTGGCAGCTTTTTGCGGGCAGTGGCCACTGCTGTGCGTCGATGGCGGCCTCTGGTCGATGCCGGCGATGGGTGGTATGTCGTCGGCTTTATGGGGCAGGGCGCCGTTCTTGGTTAAGCTCTGAGTCCATGCAAGGCTATCGCGCTTCCTTATTGCGGTTTGACGCGCATCACAAGGCCGTATTCGACACTGATGGCCTGCTGGTGGTCGGCGACGATGGCGCGCCAACCGAGCGGGTGCTGGCGGTCGGGCCCTACGAGGCCGTTGCGCGGCGCTATCCGGGTTTGCAGGTGGAACATCTGCCGGGCCGCATCCTTGCGCCCGGCTTTGTCGACTTGCATGTGCATTACCCGCAGATCGATGTGATCGGCTCACCGGCCGACGGCTTGCTGCCCTGGCTGGAGAACTACACCTTCCCGCAGGAAAGCCGCTTTTTCGACCCGGCGCACTGCAAATCGGTTGCGCAGTTCTTCATCGCCGAACTGCTGCGCAACGGCGTCACGACGGCGCTGACGTTTGCCAGTTCGCATCCGCAGTCGGTGGACGCATTTTTCTCCGAAGCGTCGGCGCATGGGCTGCGCATGATCGCCGGCAAGGTGCTGCAGGATCGCCATTCGCCCGACGGCGTGCGTGACCAGACCGAGCAGAGCCTGATCGACACCGAGTCGCTGATACAGCGCTGGCACGACGTCGATCGGCTCGGCTATGCGATCACGCCGCGCTTTGCGCCCAGTTGCAGCGATGCGCAATTGCGCGGGGCGGGCGAGTTGGCGGCGCGCTACCCGCAGGTCTGGATCCAGTCGCATGTGGCGGAGAACCGCGACGAGGTGGCCTGGGTACGCGAACTGTTTCCCCAGGCGCGCTCCTACCTGTCGGTGTACGAGGGCTTTGGGCTGCTGCGCCGGCGTGCCGTCTACGCCCATTGCATCCACTTTGACGATGTCGATCGCGCGCTGATGCGCGACAGCGGCGCTGCGGCCGCCATCAGCCCGAGCAGCAATCTGTTTCTGGGCAGCGGCTTTTTCGACTATGCCGGCGCCGACAGGGTCGGCTTCCAATATGGCTTGGCGAGCGATGTCGGTGGCGGCACCTCGTTGTCGCCGTTTCGCACCATGCTGGCCGCGTACTACGTCGGCCGTGAAGGGCAGACCAAGCCGGGCCTAAGCCTGTCGCCACAGCATCTGTGGTGGCAGCACACCGCTGGCGCGGCGCAGGCCTTGGGACTCGAGGGCGTGGTGGGCAATCTGCAGCCGGGCTGCGACGCCGATTTTGTGGTGTTGCAACCCGCATGCACCGCGCTGCTGCAGCGCCGTAGCGCCAGTGCCGCCAGCCTGGACGAGTTGCTGTTTGCGATGATTGTGCTGGGCGACGACCGCCTGGTCGAGCGCACGGTGATTGCAAAGGCATGTGCGCCATCGCAGGCGTAGCGATCCAGCCGACCCAATCGGGTGGCGCCGAGTTTCTACAATCCGCTCTGACTAACCGAACCGACCCAGGGGACCCCGGCATGAGCATCAAGAGCGACAGATGGATCCGCCACATGGCGCAGACAACCGGCATGATCGAGCCGTTCGAACCGGCCCAGGTTCGCGAGCGCGATGGCAAGCGCATCATCAGCTACGGTACCAGCAGCTATGGCTACGACATCCGCTGCGCGCCCGAATTCAAGGTCTTCACCAATATCCACAGCACGGTGGTCGACCCGAAGAACTTCGACGAAAAGAGCTTCGTCGACTTCAATTCCGATGTCTGCATCATCCCGCCCAACAGCTTTGCGCTGGCCCGCACGCTGGAATACTTCCGCATTCCGCGCAATGTGCTGACGATCTGCCTGGGCAAGAGTACCTACGCGCGCTGCGGCATCATCGTCAACGTCACGCCATTCGAGCCGGAATGGGAGGGCTATGTGACGCTGGAGTTCTCCAACACCACCCCGCTGCCGGCCAAGATCTATGCTGGCGAAGGCTGTGCTCAGGTGCTGTTCTTCGAAAGTGACGAGCCCTGCGAAACCAGCTATCGGGATCGTGGCGGCAAGTACCAGGGCCAGCGCGGGGTGACGCTGCCCCGGGCTTGAAGCAGCCCCGACAGATTGGTCCAGGCAAGCTGGCCCAGCCTGCCAGCTCCGATTTCGCTCAGTTTTCAGCCCCCGCGCCCAACTTGAGGTCCTGGCTGGTTGCAAGTGCGCAGGCAATCGCAAGGTGAAGCCCGCGCTGCATGTCAGCCAGACTCATGCTGGGTGCTCCCTGGTCAGGCAGATAAGGCAGATGGATAAAGCCACCGCGCACGCCCTGCAACGCGCGGCGTCGATCCAGCGAGTGCATCAAGCCGTAGAAAACATGATTGCAGACATAGGTGCCGGCCGTTTGAGACACTTCGCCAGCAATGTTGGCGTCTTGCAGCGCCGCCAGCATCGCCTTGATCGGCAAGCTGGTGAAAAACGCTGGCGGGCCGCCGCTCACCACCGGTTTGTCGACCGGTTGGGCGCCCGCGTTATCGGCAATGCGGGCGTCGGCGATATTGATGGCCACCCGTTCCAGCGAGATCGCACTGCGGCCGCCGGCCTGGCCCAGGCAGACCACCAATACCGGGTGGTGTTGCTGCATCAGCTCTGTCAGGCGTTCCAGTGAGGTATCGAATTCTGTCGGCAATTGGGCAGCAACAACGGTGTGGCCGTCAATTTGACTGCCGTTCAACGTCTGGGCAACTTGCCAGCTGACATTGACCGAGTCGCCGCCATAGGGGCTGAACCCGGTCAGCAGGATGGTCGCAGTCGGCGGGTTCTTGTTCGGCTGGGTGGCGAACCGGCCGTTTTCCGGGCGCTTGGGAAGTTGTTTGCGTAACATGGGCGCAATTTACCGCGATTCTGAATAGTGCAGTGGGGAGATTCACATGAAATGGGAAGGCAACCGGGAATCGAGCAATGTCGAGGACCGTCGGGCGTCTGGCGGCGCTGGACCAGGCCGCATCGTGGGTGGTCGCGGCATTGGCATTGGCACCATCGTGATCGCGTTGCTGGGCGGTTGGATATTTGGCATCAATCCGCTGACCATCCTGGGTGTTCTCAGCGGCGGTCCGGAACAGAGTGTGCAGCAGCAGGCTCCTGCGCAGCGTCCACCAGCAGACGATCAGATGGCGCGATTTGTCTCCACCGTGCTGGCCGATACCGAAGACGTCTGGAAGGACGTGTTCGCGCGCGGTGGCGCGCGCTACCAGGAGCCTCGGCTGGTGTTGTTTCGTGGCGCAACTCCAACTGCTTGCGGAACCGGGCAGTCAGCCATGGGGCCGTTTTACTGCCCGGTCGACCAGAAGGTCTATATCGATCTTGGCTTTTACGAGACCTTGCGTTCGCGCATGGGCGCGCCCGGCGATTTTGCCCAGGCCTATGTGGTGGCACACGAGGTCGGGCACCATGTGCAAAACCTGCTGGGCATTACCCAGAAAATGGAACAAGCCCGGGGCCGCGTCAGCCAGGTTGAATACAACGCCCTGAGCGTGCGCCTTGAATTGCAGGCCGATTGCCTGGCCGGGCTATGGGCCCACCATGCGCAACGGGCGCGTCAGATACTGGAGAACGGTGATGTCGAAGAGGCGATGAACGCCGCTGCCCGCATCGGGGACGACGCCCTGCAGCGCGCCGGTGGCGGTGCCGTGGTGCCTGAAAGCTTCACCCATGGCAGCAGCGCGCAACGCCAGCGCTGGTTCAATGCCGGCCTTCAGGGCGGCTCGATCAAGGGCTGCGATACCTTCTCGGCACGCAATTTGTGAGCCGGTTTGCCGAACAGGGGATAATAGAGGTTTGCTCCGTCTTGGAGCACCACTTGCCCAGGAGCCCAAAACAGGCCCTCGAGCACAATCCCCTGCAAGCCTAGATGACTGTATCCGATAGCCTTTCTCCCGACGTAATCCCTTCCCGCGTAGACGCCTTTGCGCAGTTGCATCTTGCCGAGCCATTGGCGCGCGCCGTTGCAGATTTGGGCTACGAAATAATGACGCCGATTCAGGCCCAGGCGATTCCGGTCGTGCTGCAGGGTCTGGATGTGATGGGCGCGGCGCAGACCGGCACCGGCAAGACGGCCGCTTTCTCCTTGCCCCTGCTACAGCGCATGCTGGCGCATGAGAACTCCTCGACCTCGCCGGCACGCCACCCGGTGCGGGCGCTGGTGCTGCTGCCCACGCGCGAACTGGCTGTACAGGTGGCGCAGGCGATCAAGGCCTATGCCCAGCACACCCAGTTGCGCTGTACCGTGGTATTTGGCGGCATGGACATGAAGCCGCAGACGGCAGAACTCAAACGCGGGGTCGAGATACTGGTCGCCACGCCCGGTCGCCTGCTGGATCACATCGAGGCCAAGAATGCGGTACTCAACCAGGTTGAATATGTGGTGCTGGACGAAGCCGACCGCATGCTCGACATCGGTTTCCTGCCCGATCTGCAGCGCATCCTGAGTTACTTGCCCAAACAGCGCACGACGCTGCTGTTTTCCGCGACCTTCTCGCCCGAGATCAAGCGCCTGGCCAACAGCTACCTGCAGGACCCGGTGACGATCGAGGTGGCACGTCCCAACGCCGCGGCTTCGACGGTCGAGCAGCATTTCTACAGCGTCGGCGACGACGACAAGCGCCGGGCGCTGCACCAGTTGCTGCGTCGCCACGAGACCAGCCAGGCCTTTGTATTTGTCAACAGCAAACTGGGCTGTGCCCGGCTGGCGCGTTCACTCGAACGCGAAGGCCTCAAGACCACAGCCCTGCATGGCGACAAGAGCCAGGACGAGCGGCTCAAGGCCCTGGACGCGTTCAAGAAAGGTGAAGTCGATCTGCTTGTCTGCACCGACGTAGCCGCCCGCGGACTCGACATCAAGGACGTGCCGGCGGTGTTCAATTTCGACATACCGTTCAACGCTGAAGACTATATCCACCGCATCGGGCGCACCGGGCGCGCCGGCGCATCCGGCCTGGCGATCACCTTTGTCACGCGCAGTGATGCGCGCCTGGTGGCCGACCTCGAAAAACTGCTCAAGGCCAAGCTGGAGATCGAGCCGGTCGAGTTCGACGAGGACAGCCCGGATATCCGGCGCCAGGGTCGTATCAACGATGGCCGGCGCTTGTATGCGACCGACGACGGCGCGGCCGAGCCTCGTTTGGCCAGGCGATCCGGCGCCGATGGCGGGCGTCGCGAGCGCGCGCCGCCGCGTGATCTGGCGCGCCCGCCGACGGCGTCGCGCGATCCGTTTTTCGACAAACCCTACGAGGAGTCGGCTGCGCCGCAACAGCCTCCGTCCTGGGAGTCATCGACGCCGCGGCCGGCGCGCAGCATTTCAGCGAACATAAAGCCCAAGCGTCGGGTGGCCGCGCTGTTCAAGCCGGAAGTGCCGGCAACCGAGCAGTCATAACCAGCTTCAATCAGGTGCCAGGTCGTTGGGCTTGTGGGCACGGCACCTGGAAAAGTGTCACCTGCAGCTGTCCTGTTTTTCGGTCTGTGTCCACCTTGGCGGCAGTGAGCTGGCCGCCCCACACGCAGCCGGTATCAAGCGACAGCACGTCGCTGCGCCCCAGCCAGCCCAGGGTCGACCAATGGCCGAATGCCACGGTCGCTGACGCGCTGCGCCGTCCAGGCACGTCGAACCAGGGTAGGAATCCAGCCGGCGCCGCGTGGGCACCGTCCTTGGTGTCGAACTCCATGCGATCGTCCGCAGTGCAAAAGCGCAATCGGGTCAGCACGTTGACGATGGCGCGCCAGCGCGGCACGCCGCTCAGCGATTCGGTCCATTGGACCGGCTGGTCGCCGTACATCTGCTGCAAGAAGGATTCGAAATCGCTGCTGGCTATCATCTGGCCCACTTCCTGTGCCAGCGCGATGGTTTGCTGCACGGTCCAGGATGGCAACACGCCTGCATGCACCATCAGCAAGTCCTGCTCATGGACCCGTTCGAGCAGTGCCAGCGACTGGCCGCGCACCCAGGCCAGCAAGGCGTCGCGATCGGGCGCCGCCAGCACATCTGCCACCGTGTCATTGCGATGGGGCGGGCGTACGCCGTGGGCGATGGCCAGCAGATGCAGGTCATGGTTGCCCAGCACGCAACGCGCGGCGCCGTCCAGTTGCATCACCCGGCGCAAGACGCCGAGCGAATCGGGCCCACGGTTGACAAGGTCGCCCAGCAACACCAGCTGGTCGCGGCTGGGTGAAAACGCGATGTCTGCAAGCAGTCGTTCGAGTGCTGCGTTGCAGCCTTGTACGTCGCCGATCAGGTAAAGTGCCATGGTGTTGATTTTGCTGCCGGATTCATGGATTTCCTGCTGATTGCACTGTTGACGCTGCTCAACGGCGCCTTTGCAATGTCCGAGCTGGCGTTGACGGCCAGCCGCAAGGCGCGCCTTATCAGTATGGCCGAGGATGGCGATCACGGCGCCGTAGCGGCATTGTTGCTGCTCGAGAACCCGACGCGTTTTCTGTCGTCGGTGCAGGTTGGCATCACCTCCATCGGTGTGCTCAACGGAATCATCGGCGAGGCCGCGTTCAGCGGAGGACTGTCTGCCTGGATGCAGTCGCTTGGCCTGACAGACGCAGTGGCCGACTTCAGTGCAACGGCCTTGGTGGTGACGGTTATTACTTTCACCACCATCGTGTTTGGCGAACTGGTGCCCAAGCGCATCGGTCAACTTCATCCGGAACAGGTGTCGCGCGTGATTGCACGGCCGATGACCTGGGTTGCCAGCATTGCCAAGCCTTTTGTCTGGCTGCTGTCGGCTTGCACCCACGGCACGCTCAAGCTGCTGCGCATAGACAACGAGGGCAGCCGCGCCGTGACTGAGGCCGAGATCAGCGCCAGCCTGGAGGAGGGCGTCGATGCCGGCGTGATCGAGGAGCATGAGCGCCAGATGGTGCAGAACGTTTTTCTGCTCGATGACCGGCCGCTGACCTCAATGATGCTGCCACGCTCGGACATCAAATGGCTCGATACCGCCCAGAGCGTCGGCACGATTCTGGAGCAATTGCGAGAAGGTGGCGCCAAGCGCGCCTTCTCGTGGTATCCGGTGTGTCGAGGTTCGCTTGACAACGTGGTCGGCACGATCAGTCTTGGCAAGCTGATCGAGTTGGGTGCGGAGTACAGCGGTTCGATCGAGGACCATGTGCACCCGCCCGTGTTCGTTCCGGAAACACTCACGGGCATGGAATTGCTGGAGCAGTTTCGCACCAAGACCGCACGCATGGTGCTGGTGGTCGACGAATATGGCGAGGTGCAGGGCCTGCTTACGCCCAATGACCTGCTGGAGGCGATCACCGGCGAGTTGCAGCCCTACACGCCGGTGGACGCCTGGGCCACGCCACGCGATGACGGCAGCTGGATGATCGATGGCGCCATGCCGGTGGGCGAATTCAAGTCCCGGCTGGACATCGATGATTTACCTGACGAGGAACGCGGCCGCTACAACACGGTGGCCGGATTGCTGATGGCGGTGTCAGGCAGCCTGCCGGTGCAGGGCGAACGCATTGAATGCGCTGGCTGGAGTTTTGAAGTCATTGATCTGGATGGTCGGCGCATCGACAAGTTGCTGGCAACCCGCCTGACGCCAGAGCAGATCGCCCATTCAACGTTCTAGTTCAAGCGCCCGACTTGCGCCGCACCGCGCCTCAGATGCGGTCGGTCAATCGGTAGGCCCAGATGCCCAGCCATTCGTGCAAGGCCAGTGTCCACAGGCCGGGGCCATAGTGCAGCGAGAAATCGAACCAGGAGTCGTGTGCAGTGCTGCGGTAGTCCACCGGCCAGGGCGTGACGTTCCAGCCCACCCGGTCGAACACGCCCTTGGCGCGGGGCATGTGAAAAGCCGACGTCAGAAGCAGCCAGGGCTGGCGCCTGTCGATGCCCGCCAGGCCCGCGCTGTAAAGGGCGTTTTCGTGGGTGTTGCGTGACTGGTCCTCGTACAGCACGCGCGCCGGATCGACTCCCATCGAATCGAAAAACATTCTGGCCCGTTGTGCTTCGGTGGCGCCGCTGCCATCGACTGCCGCGATGCCGCCGGTAAACAGCAGGCGAAGATGCGGATACTGGCGCATCAGCGCGACCGCTTCGGTCATGCGCTCGGCCTGGTCGTTGAGACCTACCTGCCCGTGCTCGGTCCACAGCCTGGAATTGGACAAGGCGCCGCCCAGCACCACGATCCCGACCTGTTGCTGCATGTCGATTGACTGCGGACGGGGATAGCGCGACTCCAGTGCGCGCACCAGTTCTTCCGGCCCTGAGGTCCAGCTGCTGCCGATCAGTGCCAGCAGGGCCAGCCAGACCAGTCCGCGGCCCAGTCGCGGCCTGCGCCACATCAGCAGCAGACCTGTAGCCAGAAAGACAAGTACCCAGAACAGCGGCTCGATTGCGAACGACAGCAGCTTGGAGGCCAGGAACATCGGGCGCTGGATCAGTCCTTGCTGCGCCGCGCTACCGGCGCGGCGCGCAGTCGAAACGCATCGGGCATGCCCGATCCGAGCAGCGGGCGCAGATAGAGCCGAAACGCATCGGTCACGTCGGTGCCACTGGGTGCGATGAACTCGTCTTCCATGACGCGCGTCTTGCCCGCCACGGCGGCCAGTTCCAGCAATTCATAGTCGACCGAATAAAAGCCGGTGCGCTTGATGGCGACCGAGCCATTGCGATCACCCCACATGGCAAATTGCACCGCCTTTTCGCCAACCTCGCGCGCTTCGCGCTGGTCTACATCCGATACGCAACCTATGAACGAGCGCTGCAAATAGCCGAAGGTGTCACCGCGTACCCGCTTGATTCCCAGCTTGCTGCGAATCTCCTCGCACAACAGGTCGGCCAGTGCGCCGGTCCCCGACAACTGCACATTGCCATGGGCATCGCGCTCCAGTTCCTTCGCCAGCAGGCTTAGTACCGGGGTTCCGGAGGCATCGTGAATGCCCTCGGAGACTGCGATGACGCAACGACCGTAGCGCGCATAGGTGGCCTTTACGTCGGCCAGGAAGCGCTGCAAGTCGAAGGTGCGCTCGGGCAGGTAGATCAGGTGGGGACCGTCGTCCGGGAATTTCTTGCCCAGTGCCGAAGCGGCAGTCAGGAAGCCGGCGTGACGTCCCATGACGACGCCCACGTACACGCCCGGCAGCGCGGCGTTGTCCAGGTTGACGCCGGCAAAGGCCTGCGCGACAAAGCGTGCCGCGGACGGAAAACCGGGCGTGTGGTCATTGCCGACCAGGTCGTTGTCGATCGTTTTCGGGATATGGATTGCGCGCAAGGGGTACTGCGCCTTGTGGGCCTCTTCGCTGACGATGCGCACCGTGTCAGAGGAGTCGTTGCCACCGATGTAGAAGAAGTGTTCGATCTGATGGGCCCGCAACACTTCGAAGATCGCGTGACAATATTTTGCATCTGGCTTGTCGCGCGTCGAGCCCAAGGCCGACGATGGCGTGGCCGCCACCAGTTCGAGGTTGTGGCTGGTCTCTTGCGTCAGGTCGACGAAGTCCTCGTCGACGATGCCGCGCACACCATGGCGCGCGCCATAAACGCGTTCGATCTTGTGGTGGCGCCTGGCCTCCAGCGCAACGCCCACCATCGACTGGTTGATTACCGCCGTCGGCCCACCGCCTTGCGCGACCAGGATTTTTCCGGATGCCATATGCGACCTTTCATGACTCGAGTGCAAACGCCATTGTGCCCAATGGGTCGCAGCGGCGAAAGCAGTGCCGTGCCGCAGGCAAAAGAATTGTTGGGGGAGTGAGGTCCCGAGGGCGGGGGACTTTGTCTCGATCGAGGGCGCCAAATGCCCGCGCAGGGAGCAGGGCCCGGATGGCCGAATCAGGCCTTGGGTGGCGCTGGACGCTTGCTGCGTCGGAGTACGCCAGGGGCCTTGCCCTTGAAAAGCGGTGTGATTTCGGCCAGGCAATCGCGTGCAACTGACTCACCACGGTCTGCAGCGATCACGGTCATCAGATCGGGCCTCGCGTACCATAACTCGTCCAGATCCTGTGCGAACAGGAGCTTGCGTTCGATGGCGGTGTTCTTGGCTTCGAGTGTCTGCTCCAGAGCCAGAAGCATGGCCTTGCGGATCTCTTCGAGGCGGTCGCCTGGCTCGGCGGCTGGAGAATGGGCCATCCAGCCAAAGAAACTGTTTCGCAAACTTGTCTTGGCCCAACGCATGCCATCTACCTCCTAGCCAGTGAGAATGGCAAGTCCCCCTTGCCGTGAGGCGCAATCATCCCACCATTTGCGGCCCCGGGACAAGGGCAGTTGTAACATTGTTTCAGCTGCCGTGCGCTTGATCTGCTACTAGTATCGACTGTTGACGCCAGAACTGAATCGATCGGGTGGCCCCGGATTCAGTGGCTGTTTGCGGGATGTGATGCAAGGCACTGCACTTTCCTGGGTCGCCTAGAACGGGCAACCGGAATCGAAATTCGGCGCTCTGCGTTCGCGCAAGGAGGCAATGCCCTCGCGCACATCCGGTCCGGTAAAGCCCATGAATTCCATCGCCAGCGACGCGTCGAATCCAGGGCCGGCCATACGCAGCCAGTTGTTCAGCGCGTACTTGGTCCAGCGAATGGCCGATTGCGATCCGTTGGCCAGCCGGGTTGCCACCTCGAATGCGCGTGGCAGCAATTGCTCGTCGTCGACAGCCAGTGAAACCAGCCCGATGCGCTCCGCCTCTTCGCCTGAAACCGCCTCGCACAACAACAGGTAGTACTTGGCCTTGGCCATGCCGCACAACAGTGGCCAGATGATCGCGGCATGGTCGCCTGCCGCCACGCCCAGGCGGGTATGCCCGTCGATGATGCGTGCGCTGCGGGTGGCAATCGATATGTCCGCCAGCAGGCCCGCCACCAGACCAGCTCCAACAGCAGGTCCGTGCATGGCGGAGACAACGGGTTTGGAACAGTTGATGATGTTGTAGACCAGGTCGCGTGCTTCGCGCCAGACCCGCGAACGCACGGCGAAGTCGTCGGCCATGTCCTGCACCAGGCCCAGGTCGCCGCCGGCGGAGAAGCCCTTGCCTTCGCCCCGGATCAGCGCGACGCGGGTGTCCGGGTCGCGGTCGATATCGCTCCAGATCGTCGACAGCTCGCGATGCATGTTGTGGTCCGCCGTGGACAGCTTCTTGTTCGCGCTGCTGTCGGCTCCCATGATGATCTCAAGGATTCCGCCGGGGTGGCGATTGAGCGTCAGGGATTGGTAGTGTTCGTACATGCTATGACCTCGAAACGATGGTGCTTGCTGAAACCAGGCTTAGTTGCCCGACAGGCCTTGGCGACACGCGGCCGCCACGATCCCGGACCCGGCTGCTGCTGATCTGACAGCCGCTGGCACGATTGTCCGACATGACCGGACAGACCCGGATGGTATAAACATCCGACACAGATTCGCTGGCCGCTCCAGCCCTTTGATGCAGACAAACCGTGCTTCGATCCGGGTCCTGACCGTGAACATGCACAAGGGTTTCGGATTCCTCAGTCGCAAGTTCATCCTGCCCGAACTGCGCAGTGCCGTGCGGGCCGTACAGGCTGATCTGGTGTTCCTGCAGGAGGTGCAGGGTGACCACGCGGGGCATGCGCTGCGGCTCAATGACTGGCCAGATGTGCCGCAGTACGAGTTTCTGGCCGACGAAATGTGGCCCGAATTCGCGTATGGGCGCAATGCGGTGTATCCGCAGGGCCACCATGGCAATGCAGTGCTGTCCAAGTATCCGATCGTGCAGCACCAGAATCGCGACGTATCAATCGAAGGGCCCGAGCGCAGGGGCATGCTGCACTGCGTTCTTGCGGTACCCGGATACGGCGACGTGCATGCGGTATGTGTGCACCTGGGCCTGGTCGAGAACCATCGCCGCCAGCAACTGGACATGCTGTGCGCCATGGTGAACGACGAGATGACGTCCGATGCGGCGCTGATCGTTGCGGGCGATTTCAATGACTGGCGCTGCAGGGCGTCGGACCACCTGCAGCGCGGGGCCGGCTTGCAAGAGGTGTTTCAGATGGTCTATGGACAGGCCGCGCGGACCTTTCCGGCGCGTTTCCCGCTGTTGCGACTGGATCGGATCTATGTGCGCGGTGCGGGCGCGCATGCGCCCATGGTGCTGCCGCGCCATCCGTGGTCGCATCTGTCCGACCATGCGCCACTGGCTGCGGAGATCGATCTGTGAAAGCGGCGCGGCGCTGGATCGGCGGCAACCAGGTACGTTTGCTGGAGAACGGCGAGGAATACTATCCGGCTGTTTTTGACGCGATCAGGTCCGCCCGCAGCGAGGTGATCCTTGAGACCTTCATCCTGTTCGAGGACGAGATCGGCAATGCGCTGCACGCGGTGCTGATCGAGGCCGCGCAACGGGGCGTGCGTATCGACATGCTGGTCGATGGCTTTGGCTCGGCGGATCTCTCGGCCCGGTTTGTCGAAACGCTCAAGCAGGCCGGAGTGCGCCTGCGCGTGTTCGATCCTGCCAGGCGCTGGCTGGGCGTTCGCTTCAACGTGTTGCGTCGCATGCACCGCAAGATCGTGGTCGTGGACGGGCAGATTGGATTCGTGGGTGGAATCAATTTCTCGTTCGACCATATGCGTGAGTTCGGACCGGCGGCCAAGCAGGACTACGCGGTCCAGGTGCAGGGTCCGATCGTGGCGCATGTGCACAGCTTCGTGCGGGCGATTGCCGACCTTGAAACGCATCGCAGCGTCGACGTTGAAGCGCCCAGCGAGCCGACGGCCGATCAAAGCGGCAATGCCGAGATGATCCTCGTCACGCGCGACAACCATCGGCATCGCAACACCATCGAGCGCCATTACCGCGCCGCGATCCGAACCGCCCGCAAACGCGTGGTGCTGGCCAACGCCTACTTTTTTCCGGGCTACCTGCTGCTGCGCCAATTGCGCCGCGCGGCGAAACGGGGCGTGCAGGTGGTGCTGATTTTGCAGGGCGAACCCGATGTGCCGGTCGCCAGATTGGCCGCCAGTCTGTTGTACGAATACCTGCAAGATGCCGGCGTGCAGATATACGAGTACCGTGAACGGCCCCTGCATGGAAAGGTCGCCGTGATCGACGACGAATGGTCCACGGTAGGTTCGAGCAACCTGGATCCGTTGAGCCTGGCACTCAACCTGGAGGCGAACCTCGTTATCCGGGACACGGAATTTGCCAGTCAGCTTGGCGGCAGGTTGCAGGACCTGATCGACCACCACTGCGATCTGGTTGAAACGCAAGCTCCAGCGCAGTTGATTGCTTTCTGGCGGCCGGTGCGCAGTTTCCTGTTGTTTCATTTGCTCAGCGGCTTTTCGCGGTGGTTCAGCTGGCTGCCGCGAAGCGTGCCCAGGATGCGTCCAATGGTGGCAGACGACACGCGTACCGACATGCCCGGCGAGGGGTCACCCGCTGGTGCTGACCGGTCGCAGGCGGCTGCGGGCAGTCCCGCAAATCCTCTCGCGACCGGGTCGCATGGGCCAAAGCGCTCTGGCATCGAGCATTCACCATGATGCAGGACTGGTCGGCCGATCGTTTGCGTTTTGCGCTCAAGCGGCTGCGCGAGCGGCTATGGGCAAGGCCGTTGGCCATGTGCCTGTTGTCCATTGGTGCGGCGTTCGCGGCAAAGTTTGCCGATGGCACCGCACTGACCTGGATCGTGCCGTCAGTCAAACCTGAATCGCTGCAGAGCTTGTTGACGATACAGGCCTCCAGCATGCTGGTGATTGCCACCTTTGCCGTGGCGTCGATGGTGTCGGCCTACGCCTCGGCCAGCAATTCCGCAACGCCGCGCGCTTTTGCGCTGGTGGTGGCGGACGACATTTCGCAGAACGCCTTGTCGACATTCATCGGCGCCTTCATCTTCAGCATTGTTGCGCTCTCGGCGACGATGAACGGGATTTTCGGGCGTGCCGGCCTGTTCACACTGTTTGCGCTGACCCTGCTGGTGTTTGCCGCCGTGATCCTGACATTCGTGCGCTGGGTCGACCGCATTGCCCGATTGGGGCGCATGGGCAGCACCATCGACGCGGTCGAGCAGGCGACTGCTGCTGCGATACGCCGACGCACCAGCGCCCCCCACTTGCAGGGCGTGGCACCCCGGCAGACACAGTTGCAAGGCAAGCCGGTGTATGCAGAGCAGATTGGCTGTGTGCAGTTTGTCGATGTGCCCGCCTTGCAGGCTTGCGCCGAGAGGGCGCAAGGACGCATGGTAGTTAGCGCTTTGCCAGGAAAATTCGCAGCGCCGGGCGTGCCCCTGGCCCATATCAGCACGCCGGCGGGGGCGCCGAGCGATATTGACGCGGCGCTGGTGACAAAGGCGTTCGTGATCGGAAAGCGGCGCCGGTTCGACGAAGATCCCCGCTTCGGGCTGGTTGTGCTGTCCGAGATTGCATCGCGCGCCTTGTCTCCGGCAGTCAAAGATCCGGGAACTGCCATCGACGCGCATATCGTTGCTGGCGATCGCGTTGATCCCGGTGGTTGGATTGACGGACTTGGCAACCGGCTATGAGATGGCGTTTTCGATCTATTACGTTTTCCCGATTGCAGTGGCGGCCTGGTACGGTGGCCAACGGTCTGGGCTGTTGCTATGCATCCTGTGCGCAGTAACGTGGCTGGGGGTGGACATTGCATCCGGACACGAATTCAGGGTGGAAGCCATGCGCTATCGGGGCGCGGGTGTGCGGCTAGCCTATTTTCTGATCATTGCGCAATTGTTGGTCCGACTGCGCGAGGCAATGGAGCGCCAGCAGTCGCTGGCACAGACCGATGGGCTGACCGGCCTGCTCAACGCCCGCGCATTTCGCCTGCAATGCAAATCCATGTTCGAATTTGGGGCTCGCCATCGGCATGCGATCACCGTTGGCTATGTCGATCTTGATGGTTTCAAGGTCATCAACGATCGACTTGGCCACGATACCGGCGACGCCGTACTCAAAAGCTTTGCAGCCATCCTGGCCAGGCGGCTGCGCAGCACTGATCTGGCCTGCCGAATGGGCGGGGACGAGTTCGTAGTCGTGTTGCCGCATACCGATATGGCCGGGGCACAGCGATTTTTCTCCGAGCTGCGCGCCGGCGTCGTCAACATGGCGCTGCAGCGGGACTGGCCGATCGGGGTCAGCATGGGTGTGGCGGTTTTTCAGGTGCCGACACTGGATGCAGGGCGTGCCATTGCACTGGCAGATGGCTTGATGTACAGGGTCAAGAAGAGCGGAAAGAACAGGACTCTGATTGAAGTGGTATCCGCCCAGGCGCAGGCCCAAGGGTGAATCACAAACTGCTTATCCAGCAAATGCCCGTCCCTGTGGCTTGAGCCGCATGCCCCTGGCAAGGCGGCTCCACGCGAACTCGCTCGGATCGGCAATCATCGGACCAGGTGCCTTGGCAACCAGTATTTCCTGCGCAATCGGCGTGAAATCGGCGCGAAAGTGCACCGAACTCTTGTTGACCAGAATGCCTTGCTCTGTGGGCTCGATGCCGACAAATCGATACTGGGCCTGATCCGCCAGCTGGGTCTTGTTGCTGACCAGCACGATGCGCACGCCTTCGATCGACAGGCAGGCCGAGAGACCGAGCTGCATCGTGGAGCCGCGTGCGAACGGGCCATTGCACACGACAGTGCCATCGGACAGGGCCTCGACCCGGAAACTACCTTGCAGCGGCGCGTCGCCGGCAATACCCGATTTGCCGCCCAGCGCCAACGTGATCTGCGCGCCGGGGCCGGCCCGGTGCGCAGCCAGCGCCGCATCCACGTCGACCATCAGGCCCAGTGCCGCGCCGCGGCCAATCCGCCCGGCGCCGTGCTTGAGCAACGCCCGCAGCATGCCCGTGGTGTCCGAGTCGCCGCCGGCACCCGGGTTGTCCTGGGTGTCGGCGATCACCACCGGGCGCGTTGCACCGGCTGCGATGGCCAGGGCGCGGCGCACCGCATCGTCGGCCTCATATACCGGCGAGTCGAAGTCCGCTTCATGGATATGGACCTGGCGGCCCAGCGCATCGACCGCCGCCTGCGCCGCGCCGGTCGAATCGCCGTAGGCGAACACCACCGGACCGCATTCGGGGAAATCAGCAGCGGGAAATCCTGGCGTGAACGACACGCTGCTGACCTGCGACGATTCAAGCTGCGGCAGGCGGGCGTAGATGCTGCGGCAGGGTTCCAGATCGGTCGACTGCGAGGCCAGCGGAATCAGGTAGTCGATGCGCTGCGCCGCATAACGCGGGCGTGCCTTGCCCTTGAAACGCTGCTCCAGCGCAAACGCGACACGCGCGCCGGTTTCTGCCATGTCGATATGCGGGTAGGTGCGATAGGCCACCATCAGGTCGGCGCATTCGAGCATCTGCTGTGTCACATTGGCATGCAGGTCCAGGCTGGCAACGATGGGCGTCGCGGCGCCGACGACCGCGCGCACCCGCGCCAGTAGTTCGCCCTCGCCGTCGTCGAGGTGCTCAGCCACCATGGCGCCATGCAGGTCGAGGTAGACCGCGTCGGGCCGTGCGTCGCGGATGCCGTGCACGATCATGCTGGCAATGCGCTCGAAGGCGTCCTGCGTGACATGGGCTGACGGCTCGGCGCTGGCCCATGCGGTCGGCAGCAGCTGGTGGCTGCCGCCTCGCATGTGTTCGATGAATCCGGCAATTGGCAGATTGCGCGCGACCATGGTGTCAAAGATATCGCCGCCCCGACGCAGCCCCGGCCAGCCGCCATCGCGGGTGAAATGCGCGTATGTCGCCTTGGAGGGCGCAAAGGTGTTGGTCTCGTGCTGAAAGCCGCCGATGGCAATACGCATGCAATCTCCTCGTGTGGTTGGACTGGGCCGATGGCTGCGGGTCTAGCGCGGCGGCGGCAAGGGTTCGCCCAGCGTGCGCCGCCAAAGCCATGGCAGGCCGCGCGCCAGGTCGGGTCGGGCGCTGACTTGCACGGCCGGAATCAGCGGCGCCGGCGGGCTGCGTCGCTCGGCCACGGCAAAGGTGAATATGTAGCTGGGCTCCTGGCCCATGCGCAGGTCGGTCAGCAACAGCTTCTCGCCTGTCTGGC
Source organism: Burkholderiaceae bacterium (assembly GCA_037968655.1). Taxonomy (GTDB): domain Bacteria; phylum Pseudomonadota; class Gammaproteobacteria; order Burkholderiales; family Burkholderiaceae_C; genus CAISIP01. Next base: position 20,099 of record JBBKVW010000065.1, read on the forward strand.
GCCATTTGTAGAAACCCTTGCTGAACGCGGTGACGCGGCGCACGCCATCGATCTCGGGCAAATCCGTTGCCAGCGTGAGGCCCTGGTCGTAGCGGTCAACATGGACGACCGGTTTCGCATCCAGCAGCGAATAGAAACCCTCGTGGTAGTTGCCGCCTTCCATTACCAGTACCCGCCACAGCACCGAGTTGAACGCCGTAGGCGACACCAGTACCCGTTCGGCCTTGATGCCTTGCGCGGTCAGCGACGCGTAAGCAATTCCCTCCACATGCCATTGCGCCAGCATGGTCCAGCCAAGATAGGCCGTGCTGAAAGCCAGCCCCAGCGCATTGGCCTTGAGGCCGCGCCCCTGCGCGCCAGTGCACAGAGCCCAGATGCCGCCCGCCAGCAGTGGAAGGGTGTACATCGGGTCGATGATGAAGATGCTGGCCACGCCATAGGGGTAGTCGGAAAACGGCAGCGCCAGCTGGGTGCCGTAGACCGTCATCGCATCGAGCAGCGGGTGGGTGACAAGGACGAGCCACATCGCCAGCCACCAGCGTTGCCATAGCGGCCATTGCCCCTGCAGCCGCGCGACCACGATGGCAAACGGCAAGGAGAACAGCGTCAACCAGAACGGCGCATGGGTCTCGGCGCGGTGCAGGACCATGTTCAGGATCGGATCGCCATGCGCGATGAACACATCCAGATCGGGCAGGGTGCCGGCCACCGCACCCCAGGCCGCGGCCTTCCACACGGCAGTGTGCCGGCCCATTACGGCCATGCTGACGGCGGCGCCCAGTGCGATTTGCGAAACGGAGTCCATCGACGGGCATTGTGACAGTGGGCCTGCGCCCGTGATCGTGTCCACGCGAGCGCTGGATGAGCCTGCAGCCGTCCATACAATGTTTCGAGGAGTAGCGCCATGATGAATGCCCCCGACACTGAAACCGATCCTTCAAACCCGTCAAAGGATCGAACCGAGCTGACGCCGGTCGAGGCCCGGGTGCTGGGCACCCTGATGGAAAAGGCCCGCACGGTGCCTGACAGCTATCCCTTGACGCTCAATGCCTTGCTGACCGGCTGCAACCAAAAGACCAGCCGCGACCCGCTGATGTCGCTCGACGAGGCGGCGCTGGCACAGGCACTGGACAACCTCAAGTCGCTTGACCTGGTGCGCGAAAGCAGCGGCGGACGCACCGCACGCTTTACGCACAACTTCCAGCGTGGCATGCATGTGTATGAACAGGCGGCAGTGCTGCTGGGCATGCTGATGCTGCGCGGCCCGCAAACTGCTGGTGAACTGCGGCTGAACACCGAACGCTGGTATCCGTTTGCCGATATTTCCTCGGTCGAGGGCTTTCTGGACGAGTTGCAGGAGCGGCCGCAAGACAAGGGCGGGCCGATGGTTGTCAAGCTGGCACGCATGCCGGGTGCGCGCGAGCAGCGCTGGGCCCATCTGCTGTGCGGCCCGGTCGACCCCGCGCTGCTGCAGTCTGGTGGCGCCATGCAACCAGCAGCGACCGAGACGGCGCAGCGCCTGGAACAACTCGAGCACGAGGTCGCGCATTTGCGCACGACGGTGCAGCTGCTGTGCAAGGAGCTGGGCGTGACGCCGCCTGAAGCCAGCGAGACCCCATAGCGTGCATGCTTGAAAGCAGTGTTTGACGAGCGGCGCACAGTGGAGGAGGATGTCAGGTCTGACAAGGAGTTCAGCATGCCGCACACGCAGTACCACCCCCACGACGTACCCACGCCGGAACCGGACGACGATGACGCCCAAATGTCTGCCGACGATCGGCATGACGGCCTGGTGCCCCCCGACATATCAGACGACCCGGAGCATGACCGCCTGATCGATCCGGAGGATTGATGGCCGATTGCGGCGAAAGTCGCCGCGCCGAACGTCAATCAGCGCGGGTAAATGGCCGGCAAGGAAAGATTTTTGGCCTGCGTGCGACCAAGCCGGTAGCAGGGCAGATTGGTGCACCTGCGCAAAGTAAGGAACGCCATGAACCGCCGCCATATCCTGGCCCTTTTGGGCAGCATCAGCCTGATGCGCCAATCGGGCGCCGCATCCAACGCTGCCATCAACGCTGGCGCCAGCATCGAGCCGCTGCGGCTCAGCGACGCGCAGTGGAAGCAGCGCCTGAGCCCGTCGCAGTACCGTGTGCTGCGCAAACACGGCACCGAAGCTGCCGGCTCCAGCCCGCTGGACCGTGAATTGCGGGTCGGCAGCTTCCACTGTGCAGGCTGCAATCTGCCGCTGTTCTCATCCGCTGCCAAGTACGACAGCGGCACTGGCTGGCCCAGCTTCTTTCAGCCATTGCCAGGTGCAGTGGCGACACGTACCGACTACCAACTGATCTTTCCGCGCACCGAATACCACTGCGCGCGCTGCGAAGGCCACCAGGGCCATGTGTTCAGCGACGGTCCCAAGCCGACCGGCAAGCGCTATTGCAACAACGGCATTGCGTTGAACTTTGTCGCCGATGCGGGATGATCTTTGCTTGCTCTGCAGCGCCCGCGCATGACTTGATCGACTTGGCGGGCGCAGCTTGCATGCCTGTCAGCCCGACCGGCTGCCGCTGCGTGGTCCCATAAAGAACCAAAGGGCCAGGCCCAGCACCGGCAACAGGACCACCGCAACGATCCAGATCAGTTTTTTCTCGGTGGAGGCAGAACTCTGCAGCACATTGATGATGGCCCAGATGTCGCCCACGAGAATCAGGACACCCAGAACACCGCCGTAGCTGTAACGCATCATGATCAGTTCCTTTTTCTATTCGACAAGCGCTATCGAATTTCGGTCGCCGCGCAACTTTTCTTGGTGCCAGATTTCGTCCAGGCGCTTGCAGTGTAGATCGCGCGCATTGGCGGTCATTTTGATTGAGTCGAGCGGGAGCTGCAGCATGCGCGGATGATCTCGTCTTCATCGTCATCGACGCACTTCGACCGGCCTCTTACATCGGCAGTCCGTTGTTGCTAGTGTGGCCGATGCGGGTGTCCGAGCCTTTTGGCCAAGAGAGATGTGCATTTGGTCGCGGTCGCCGCCTGCTATCGCAGCAACGCTGGCGCGCTCGCCCGCTGGAATCAATCCGTGTATCAGTCGCATGACCGTCTCGGCAGCCATTGCATTGTCAGTTCCGTCGATCATGT
>JBBKVW010000066.1:0-4583 GCA_037968655.1 Burkholderiaceae bacterium
GACCCGGTTCTCTAGTGGTTCGCGCGGTCGTGGCGGCGCTCGAGCATGGCGAACAACTGCGACAGCGCGAAGCAGATCACGAAATAGACGATAGCGATGAACACGAACACCTCGAACACCCGTTGCGTCGACACCTGGACATCCTGCGCCATGAAGGTCAGCTCCTGGATCGATACCAGCGACACCAGCGAGGAGTCCTTGATCAGCTGGATGAACTGGCCCGCCATCGGCGGCAAGACGTTGCGAAAGGCCTGTGGCAGGACCACGAATCGGGTGATGTCGGCGCGTGACAGTCCCAGGCTCTTGCCGGCCTCGATCTGCGAACGCGGCACCGATTCGATGCCGGCGCGCACGATCTCGGTCACGTAGGCGCCGGAAAAAACCGACAGGCAGATCAGGCCCAGCACGAAGTTGTCGATCAGGCGCGGCGTTCCGAAAAAGATGCCGACCCAGAACTGCGCCGCAGGCGACCACTGTGCGACGCTGTCGCCGATGGTCAGCCGGGGCATGATCTGGCTGGCAATGAAATAGACGAATACGAAGACGAACACCACTGGCGGGATATTGCGGATCAGCATCACATAGCTGGTGCCCAGCATGCGCAGAAACAGGCGCCGGCTGGTGCGGCACAGCGCCATCAGCGTGCCGACGATGCCGGCCAGCACGATGCCCCATATGGCCAGGCGCAGGGTTGTCAACAGCCCTTCGACCAGCAGGTTGGTGACCCAGCGTCCGCTGGCTTCGTCATAGCGCATGACGAACGGCCAGATCGAACGCCAGTCCCATTTGTAGGCAAATACCGCATTGGTCTGCCAGGCCAGATAGCCCAGGAAGCCGGCCACGGCCAGCACCAGCGCCAGATCGAGCCAGCCCCAGCGCAGGCGCCGACGCCGCTGGGGCGCTCTAGCCGAACTGGCTGCCGGTGTGGCTGCAATAGCGGGAGCGGTCACCGGCGTGGCGCTGGCGGTCAAGGATTATTCAGGTACCAGGGCCGCCCATTCCTGGGTCTTGAACCAGTAGGTGTGGCGCTCCTTGAGCCAGTCCTTGTTCTTGCCGACCCAGTCGTTGAATACGCCAAGCGCATTGGCATTGCCCTTGCGCAGTCCGAAGCCCTCGACCGATGTGGTCACGTTGTCGGCGGTCGGCTTGAACAGCTTGTCCTTGTTCTTGAGCATGAAGAAGGTTGGCTTGGGCTCGCTGGATATGACCAGGTGCGCCTTGCCGTTGATGACCTCCTGGAACGCGATCGCGTCGTCATCGAACTGGCGCAGGTTGGCCTTGGGGAAGCGCTCTTCGAGCACCTTGCAACCCAGCACGCCGCGCCGGCAGGTCAATGTGACGTTGCTGTTGTTGTAGTCGTCGGGCCACTTGAACTTGGCCGCCAGTGCGGTGGACGCCACGACGCCCTGGCCGGAGTTGGAATAGGGGGCGGTGAAGTCGATCTGCTCCTGGCGCGCCGGTGTCACCGACATGCCGCCGATGATGACGTCGAACTTCTTGGCGATCAGCGACGGGATGATGCCGTCCCAGGCGGTCGGTATCAGTTCGAGCTGCACGCCCAAGTCCTTGGCCAGCTTGTTGGACACGTCGATCTCGAAGCCGACCCACTGGCCCTGCTTGTCGCGCATGGCCCAGGGAACGAAACTGGAAAAGCCGACCTGCAGCTTGCCGCGGCTCTTGATCGTGTCGATCATGTTCTCCTGTTGCGCCGCCGCGGGGGCTGTCCAGGTCAACGAGGCCAGCGCCATGGCGCCGATGCCCATCAGGCGAGAGAAAGTCTTCATCAGGTTCTCCTTGGGTTGCGAAAGAAATGCGGGTGTCGCGACGTCAATGGTAAGCCTGCGGGCGCGGCGTCACGGCCTGCGGTAGCGGCGCTCGAGCCAGCTGACGAACAGCGACAGCGTGATCGTGATCGACAGGTACATGGCGGCCGTCGTGAGCCAGATCTCGAACGCCATGAAGGTGTCCGAGATCACAGTGCGGGCCTCGGTGGTGAGGTCGTACACGGCAATCACGCTGACGATGGCCGAGTGCTTGACCAGGTTGACCAGCACCCCGCCCAGCGGGGGCAGCATCAGCGGCACGGCTTGCGGCAGGATGATGTCGCGGTACAGGTCGAACGTGGACAGGCCCAGGCTCATGCCCGCCTCGCGCTGACCCCGGCGCACCGCATGGATGCCGCCACGCACGATCTCGGCGACGAAAGCGCCCTCGTACAGCGCCAGGCACATGATGCCGGCCCACAGGCGCGGAATGTCCAGGATGGCGGCGATGATGAAGTAGGTGATCAGCATCTGCACCAGGATCGGCGTGTTGCGGATCAGTTCGACGTAGATCCAGGCCAGCGCCGGGCCGACCACCGAACGCGACAGCCGCAGCAGGGCGGTCAGCAGGCCGATGGCCAGCGCCAGAATCCCGGCTTTCCAGGTGATGTCCAGCGTCACGAACAGGCCCTTGGTCAGCGGGCCCCAGATCAGTTCGCCGTCGATGACGCGGTACAGGTAGCGCGGCACCTTGTCCCACTTCCACTGGTATCCCATGCTCTGGGCGCCCTGCACCACGAAGGCGGCCAGCAGCGCGAACAGTAGCAGGAACTGCAGCGCCTCGAACCAGGGGCGTCGATGCCAGACGACGGCGCGCGCAGGCGGGGGAGCGCGCTCTTGCATGGAATCGGGCAGCGGCGTTGGCGGCAGGACTCAGTGCGCGGCAGCCGGCGCCAGTGGCGTGCCGGCCCGGTAGGCGAAGGCCTTGCCAAAACGCCACTGCAGGTAGTCGCCACAGCGGATCGGCTCGTCCACCGGCGTGGGCGCTGCCACCACCTGGCGCGGGTCGACCAGCGTGTCCGGGTCGGGGTCGAACGCGAACACCAGCGACAGCCGTTCGCGCGTCGAGCGGTTGACGACCCGGTGCGGCGTGGATCGGTAGACGTGGCCGGTCCAGCGAGCCAGCAGGTCGCCGACGTTGATTACCAGCGTGTCCGTGATCGATGGCGCGTCGACCCATCGACCGCCCGCGTCCTGCACCTGCAGGCCACCCACGTCGTCCTGGCACAGGATGGTCAGCATGCCGAAATCGGTATGGGACGCCACGCCAAAACGGCTGCCGTCCAGGCCGTCGGATTGCGGCGGATAGTGGACAAAGGCGGCACGGCTGAGCGGATGGGCCGAGGTCTGCAGGAAGAATCCGGGTGCCAGGCCCAGCCCGATCGCAAAACCTTCGAGCAAGTGCCGCGCCAGTCGGTCGGCCTGGTCGGCGAAAGCCAGCGCCACCGCACGCAGCTCCGGAATATTCGCTGGCCAGCGGTTGGCGCCACGCAAGGCATGGTCGTGCGGCACCTGGCCGTGCGCGTCTTCATGGCCCCAGATGAAGCTTTCCTTGAGGTCGGACGGTTCCTTGTCCTGCATCCGTGCCGCGCCCATGGGCAGATAGCCGCGGTGGCGGTCGGAAATGCCGAGCGCCTGTTTCGCCTCGCTTGACTGATGAAAAAATTCCAGCGCCAGCATGCGGGCACGGGTGAGCAGCGCAGCGTCCATGCCGTGGTTGCGCACGTACAGAAATCCCACATCGCGGCTGGCGCGGTACAAGGCCGTGGCCACACCGTGGGGATCGGAGCCGTCGCGCAGCGGACCGATGTCTACCACTGGCACCAGGCCGTTATCGACGACCGGCACCAGGCCGCCTGCCGCAGGCGCATCAACTGGCTGGTCGGCGTGGGTGTGCATCATGTCCGGTGGCAGGTGAGCATCGTGAAAATCAGTATAAGCACGCCGCCGCCTGTCTGGACAGGCGGCCTTGTGGTCTTCCATGGCCTTCATGCACCGGGTCGGCATGCCGCATTGGCCCGCCTGCGCAGGCCGCAAGGTGACGTCCACAACTGCCTCCTAGAATGCATTGGAGCGGAACCGGAAGCCGGTCAGGCCTCCTCCTCACTTGCCGCGCAAGCCGGCCCACAGATTGGATACACCATGTTCGAGACCACCATCGCCGGCAGCCTGCCCAAACCCGCCTGGCTGGCCGAAACGCAGAAACTATGGCCGCAATGGAAGTCCAGCGGTGACGAACTGCTGCAGGCCAAGGCCGACGCCACGCTGCTGTGGATCAAGGCGCAGGAAGACGCCGGCCTGGACATCATCGGTGACGGCGAGCAGGCGCGCCAGCATTTCGTGCATGGCTTTGTCGAGCATGTCAGCGGCATCGACTTCGAGCACAAGGTCACGATGGGCATCCGTAACAACCGCTACGACGCGCAGGTGCCGCAGGTGGTCGCGGCGCTGGGCTTGCAGGGCCGGGTGCATGCCTTCGAGGCACAGCTGTTGCGCGCCCATACCGGCAGGCGCATCAAGTTCACATTGCCTGGCCCGATGACCATCGTCGACACCGTGGCCGACCGCTTCTATGGCAGCCGGCGCGAGCTGGCGATGGCATTTGCCGAGTTGCTCAACCGCGAGGCGCTGGCGCTGCGCGACGACGGGGTCGACATCATCCAGTTCGACGAGCCGGCCTTCAATGTCTACATGCAGGACGCTGCCGACTGGGGCGTAGTGGCGCTGGAACGCGCCGCGCAGGGGCTGGCGCGCGATGCC
>JBBKVW010000067.1:0-3409 GCA_037968655.1 Burkholderiaceae bacterium
GTCGCCAGGCCCAGCGATCGCTTGGTGTCAGTCAGCGTGAATTCGCAGTCTGATGTCCACCGGCAGCAATCGCTGCAGTCCTGTCCCCCACTTTTCCGTTGCCAGCGTCAGCAATGCGGAAATGATGCAGCCGATTGAGCGACAGCTTTATGGAACCTCAACCGTAAAAATCTTTCCGTTGCCCGCAAGCTGACACCCGTTAGCACCCGCTCCTGGTCGGGACAAGATGACCAATATGGCAACTGGCCATCCGGCAAGCGGTCACCGGTATCGTCTAGCGGGAGGCCTGTGGGCGTCTGCTATTCGGCGCTGATTTCGATGGTCGCTGCAGCTGCATCGGGTCGCCAGCGTCAGTTCGAGACTTTTGGATGCAGTCGTTCGCTCGCGAACCTGTCGCGTTCGTTAGTTGGCGGGCGTTAGCGGCCGCTGTCGCGAACTCCCATTTGCTTGGCGGTCTCGGCGAAGATCAAGTTCCGGGTAGACCGGTCGTTCGATGAGAGACCCGCCGCCGGCTTCCATCGGTCGATCGCTGGCCGATACGAACGGTAGGACACGGGCAGCCAAAATCATGCAACTGGACCGCCTGAAAACGGGCACAGGTGGGCGACTCCCTACGCTACAACCCGGGCGCACGACTTTCTCCGGGCCGTGCATTGGCCCAGTCTGTCGAAGCCGCAGGTGCCGAAGATTCCATTTTCTGAGCGGTTATGAGATCGGGCCAAGGTCACGGCTACCATTGCATTCCATGCCTTCGCCCCTCCGTGACTTGCTGACCCTCAGGCGCCTGAGGCTGAAATTTGGTCCGCAGGCGGCCGGTCGCAAGCAGGCCCTGCTGGTCCGTCTGCGCCGTGCCACCATGCCCACCGCGGCGGCGCTGTTGCGGCTGCACGAGACACTGTGCTTCCTGCGCGCGTATCCGGACAACGAGGCGCTGCTGCGCGACACCTGCGCGTTGCTAGAGGGTTTCGCGCGCAGGCCCGACCTGCGACGACATCGCGCCGCGCTGGCCGACAGCGGCATCGCCGGCACCGCCATTCACTACCGCTTTTTCGCCGGACAGGCGTTGTGGCTCGCGCGGTGCTGGCCGCGCCAACTGCACTTGGACCGCAGCGACGCCGGCACTGAAACGCGCGTGGCAACCGCGCTGCCGGAACTGCTGACGCGGATCGAGCAGCACGCCTTGCGTGAACTCGGGCGCCCGGGCTACCCGGTACTCGATCGGCTGCGCGGCGACGCGCAGACCGACGCAGTCTTCCTGCTGCAGCGCGTGGCTGCAATGCCGGGCAACAGCTACACGCGTGAGGCGCTGATCGACGCAATGGACGCCAGCATGGTGCTCGAACCGGGCGATGGGACGCCGAACCGCACGCTCGCGACATTCGCACCCGCGCCAGTTGTGTTCCGTGACCACGCGCCACCGCGCGAACGGCCCGAGCTGCGCGCAGCGATCGCGCGGGCGCCGCGATTCGTACGCCGACTGCCACTGGTTCAGGGCCAGGCGCTGATCGACCTGGAGCGCGCCGCCATGGTCACGCGAGCGCGATCGCTGGAGACCTTTTCGTTCGCCGACGCGCGTGACGCCTGGCTGGTGGACGACGGCGACGGCCTGGCGATCGGCTTGTGCGGTCTTCTGCCTGAACGGCGCCACGCTTTGGCCACCCTGGTCGGCGGCTTGTTATTGCGCAACGGCGTCCCCGTCGGATACCTGCAGGCAGACATCGTCGGGCACAGCGCGGCGCTGTCGTTCAACACCTTCGAGACCTTCCGGGGCAGCGAGTCGGCACACTTGTTCGCACGCTGGCTCGCTGCGCTGCACCGGGTGTACGGTTGCACGGCGTTCTCGATCGAGCCCTACCAGCTCGGGCGCGGAAATGACGAGGCGCTGGACTCCGGCGCCTGGTGGTTCTATGCGCGACTGGGCTTCGCACCACGCGCGGCCGATGCGCTGGCGCTGGCGGCAAAGGAGCGTGGGCGGATCGCACGCACTGCCGGTCATCGCAGCAGCCGAGCGACGCTCGAGCGCCTGGCACGGCATCATCTGTTCTTCGATCTGGACCGCGCTCAGGCGCAGCCGCTGGTGGACCTGAGCGAACTCGGCCTGCAGTGCGGTGCGGCGCTCTCGAAACTGGACGGTGCTGCGCGCGAAGCAGCGCTCGATCGCACCGGCGCCCAAGCGCTGCGCCTCGCAGGGCTGACTAGGCTGCCCAGATTCACGACCGACGTACGCGAAGCCTGGCGGCGCCTGCTGCCCCTGCTCACCGTGCTGGACACAAGCGGCTGGAGCGCGAGCGACTACCGGATGCTTGTGGCACTGGCCCGCGCCAAAGCCGGGCGCAGCGAGCGTGCGTTCGTCAAGGCCTTCGTCGCGCACACGGCTTTGTCGGGCGCGCTGCGCGATTGGGCGGCCGCGCAGGTGGCACGCCAACGCTAGCCAGACCCTTGCGGCGCTGTGCGCCGTACTCGAATTGCCAGCGAAGCTACCACTGCAGTGATTACTTGGCGTATTAGCCCGTCTTTGACGGCCGCGCCTTCGCGCTTGGTTGTCAAGCAGCCTTTGGTCGAGATCGGCCCGCTGAACGGCTACTCAAAAGCGGGCGTGGCTGACTGCATGTTGGCCTTCTGCCCGGCGCAAATGGCGTGCCCGCGGGGGCGATCGCGTTCTTTCAGTAGATGATCTGTGGGATCCGTTCGCTCCAACGTCGCGATCGCTTTGGCGCCTCGTGATGGGAGGCGCAGACGTGCCTGCGCTGAAATGGAAAGTCGTTCTCGCCGCTCATGCGGTGAATCGTCGACCTGGCCAGGCTAATCAGGTCAGTGGCTTGTTGTGGGGCGTGCTGCACTCCATCGTTCCAGGTCAGCCCAGTGCCAGCCAATGGCGCGGCTCGACAACTTGACGGGCGAGGGGAATTTGTCTTCCGCAACCAATCGGTAAATCGTTGATCGACCCAAGCCGGTCAATCGTGTGACCGCTGGTAGCCGCAAGAAAGTCAAAGCGTCTGAGTGGGTGGACTCCGCAGTGGGAGGCAGGTTGGTGTGCATGGGCGTGCTCCAAATGGTGGATGCTTCCCACTGTAGACAGGCTCGACCGATGCGAGTCGATGACTTTGTCCTGAAAATAGTCGCATACCCTACGCTGGGTAGACCTTCAGCCACCTAATCGCTCGTTGGCATTGGGGCTCACACCAGTCGCTTCTTCGGACCATCAACGCTGCGATCTGTGTTGCGATCAGGACACAAGCCAGACTTCCGAGAAATTTCGGACACGAGTCGGACACGGGCTCCAAAATGACAAATGGGTTAGCAACTCAGCGTTGCTAACCCATTGATTCTTATGGCTCCTCGACCTGGGCTCGAACCAGGGACCTACGGATTAACAGTCCGGCGCTCTACCAACTGAGCTATCGAGGAA
>JBBKVW010000068.1:0-72427 GCA_037968655.1 Burkholderiaceae bacterium
GATCAAGTCGGCGCTGATGTATCCGATTACCGTGCTGGTCGTGGCATTTGTCGTGGTGGCGGTCATCATGATTTTCGTGATTCCGGCTTTCAAGGAAGTGTTTTCGAATTTCGGTGGCGAACTGCCGCTGCCGACACTTATCGTCATTGCGATGAGCGAGTTTTTCGTCGAGTACTGGTACCTGATCTTTGGCGGGCTCTTTGGCGGCGTGTACTTTTTCATGGAGGCGTGGAAACGCAATGAAAAGATGCAGAACATCATGGACCGCCTGCTGTTGAAACTCCCGATTTTTGGTGTCCTGGTCGAGAAATCGTGTATCGCTCGCTGGACCAGAACCTTGTCGACGATGTTTGCTGCCGGCGTGCCATTGGTGGAGGCCCTTGACTCGGTGGGCGGTGCATCCGGCAACTCGGTGTTCGAGCGCGCAACGGTCAAGATCCAACAGGAAGTCTCGACCGGCACAGCACTGACGGTGGCCATGACCAATGCCAGTCTGTTCCCGTCCATGGTGCTGCAAATGTGTGCGATCGGCGAAGAGTCCGGATCAATCGACCACATGTTGGGCAAGGCCGCAGACTTCTACGAGGCCGAGGTCGACGACATGGTTGCGGGCATTTCCAGTCTGATGGAGCCCATCATCATCGTGATCCTGGGTACCGTGATTGGCGGTATCGTAGTGGCCATGTACCTGCCAATCTTCAAGCTCGGTGCCGTGGTCTGACCTTGCTTCGTTGTCAGGCGGTCAGCGCCTGAAGTCTCACAGGGCGACTCAGCGCTGATTCGCGACGCTACGCAACACGGGCGCTGACCCGAATGCCGAAATGATGTCAGCATTGGCATCAAAACCGACAATCATCAGACGCTTACTGCTAGAGACGCAGCACGAACAAGGTGATGCTGGGAAACAGCACCAAAACCACGACCCGCACCAGGTCACTTGCTACGAATGGCATCACGCCGCGATAAGTGTCTCGAATCGAGATGTCGGGCGCCATGGACTGAATCACAAACAAGTTCATGCCAACCGGCGGCGTTATCAGTCCAACCTCCACGACGATCAGCACCAACACGCCAAACCAGATTGCTGCATCTTCCGGCGACAAGCCGAAATCCAGGCCGGCAAACATTGGAAAGAAGATCGGTATGGTCAGCAGGATCATGGACAAGGAATCCATCACACAACCAAAGACCAAATAGAACACGAGGATCGCGCACAGCACGGTATAGGGCCCGAACCCTTGCCCGCCGACCCAGGCAGCCATTTCCTGAGGCAGCTGCGACAGGGCTAGGAAGGTGTTGTAGGCAGACGCTCCCAGCACAATCATGAACACCATGGCGGTTCCGACCGCTGTAGCTTCGAGAGCCTCGCGCAACCCGGTGCTATCCAGTCCGCCGCGCTGCCAGGCCAGCAGACCCGTTGCGAACGCCCCTACTGCGGCGCCTTCGGTAGGCGTAAAGATACCGCCGTAGATTCCTCCGATGACAACCACAAATATCAGCAGCACCGGCCATACCGCGCCAACGGCCTGCCAGCGCTGGGGCCAGGGCATGGGGTCCAAATTGCCAGCAAGTTTGGGATTAATGCGCACCGAAATGTTGATCACGGCCATGTAGCCCAGCGCAGCCAGGATGCCTGGCACAAAGGCGGCGGCAAACATCTTGGCGATGTTTTGTTCGGCCAGGATGGCGTAGATCACCAGCACGATGGACGGCGGAATCAGGATCCCCAGCGTGCCACCCGCAGCCAGCGCCCCACTGGCCAGGCTGTTGGCGTAACCAGCGCGTTTGAGTTCAGGAAGAGCGACCTGGCCCATAGTGGCCGCAGTTGCCAGTGATGAGCCGCAGATCGAGCCAAAACCAGCGCAAGCGCCAATGGCAGCCATGCCGACGCCACCGCGCTTGTGACCCAGGAACGCCTCGGCCGCCTTGAACAAGGCCTTGGACATGCCACCCAGGGAGGCAAATTGCCCCATCAGCAGGAACAGCGGCACAACCGACAAGGATCCATTGGAAAACCCGCCATAGGCCATGGTTTTCATCTGGTTGAGCAGCGGCGGCGCACTGCCGTAGACCAGCCAGGAACCAATCAGACCGAGTGCCAGCATCGACAGGCCAATGGGAACCCGCACGAATATCAGCGCCAGCAGCACGGGAAACGACCATGCAGCGAGTTGCAGCGAATCCATCAGTGCGCCCCGGTAGATGCGGTGAATCCGGGCGGCGGCGCGGCAAGACCCACGTCCTCCAGCAACCGCCACAAGTAGATGACGCAACCGATTACGGCCGGAACAAACGACACAGCATAGCCCCACCACACCGGCATCTGGAGTATGAAGCTCACCTCGCCATTGCCGTAGTAGTCCTGCAGTGCCAGACCCATGCGCCAGACTAGCAGCAGCCAGACGACAAGCATCAGGGTGTCGGTGCCGACCTGGAGCAAGCGCTGCAGGCCAACTGGATACGCCTTCCAGAACAGGTCAACCATGGCATGCCCGCTCTTGAGGTGGGTCCAGGGCAGGAAGCAGAAAACCGCCAACGCGGTGCCCGCTTCGACCAATTCGAAATCGCCAGGGACCGGGGCCAGACCAAAGCCGCTGAGGGCGCGGCCAGCGATGCTGAAAACGCTCATCACCGCGATGGCGCTGAGCACAAAGCCACCGAACCAGGCCAGGACCTGGCTCGTCTTATAGATGAATCTACCCATGATGTGACTCGGCGCCAAGCGGGTTCATTTCTTGTCGTACTTGACGAGCAGCGCAGCCGCATCGGCGGCCAACTTTGGACCGTCCAGACCCTTCTCAGCCACTTGCTGGTACCAGATGGCGCGCACGCTGGCTGCGGCACGCTCCCAGCGCTGGGTTTCCATGGCGTCCAGCGAGATGATCTTGTTACCGGCCTTGACCACGGCGGCGCGGCCTGTGACATCGCCCTGATCCATCGCCCTGCCAAACAACGCGGCAGTTTCGGCACCGCTGTTCTTGTCGATCACCTTTTTCAGGTCGGCTGGCAGTTTTTCGTATGCCGCCTTGTTCATGGCAATCGCAAAGGTCAGGGTGTACAAGCCCTTCTCACCAGCAAAAGTGGTGTGATTCTTCACAATCTGTTCCACTTTGAGCGACGGCACGACCTCGAACGGGATAGTCGTCGCGTTGATCACGCCCTTGGACATGGCTTCACCAATCGACGTCACAGGCATACCCACCGGCGTAGCGCCGAGTTGCTCCAGCATGGTGTTGACAACGCGCGAGCCACCACGCACCTTCATGCCCTTGAGATCTTCCAGTTTGGTGATCGGGTCCTTGCTGTGGAACAGGCCCGGACCATGCACGTGCACCGCGATCAGCTTGACGTCCTTGAACTCGTCCATCGCGTATTTCTCGACAAACTCCTGGAATGCACGCGAACCCGATTCGGCCTTGCCCACCGTGAATGGCAGTTCAAAGGACTCGGTCTTCGGGAAGCGACCCGGCGTAAACCCGAGCACGGCCCAGACGACATCGGCCACCCCGTCCTTGGCCTGGTCATAGAGCTCTGGCGGCTTGCCGCCAAGTTGCATGGCCGCGAAATTCTGAAACTTGATGCGGCCGCCGCTTTCCTTCTCGATCTTGGCAATCCACGGCTCGATGGCGAGCTTCGGTACATTGGCCTGTGGTGGCAAAAACTGGTGGAAGCGCAAAGTCACTTCGGCCGCGAAGGCTGCGGGCGCCGCGATGGCCAGCGCCAGGGCGCCAAGCAAAAATTTGAAACGAAACTTCATGGGGGTCTCCTCTGCAGTGAAAAATCAGGCGGCCTCTTGTACGAATACTGAACCTGCTGATGGGCTGCCCAGGGCCCAGTGTAAAGACTGGCAGACGTCGCTCCACCTGTGCCACGCAACAATGGTGACGCGACCACATACCCATGCTCGGATCAGTTCACCGGCCGAACAACGGTCAATTGTCCGTCTGGCCGACACGCCGCCCGCAGGTTTTCTGGCAATGTGCCGAAGGTATAGTGTGCGGGCCGCCAATGCCAGGCATGCGCGTGACGCCGGACACACGGCGATCCGAGTCGCGCCAATCCGGCAGCTTCTTTACAAGTAGTTGATTCATAGGGAACATGACACCATGCAATCCTGGCTCCTGATCTCACCCAGTGTTGACGCCGCCTTGTTCGGCATGCTGGGAATGCTGGTTGGCAGCTTTCTCAATGTCGTCATCTACCGTGTGCCCAAGATGCTGGAGGCGGAATGGGCCGCCAACTGCGCTGAACTGGCTGGCACCGAGGTGGCAGACACTCCGCCCTTCAATCTGGCCCGGCCGCGCTCGCGCTGCCAAAAGTGCGGTCACGAGATTCGCTGGTACGAGAACATTCCGGTCCTGAGCTTTCTGGCATTGCGTGGTCGTTGCTCCCAGTGCAAGACCAGCATCGGCGTGCGCTATCCATTGGTCGAACTGGCGACCGGCCTTGTCTTTGCCGTCCTTGGAACGATCTACGGTCTGAATCCTGCCGGGATGGCCTGGACTGCATTGGCCTGCCTGTTGATTGCACAGTTCTTCATCGACTTTGACACCCAGTTACTGCCCGATGATCTGAACTACCTGATTCTGTGGTTGGGCCTGATCGCCACCGCCATGGGATGGACCGGGATATCGCTTTCGTCGTCGGTATGGGGCGCAGTTTTTGGTTATCTGAGTTTGTGGTCCGTCTATCAGGTGCACTATCGTCTGACCGGCAAACAGGGCATGGGACACGGTGACTTCAAGTTGCTAGCAGGGCTCGGTGCATGGTTCGGCGCCGAGTATCTGGTCGCCATGATCCTGTTGTCCTCGGTCGTGGGTTCCATCATAGGAGGCACGCTGTTGTTGGTAGGCAGACTGGCCAATCGCGACATCCCGATTCCGTTCGGACCGTTCCTGGCCGGTGCAGGCATGCTTGCCATGCTGGCGGGGCCGGGCCGACTCGAAAGCCTGATTCCATTCGCGTTTCCGTTTTCGCACCTGGCCCGGTGAACCGATGCTGCGACTGGGTTTGACCGGAGGAATTGGCAGCGGGAAGAGTACGGTAGCAGGCTGCTTCAGTGCGCTAGGTGCGGTCGTGATTGATGCCGATGCCATCTCGCGCCAGGTGACCGCTTGTGGTGGTCTGGCAATCGGTCAGATCGCCGAAGCTTTCGGTACGGATTTCATTGCAGCGGACGGAGCCCTGGACCGCAACAAAATGCGCAGCGCCAGTTTCTCGAACCCACAGGTGCGCTCCAGGCTCGAGGCCATCATCCATCCCCTCGTGGCTCAGGAATCGTTGCGGCTGGAGACGATGGCCGCCAAGTCCAGCGCTCGTTGTATCGTGTTCGATATTCCGCTACTGGTTGAATCTGGACGCTGGCGCCAACGGGTCGACCAGGTCCTCGTAGTCGATTGCCCTGTCGAAACGCAGGTTGAGCGGGTCATGGCCCGTAACGCCCTGGCGCGCGATGAAATCGGCAAGATCATTGCCAGCCAGGCTCCGCGCCTGCGTCGCCTGCGCGCGGCCGACATCGTTATTTTCAATTCGGGAGTCTCCAAGGAGCAAGTCGCCCGCGCTGTCGAGCAGATCGCCATTCGCTTCGGGCTATGATCGCTGGAACGGAAATACCAGTGTGATCCTGTACGAATACCCTTTCAACGAGCGCATCCGAACCTACCTGCGCATCGAGCATTTGTTCCGTCGCCTGAAGGAACTTGTGTTCCGGGACCATCCGCTCGACCACCACTACGCGCTGGCGACCATTTTCGAGGTGATGGATGTCGGCGCTCGCGCCGACCTCAAATCAGACCTGCTGAAGGACCTTGAAAGGCAGAGGCAGTCGCTCAATGGCTACCGCGGCAACCCGGCCATTTCAGAGCGCGCTCTGGAAGGCATCATGGCGCAAATCGACCAGTGCTATTCGAGCCTTGGCAGCGTGCAGGGCAAGGCCGGTCATGCGCTGACCGAGAACGACTGGCTGATGAGTATTCGCAGCCGTGTCGGAATTCCGGGCGGGACCTGCGAATTCGATCTACCGGCCTACTATGCCTGGCAGCAACAATCCGGGGAGGTTCGGCGCGCCGACCTGCACCGCTGGGCGTCCACGCTAGCGCCATTGGCCGAATCAGTGACGCTGGTTCTCAAATTGCTGCGCGAATCGGGTGTAGCGCAAAAAGTCATCGCCGTTGCTGGGCAATTCCAGCAGAACCTGCCGCAGGGCAAGACGTTCCAGTTGCTGCGGCTGTCGCTCGACCCGGAACTGCGCATCGTTCCCGAGATCAGCGGAAACCGCTTGATCGTGTCCATCCGATGCATGCGGCAGGAGGCCGACAACCGCCTGCATGCCATCAGCGACGACTGCGCATTCGATTTGACAATTTGCTCATGAGCCGCAAACGAGCGCCTGCACCGCCGCAAGCCGAAGCTGCAACAGGGCTGCCGTGCGACGCCAACGCCACTGTGCGAATGGTCACCTGCCCCCAATGCAAGGGCGAGTCTGTATTTGCGCCGTCCAATCCCCATCGGCCTTTTTGCAGTCAGCGCTGCAAGGATATCGACTTTGGCGCCTGGGCGGAAGAATCGTTCAGGGTGCCTGAGAACCAGGAACCGGACAGCATGCCGGCCGAAGACCAACGTCTGCAGTAAACGGTCGAGATCGGCGCCGGCGCCTGGCACCCATGCACTGCGTGCGCGACAACATCAGTGGGTTGGGCCTGCAAAGGCGCGCTCAGCCGCAAGCCAGTCAAGAACAGGTATGGTTCCCGGCAAGACGGGTGCAACACGCACTGGCAGCGCCTGCCAACTGCTGGCCTGACCTTCGCGCATTTGCAGCGCGCCAGTCCAGTCGCTGACTTTGCAAAAGTTGAGCTGCACCAGGGCATGCGGATAGTCGACCACCGTGGAACGCCATGGCAAAACCTTTTGCACGGTGACGCCAAGCTCCTCCAGCAGTTCACGCCGCAAGGCCTGCTCGACACTTTCGCCGATCTCCAACTTGCCGCCGGGAAACTCCCAGTAGCCTGCGTAGACCTTGCCTGCCGGCCGGCTTGTCAAAAGGAAAGAATCGTCAGGGCGGATCAGAATCCCGACCGCCACATCAATCAGTGGCCGTTCGGCTCCGCCGTCGCGCGGGCACTGCGGATCGGCCCGCAATGGCGATTCACTCACCGCGCGTCGGCCCTGCCGCTGAAATCGCGCGCGAACTGGTAGGCGACCCGACCGCTGCGCGAACCCCGCTCAAGCGCCCAGACCAGCGCGTCTGCACGTGCTGCTGCGATGTCCGACGGCGAAGCGCCAAACGATTGCAGCCATTGGGCCACGATGGTGAGGTACTCGTCCTGCGTAAAAGGATAAAAGCTGACCCACAAGCCAAAGCGTTCCGAGAGCGAAATCTTTTCCTCGACGACTTCTCCCGGATGCACTTCGCCATCGTCGGTATGGGTGTAGGTCAAGTTCTCCTTCATGTACTCGGGCAGAAGATGGCGCCGGTTGCTGGTTGCGTACACCAGCACGTTGGCAGTTGTCTCGGCCACCGATCCATCCAGGATCGATTTGAGCGCCTTGTAGCCTGGCTCACCTTCGTCAAAGCTCAGGTCATCGCAAAAGACAATAAATTTCTCCGGGCGGTCCGACACCACGTCCACGATGTCCGGCAGGTCGACCAGATCTGTCTTGTCGACTTCAATCAGGCGCAGACCCTGCGCCGCGAACTGTTGCAGGCAGGCCTTGATCAGCGAGGACTTGCCGGTACCACGCGCGCCGGTCAGCAACACATTGTTCGCTGTCTTGCCATTGACGAACTGCTCGGTATTGCGCCGGATTTTTTCCTTCTGGATGTCGATTTCCTGCAGATGGTCGAGCCGGATCGCGCCCAGATGGCGCACCGCTTCGAGCGTGCCATGACCGGAGCTGCGCTTGCGATAACGAAATGCAAGGCCAGCGCTCCAGTCCGGAGCGGACAATGGCTGAGGCAGGACGGCCTCGATCCGGCTGATCAGCTGTTCGGCCCGCACCATCAGGTGTTCGAATTTCTCGTTCATGCAAAGGCTCCGCGTGCGATCACCTGTCCAGGCTGCCCGAGCTGTCCAGGTTCAGGAGCGGTAGTCCGCGTTGATGGTCACATAGTCGTGGCTGAGGTCGCAGGTCCATACAGTGTCCGCAGCCTCGCCGCGGCCCAGGTCAACCCGCACCGTGATCTCGCTTTGCCGCATCACGCGCTGCCCGTCGGCCTCCTGGTACTGCGGGTGGCGCCCGCCGTGCGTGGCCACATGCACGTCGTCCAGAAAAAGCTCGATGCCGGCCTGGTCCAGATCGTCTATGCCGGCATATCCCACTGCCGCCAGGATGCGTCCGAGGTTGGGGTCGCTGGCAAAAAAAGCCGTTTTGACCAGCGGTGAATGCGCGATGGCATAAGCAACCGTACGGCATTCCGCTGCAGATCGGCCGCCCTGAACGGCGATCGTGATGAACTTGGTTGCGCCTTCGCCGTCGCGCACGATAGCGTGGGCGAGTTGGCGGGCGACCGATTGCATCGCTGCCAGCAATACCTGCCCTTCAGGGCTTTCCAGCGACTCGATTGGCGCATGATCGGCCTGATTGGTGGCGATGACGACAAAGGAGTCATTGGTCGACGTGTCACCGTCAACCGTGATGCGATTGAACGATGCGTCAGCCAGCTGACTGGCCAGTTGCTGCATCAGCTGAGGCGCCACCCGCGCATCTGTGGCCATGAAGCCGAGCATGGTGGCCATGTTGGGGCGAATCATGCCGGCACCCTTGCTCACGCCACTGATAGTCACCGTCGCAGCGCCGACCGACACGCGCGCGCTAAAGGCCTTGGGCACGGTATCGGTCGTCATGATGGCCTGCGCCGCGTTGAACCAGTTGTCGGTTCTTGCATCGGCAATTGCAGCCGGCAAGCCAGCCTCGATTCGTTCGACCGGCAAGGGCTCCATGATGACGCCGGATGAAAACGGCAGAATCTGTCGCTCGGCCAGGTCCAGATGCCTCGCCAGCGCCGCCGCACAGGCACGTGCACGCTCTATTCCCTGCGCACCGGTACCGGCATTGGCATTGCCGGTGTTGATCAACAGGGCCCGGATCTGCTGGCCACTGGCAAGATGTTCGCGGCACACCTGTACCGGCGCTGCACAAAAGCGATTCTGCGTGAAGACGGCCGCCACACTCGCACCAGCATCGATCAACACGACGCTCAAGTCCTTGCGATTGGCCTTGCGCACCCCCGCCTCGGCGACGCCAATGCGTACACCCGGGACCGGAAACAAATCAGCGGCAATTGGGGCACTCAAATTGACAGGCATGGCGCGCTTTCAGGCAAGTTTTCCGTGGCATTGCTTGTATTTCTTGCCGCTGCCGCAAGGACATGGCTCGTTGCGGCCAACGCGAGGCACCTGGGCGCCCGCAAGCGCCGCAGCCACACCTGTGCGCCGTGCGACGCTGTCCGCATCGGCTGTGGTCAGCACCTCACCGGTTTCGGTCGGGGCAGAATAAGTCACGTTGCTGATGTTGTCGGCGCGTTGCTCCATCTCCTGTGCCGCCTGATCCAGTTGCTCGCCCGACTGAATGCGCACCGTCATCAGTAGTTTGGTGACTTCGTTCTTGACCGAGTCCAGCAACTGGCCAAACAATTCGAACGCCTCGCGCTTGTATTCCTGTTTGGGTTGCTTTTGCGCGTAGCCACGCAGATGGATCCCCTGGCGCAGGTAGTCGAGCGCGCTGAGGTGTTCGCGCCAATGGGTGTCGATGCTTTGCAACAAGACCATGCGCTCGAACTGCAGGAAGTTGTCGTTGCCCACCAGCGCGACCTTGGCCGCAAAGCTCTCGTTGGCCGCGGTTTGAACCTTCTCAACGATGTCTTGGTCGGTAATAGCAGTCGCGCCGTGCACCAGTTCCTTGAGCGGCAGTTCGATCTGCCAATCTTGCGCCAAGGTGCTCTGCAAAGTCTCGATGTCCCATTGCTCCTCAACCGACTCGACGGGCACATGATCGCGCACCAGGTCCGCAAAACAACCCTCGCGCAACGATGCGACCTGGGCCGACAGATCCTCAGCGTCCAGGATGCTATTGCGCTGCTGGTAGATCACCTTGCGCTGGTCGTTGGAGACATCGTCGTACTCGAGCAACTGCTTGCGCATGTCAAAGTTGCGCGCCTCCACCTTGCGCTGGGCGCTTTCGATGCTGCGCGTGACGATGCCCGCCTCAATTGCCTCGCCGTCAGGCATCTTGAGCTTGTCCATGATCGCGCGCACACGGTCTCCCGCGAAAATGCGCATCAATGCATCGTCCAGGCTCAGATAAAAGCGCGACGAACCCGGGTCGCCCTGGCGGCCGGATCGACCACGCAACTGGTTGTCGATGCGGCGTGACTCGTGTCGTTCGGTGGCAATGATGCGCAAGCCGCCAGAGGCCTTGACCGCATCGTGATCGACTTGCCAGCGCGCACGCAGCTCGGTGATCTGCCGTGCCTTTCCGGCCTCGTCCATCTCTGAATCGGCCTCGACCGCCTGCACCATCTTGTCGATATTGCCACCCAATACGATGTCGGTACCGCGACCGGCCATGTTGGTGGCGATCGTGACCATCTTGGACCGGCCGGCCTGGGCCACGATCTCGGCCTCGCGTGCATGCTGCTTGGCAGTGAGCACCTGGTGCGGCAGCTTTTCCTTGTCCAGCAGCTCCGCGATGATCTCGGAATTCTCGATCGACGTGGTTCCCACCAGTACCGGCTGACCGCGTTCGTGGCATTCGCGGATGTCCTGGATCGCCGCTTCGTACTTTTCCCGGGTTGTCTTGTACACGCGGTCGAGTTGGTCCTCGCGCTTGCTCGGCCGGTTGTGCGGAATCACCACGGTTTCAAGACCGTAGATTTCCTGGAACTCGTAGGCTTCGGTATCCGCCGTACCAGTCATGCCGGCCAGCTTGCCGTACAGGCGGAAATAGTTCTGGAACGTGATCGACGCCAGCGTCTGGTTCTCTGCCTGGATCGCGACGCCCTCCTTGGCTTCGACTGCCTGGTGCAGGCCATCACTCCAGCGCCGACCCGACATCAATCGGCCCGTGAACTCGTCGACGATGATGATCTCGCCATCCTGAACCACATAATGCTGGTCCTTGTGATAGAGGTGCCCCGCCCGCAATGCCGCGTACAGGTGGTGCATCAGTGTGATGTTGGACGGGTCGTACAGGGTGGCGCCCTTGGGCAGCAAGCCGTTCTCGAACAGGATGCGCTCTGCGTTCTCGTGGCCCTGCTCGGTCAACACAATCTGGCGACCCTTCTCGTCGATCGTGAAGTCCCCCGGCTTGGTCACGCCCTCGCCAGTGCGCGGATCAGCTTCACCCTCCTGCACCGTCAGCCCAGGCACGATCTTGTTGATCGCCACATACAAGGCGGTATGGTCCTCCGCCTGGCCGCTGATGATCAGGGGCGTGCGGGCCTCGTCGATCAGGATCGAGTCGACCTCGTCGACGATCGCGAAGTTGAGGCCGCGCTGAACCCGGTCGGCCACCTCGTACACCATGTTGTCGCGCAAATAGTCAAAGCCGAACTCGTTGTTGGTGCCATAGGTAATGTCGGCCAGGTAAGCCGCCTGCTTTTCTTCGCGCGGCATTTGCGGCAGATTGACACCCACCGACAGCCCGAGGAAGTTGTACAGCCGGCCCATCCACTGCGCGTCGCGACTGGCGAGGTAGTCGTTGACCGTGACGACATGCACACCCTTGCCGGTCAGCGCGTTGAGGTACACCGGCAGCGTGGCGGTCAGGGTCTTGCCTTCGCCCGTTCCCATTTCCGATATCTTGCCGTTGTGCAGCGACATGCCGCCGAGCAACTGCACATCGAAATGGCGCATCTTCATCGCCCGTTTGGAGCCTTCGCGCACGACGCCGAACGCCTCGGGCAACAACTCGTCCAGCGTGCTGCCTGCAGCGACGCGGCTCTTGAACTCGTCAGTCTTGGCGCGCAGTTCTTCGTCGCTCAACCCTTCCAGGCTGACTTCCATCGCGTTGATACGCTTGATCGTGCTTCGGTACTGCTTGAGCAGGCGGTCATTGCGACTGCCGAATAATTTTGTCAGGATGTTGGTAGCCATGAATGCAGGCCCACCCGGATGACGACAAATCGTCAACCGGAAGGCGCAATCCTTTTTCAATCAATGTGAGGAATTGGGGTCGCCCCGACCGATTACAAGCGTTGCGCTGTCTCGGACCGCAAGACGCCAAGCGGCGATTTTACCTGCGCGCAGCCTTGGGCTTGGCGACCGCTGCAGCCACGGCGGGCGGCGCGGATTGCGACGCCTGCTGACCGGCGCTTTGCTGCGCTGCAAGGCCATTGCCAGCCGTCAGAAACTTCTGCGGGTCCTGTGGCACGCCTTGTACAAGCACTTCGAAATGCAAATGGGCACCCGTAGAGCGCCCAGTAGAACCGACTTCAGCAATTTTTTGCCCGCGCCTGATCAGATCACCCTTTTTGACAAAGACAACGGACGCATGCGCATAGCGCGTCACCAGATCATTTCCATGATCGATCTCGACCATGTTGCCGTAGCCCGGATGAAATTCCTGCACCACGACAACGCCGCCCGCAGCGGCCAGGATCGGTTTGCCCATGTCGGCCTGAAAATCCAGACCAGTATGCAAAGCCGAGCGTCCCGTGATCGGATCGATGCGCCAGCCGAAGTCCGAACCCAGGTTTCCATCCGACACCGGTTTTTGGGTCGGCACCATCATGTTGCGCATCTTCTGGTCGAACAGACGCGACTCCAATACCGTCAAGAGGTCGGTTCGCTGCATCGTGATGCGCTCGAGGTCGGCCAGCGTGGCCTGCAACTCATCCATCGACAGCGGCCGCCCAGTCACCAGCACCCCACCTCGCCCTGGCTTGACCTTGATGTCGCCGGCGTTGATTCCTGCCAATCCTGAGACCCGCTCACCGAGCGATTCGAGTTGCGTCAACTTCGCCTGCATTTCACCGAGTTGGCGTGCCAACACGTCCAGGTTCTCGCGCATGAATTTGTCACGCTGCTCGAACTCATCCTGCACCACGAGACGCACCAGTGATCCGACCACCGGCCAGCGCTCGCGGGCCCCTTTGAGAAACACCCAGTGGTACATCAAAGCTGCCAACAGCATTAACAGTAGTGCGGCCAGCAGTGCAGACAGCACGAGCCGGGTGCCGGAAAGATGAACGGCCCGACTTTTGGCCAGCCAGGCATCCGTGATAATCAAGTGCACGTCAACCTCCAATCCTCGATCAGTGCCATGGAACGCCGCGCCCAATCCCTCACCATCTTGCAAGCGAGCGAGGCCTCACCCACGTTGGCCCGCCTGGCAGAGCTTGCCCGAGACTCAACCGCACGACTCAAGGCCATCGAGTCGCTGATTCCGGCCACTTTGCGTCCAGCAATCAACGCGGGACCGATCGATGCCACCCAATGGTGCCTGTTGCTGGACAACAATGCTGCCGCTGCCAAACTGCGCCAGTTGCTGCCGGCACTGGAAGCCCACTTGCGCGTCAAGGGGTGGGATACCCGATCGATCCGTCTGAAAGTCCAGGACGCCAGATCGAAATAGGTGCGCCCAAGTCAGAGTCAAATGGTGCCGATTGTCGGAATCGAACTGACGACCTACCGCTTACAAGGCGGTTGCTCTACCAACTGAGCTAAATCGGCACGGAGAAATTTTACAAGATGCGTTGTTGGCGCCGTCGCAGTCACACAATCGACGATTACTTGATGCGTGTGAGCTTGGGCCGCCTACCGGCGCGCGGTCGGTCGGGGTCTGGCTTGTCCAGTGTAGAACCCGCCTTTGGCGCAACAGACTCCACCAATTTGACATCCGATTCAGTCGTTCGTGCATCATCCGCTAGCGTCACCTTGGCATCACCACTGGCCGCTTTTGCCTCCACTGGCGCCGGCATAGTTTGGGCGACCGGCCGCGGAAAAGCCATGCCCTGCCCGTTCTCGCGTGCATAGATGGCTATCACCCGGTCGACGGGAATCATGATTTCGCGCGCCTTGCCGGCAAATCGGGCGCTGAAGGCAATGAATTCATTGCCAAGCTCCAGTGCGCTGGTTGCGTCAAAACTGATGTTGAGAACGATCTCTCCGTCCTTCACATACTCCCTGGGCACTTGGACACCATCGTCCACTTGCACCGCCACATAGGGCGTCAGTCCGTTGTCGGTACACCACTCGTACAGGGCCCGAATGAGATAGGGGCGGGTCGAACTGGAACTTTGGGCATCAATCATCAGCTGACAAAACCAGGGGTTACTTGCGCATGACCTTTTCTGACGGCGTCAACGCTTCAATATACGCCGGCCGCGAAAAGATGCGTTCTGCGTACTTGAGCAGCGGCGCCGCGTTCTTGCTCAGGTCGATGCCGTAATAGTCCAGACGCCACAGCAACGGCGCGATGGCCACGTCGAGCATCGAGAATCCTTCGCCCAGCATGTATTTGTTTTTCAGAAAGATCGGCGCAAGTTGCGTCAATCGATCGCGAATATGGGCCCGTGCCTTCTCCAGCACTTTTTCATGGCTCTTGGCCGCACGCGACTCGAGCGTTGACACATGTACGAAAAGCTCCTTTTCGAAATTCAGCAGGAACAGGCGCACGCGCGCCCGATCCACCGGATCGCCCGGCATCAGCTGCGGATGCGGGAAGCGCTCGTCGATGTATTCGTTGATGATGTTGGACTCATACAGGATCAGGTCGCGCTCGACCAGGATCGGCACCTGGCCGTACGGGTTCATGACATTGATGTCATCGGGCTTGTTGTACAAATCAACATCGCGAATCTCGAAATCCATGCCTTTCTCAAACAGCACGAAACGGCATCGGTGGGAATAGGGGCAGGTGGTTCCTGAATACAGCACCATCATGGTGGGGGCTCCTCAAAATCAAAACAAAATTCCCGAGCCAGGCGGCCTGTCGCCAAGCTGGCTCCGAAACGAAAAAGAGTGGGATGCTTGTCGGCAACCCACTCTGATAACGCAGACCTAAGCCGTTCGGGCAAGGTCTGGACTCATCGCTATTTGATGTCTTTCCAGTATGCCGCGTTCAAGCGCCATGTAAACACCGTCAGCACCGAAAGAAATATCAACACTCCAACGCCCACGCGCTTGCGGGTATTTTGCGCCGGCTCGCCCATCCATTGCAGAAAATTCACCAGATCTCCAACGGCGGTATCAAACTGCAACGGTGTCAGCGTGCCGGCAGTCTTTTGCTCCCAACCCTGGAATGTCTTGACCTCACTTCCATGCTCGGTCTTGACGTCGAATATCGGTACTCGACTGCCCTGCAATTGCCACATTACGTGCGGCATACCCACGTCGGGAAATGCCAGGTTGTTCCAGCCCGTTGCTTTTGTCGCGTCTGGATAATATGTTCTTAAATAGGTGTAGAGATAGTCCGCGCCGCTACCCTGTCCGGCCGCAGCACGCGAGCGGGCAATCACGGTGAGGTCGGGCGGGTTGGCGCCGAACCACTGCTTGGCTTCCTTCGGATCGATGGCCGCGATCATGGTTTCACCGACCTTGTCCGTCGCAAACAGCAAGTTGTCCTTGATCTGCTCTAAGGTCAATCCAATATCAGTCATGCGGTTGTAGCGCATGAATGCAGCCGAGTGGCAGTTCAAGCAATAGTTGACGAACAGTTTCGCCCCGTTTTGCAGGGCGACAAGGTCATTGGTCTTGTTCGGAGCCTTGTCCCAGGCGATGCCGCCACCTGATGCATGGGCGCTTGCAAGCACACCCAGCGATGCGACGATGGCGAGGATGGCCTTACAAAAACTGGCTGCTGTTTTCATCTTGATTTTCTCCCGCTATCAATGTGCAGCGAAGTTGACGCGCTTGGGTACGGGCTTGGCTTCGCCCAAAGTACTCCACCAAGGCATCAGCAGGAAAAATCCGAAATAGAACAAGGTGCCGACTTGAGATACCCGCTCGCCAATTGGCGACGGCGGCTGAACGCCCAGATACGCAAGCACAACGAAGTTGAGCACAAACACGCCGTACAAGTACTTGTGCCAATCAGGGCGATAGCGGATCGACTTGACCGGGCTGAAATCCAGCCAGGGCAGGAAAAACAGGATGATGACGGCACCGCCCATCACCACCACACCCCAGAACTTGGCGTCAATGGCCATCATCATGGCAGTCACCACCACAGCGGCCAAGACCACAACTGCCTTCAGTACGCCAGGCAGCTTGACCTTGAACACCAGCAATGCGGCGCCAGCCAACACGGACGCAATCAGCGCGTACATCATCTCGTCGGTGATGGCCCGCAGCATCGAGTAGTACGGGGTGAAATACCAGACCGGCGCGATATGCAGTGGCGTCTTTAGCGGATCGGCTGGTATGAAGTTGTTGTATTCCAGGAAGTAGCCACCAAACTCCGGCGCAAAGAAGACGATGGCACTGAACACCATGAGGAACATGCTGACGGCAAAAATGTCGTGCACCGTGTAATAGGGATGAAAGGGTATGCCGTCCAGCGGAATTCCATTCTTGCCTTTGGTTTCCTTGATCTCGATTCCGTCCGGGTTGTTTGAGCCCACCTCGTGCAAGGCGATTATGTGCGCCGCCACCAGACCGAGCAGCACCAGTGGAACTGCAATCACGTGAAAGCTGAAGAAGCGGTTGAGCGTGGCATCGCCAACGACATAGTCACCACGAATCAGCAACGCCAGATCCGGCCCCACAAAGGGGATCGCCGCAAACAGGTTCACGATCACCTGCGCGCCCCAGTAGCTCATCTGACCCCATGGAAGCAGGTAGCCCATGAAGGCTTCGGCCATCAGGCACAGGAAAATTGCGCAGCCGAAGACCCAGATCAGTTCGCGCGGCTTGCGGTAGCTGCCATAGATCAGGCCTCGGAACATGTGCAGGTACACCACGACAAAAAATGCCGAGGCGCCAGTCGAGTGCATATAGCGCACCAGCCAACCCCAGGGCACGTCGCGCATGATGTATTCGACCGATCCGAATGCAAGCGCCGCATCGGGCTTGTAGTGCATGACCAGAAAAATGCCGGTAACGATCTGAATCACCAGCACCAAC
Organism: Burkholderiaceae bacterium; assembly: GCA_037968655.1. GTDB lineage: Bacteria > Pseudomonadota > Gammaproteobacteria > Burkholderiales > Burkholderiaceae_C > CAISIP01. The sequence goes on from JBBKVW010000068.1 coordinate 17,064, forward strand.
ATCGCCAGCGAGCCGAAGATGTACCAGAAGTTGAAATTCTTTGGCGCGTAATACTCGCCCATATGCTCGTTGTAGAGCTTGGACAGCGGGAACCGGTTGTCGACCCAGTTCAGGAGCTTTTCAGCCACTGGCGCGTTGGGGGAAACTTCTTTCATTTCAGCCACGTGTTGCTCCGGTACTGCGGTTACTCATGGATTCACGCCTTCTTGTCTTCACCGATCAGCAATCGGTTGTCAGAAAGATACATATGAGGTGGGACCTCGAGGTTGTCCGGGGCAGGCTTGTTCTTGAAGACCCGACCAGCCAGATCAAAGGTGGAGCCGTGGCAGGGGCAGAAGAAGCCGCCCTTCCAATCTTCCGGCAAAGACGGCTGGGCGCCAGTCTGGAAACGATCGGACGGCGAACATCCCAGATGGGTGCAGATGCCGACAACCACCAGCAATTCCGGTTTGATCGAGCGCGCATCATTGCGGGCATATTCTGGCGTCAACTCGTCGGGTTTGCGCTTGGAATGCGGATCGGCCAACTGGCTGTCCAAGGACTTCAAGCCAGCCAGTTGCTCTGGCGTTCGGCGCAAGATCCACACCGGTTTGCCACGCCATTCGACGGTCAGTTTCTCACCCGGCTTGAGCGCGGAGACGTCGGCCTCGACCGCCGCACCAGCGGCCTTGGCCCGCTCGGAGGGCTCGAAACTGCGCACGAACGGCACGGCTGTAAATGCGCCGCCGACAGCTCCAACACAGCCCGACGCGATGATCCACGTCCGTTTGCTGTTGTCGACTGGGGTGTCTCTCATGGGATTCCTCAATGAAAACATCGCTCTTGGGTAAGCGCGGAATTGTAGCTGACCGACCCGCCCGACTGGGCCAGAGGCCATGCCACTACAACGCAACAACATTGCCCATTGACGCTTGATGCTTTACATTGCTCCCGGCTTCAGGGCCGTAAACTCGTCAGCTTCCCAAAACACACAGGAGAAGAAGCAATGAGCATGATGTCGGAATTCAAGGAATTCGCTCTCAGGGGCAACGTGATGGATCTGGCGGTCGGTGTGATCATCGGCGCCGCATTTGGAAAAATTGTCGACTCGATGGTCGGGGACCTGATCATGCCGCTCGTCGGCGCAGTGATTGGCAATATTGACTTCTCCAGCATGTATGTCGTGCTGGGCGATGTTCCTGCAGGCGTTGGCGCCGGGCTTGCGGAAATGAAAAAGGCCGGAGTGCCGGTTTTCGCTTACGGCAATTTCCTGACCATCGCCGTTAATTTCGTCATTCTGGCTTTCATTATCTTCATGATGGTCCAGCAGATGAACCGCATGAAACGCAAAGAGCCGGCGCCGGCGCCCGCTGCAACGCCAGAGGACGTCTTGCTGCTGCGTCAGATCCGGGACAGCCTCAAGAAGTAATCAGCTTGCTGGCAGGGGCCCGCAATCAGCTTGTCCTGCCAGCTGGTGATCCCGATCTGGCATTCCCTGCTGCCAAGCGGGGCTGCAGATCTGCCAACGTACGCGCCATCCGGATGGCGGCTATCAGACTTGCGGCATTCGCCTTGCCAGTGCCCGCGATGTCAAACGCAGTGCCATGATCCGGGCTGGTGCGCACCAGGGGCAGGCCAAGCGTCACATTGACGCCTTTGTCGACGCCCAGGTATTTCACCGGAATCAGGCCCTGGTCGTGGTACATCGCGACCACGACGTCAAATTCGCTGGCGCCGTCAATCAAACCCCTGGCCCGCATGAAGACGGTGTCAGGGGCGAACGGGCCCAGTGCGTCCAGACCCTGTGACCGCGCCTGTTCGATAGCAGGGGCGATCACGTCCAACTCCTCTCGGCCAAACAAGCCGCCTTCGCCGGCGTGCGGATTGAGACCGGCCACAGCCATTCGCGGCCGGCGACCCAGCAAGGGCAAAAGGGCTTGATGGGTTACCTGCAGTGTCTGCAGCACGCGTTCAGTGGTGACCGCGTCGATCGCCTGGCGCAGGGAAACGTGAATGCTGACCAATACGGTACGCAGTTCGTCGTTGGCCAACATCATGCGCACCGGCAATTCGGCAATCGATATGCCCGTCCTCTCCGCTGCGCGATGCTGCAGCATCTCTGTATGCCCTGGAAACCGGCTGTGTGGCAGCCCCGCAGCAGCCAGGGACTCCTTGTGCAAGGGAGCCGTAACCAAGGCTGCAACACCGCCGCGCAAGGCAGCGTCTGCAGCCCAGAGCACACACTCAGCGGCCATGCGCCCCCCCACCGCGCTGATCCTTCCCATCTCAACTGGCCGGTGATCGGCGGTCGCTTGCAGTACGGGAATGCAGTTCGAAGGCGCTTCCAGAGCTTCGCCTGGCTGCTGTAACACGGCAACCGGGAGTTGCAGCATTCCAGAACTTGATATGAACGCCGAGGCGCGGCGCATGGCCGCCACATCGCCTGCCACAAAACATCCTCGCGTGATGGCTGGCGCGTCGCGAAACGCCTTGGCGACAATTTCCGGACCGATGCCGGCCGGATCGCCCATGGTGATCGCAATCGCCTGGCACATCTGTCGCTCAGGCCGGATTGTCAATGTCGATGAAGACATGCTTGAGCGACAAATGTTGCGCCACATGGCCAACCAAGGCCGGCGCACCGTAGCGCTCGCTGGCATGGTGGCCACACGCCAGATAAGCTACGCCGCACTCACGCGCGTAGTGCGCCTGCGGCTCGGAAATCTCACCGGTGATGAACGCGTCGGCGCCTACCGCAATCGCAGCCTCGAAGTAGCCCTGCGCGCCGCCGGTGCACCAGGCTATGCGCCGCAACGGCCGCTGTGCGCCTGCCACGACGGTGACCGGGCGCCGAAGTACTGCTTCAGCGTGCCGACCCAGCGCGAACGCATCATCAAAGGCGCCGCCGTCTGTGCGCCCACCAATAAATCCCAGTTCCTGCTCGCCGAATCGTTCGCCAGCCGTCAATCCCAGCTGCAGCCCGAACTGGGTGTTGTTACCCCATTGCGGATGGGCATCAAGCGGAAGGTGGTAAGCAAAAAGGTTCAGATCGTGGGCCAGCAACAATGCCAGACGCTGTTTGAGCCAACCCGTGACGCGACCATCCTGGCCGCGCCAGAACAATCCATGGTGGACGAATATGGCGTCGGCATTGCTGGCAATTGCAGCTTCGATCAAGGCCAGACTTGCCGTCACGCCCGAGACGATGGAGTCGATCTGCGCGCGCCCTTCGACCTGCAGGCCATTGGGTCCGAAGTCTCGAAAACGCTCGGGCTGCAACAGCGCATCGAAGGTCTGCGCAAGAATGAGTCGACTGGTCATGAGAAGCCTTGATCCGCCCTTGCAGTGTGCCCAATGTTCGCGGCCAAATCAGTGATTCAGCTGGACCGCCATTGTCAGCCATTTCAGGGCGGGCACGGCATTCAGGGGGCCTGCGGCGAGGGGTCGCGGTCCACTTCCAGATCGCAATCGCATCCTTTGTCCAGCGCGATCGAGCGACGCGCGGCCCAGGAAAGCACTGGCGCCAACACGCCCTTTGCGCCGTGCAGACCGCCAGGCAGCACGCGCGCAAGAACCTCGGCCGAATGCACTACCGCGCCACAACGGTATGCTGCCTGCCCGTGGTCCCAATGCAGGGCCACGCAGGCTCCATGCCGTCGCCGCGACAAGACCATACCGATGGGACAGGGCTGTGCCAGGCAACATACACCGCAGCCATTGCAAGGCGCGCCAAGCGCCGGCTTGGTTGGAGCCAGGGGTTCAATGAAGATGGTCCTGTGGGTGCTGGCCATGATGAATGAGGGTATGGCCCGCATGGTAGGCGAGTTCAAATCAGGGCTTGTTCACGCCAGCCAATGACCCTGGTCACATGCACGACCAATAGTGCCGCCTACAATTTGCGGATGAAACGGCTTTGGCTGCTTTTTTCGCAGACCGCGACTGTCCTGTTGGCCGCGTATTTTGTCGTGGCTACGCTCAAGCCCCAATGGCTGGGTAAGCAGTTTCCACAAACCACCGCTGTGACCTTGATCGAGGCGCCTGCGACAAGCCCCTCAACAGTGCCGATCGGAAGCTTCCGGCAGGCCGCGCAAAAGGCATCTTCGGCGGTTGTCAGCATCAGTACCAGCAAGGCACTCAGTCGCGATCCGCGCAGCAGCGACCCGTGGTTCCGCTTCTTTTTTGGCGACCAGGGACGCGAGTCGCAGGCCGGCCTGGGCAGCGGTGTGATTGTCAGCCCGGCCGGCTATATCCTGACCAACAACCATGTGGTGGAAGGTGCAGACGAGATCGAGGTCACCCTGAACGACAGCCGCAAGGCCATTGCAAAGGTGATCGGGACTGATCCTGAGACTGACCTCGCCGTGCTCAAGATCGAGTTGGACAAACTTCCGGTCGTCGTCATCGGCAACTCGGATGCGATACAAGTCGGCGACCAGGTGCTGGCGATCGGCAATCCGTTTGGCGTTGGACAAACCGTGACCAGCGGCATCATCAGCGCGTTGGGGCGCAATCAGCTCGGTATCAACACCTTCGAAAACTTCATCCAGACCGACGCGGCGATCAACCCCGGTAATTCCGGTGGCGCGCTGGTCGACACGCAGGGGCAATTACTGGGGATCAACACCGCGATTTATTCGCGTTCCGGCGGCAACATGGGGATCGGCTTTGCAATTCCGATGTCGACCGCGCGGATGGTCATGGAAGGGCTGCTCAAGGACGGGCAGGTCACACGAGGATGGATCGGCGTTGAACCCAACGACCTGTCACCCGAATTGGCTGAGACCTTTGGCGTCAAGGCGCGTGAAGGGGTCATCATCACGGGCGTGCTGCAAAATGGTCCGGCCGCGCAAGCGGGCATTCGCCCCGGCGACGTGATTACCGCAGTGGCCGGTCAGGAAGTGCACAACGTGTCTGAATTACTGACCCGCGTTGCGGGGCTCAAACCCGGCACCGCATCGCGCTTTGACCTGCAGCGCCAGGACATGCGGATCGAACTGGATGTCGTTCCGGGCCTGCGGCCAAAACCTCGCCAGCCCCCGCGCTGAGTTCCGATGGCCTGAACGTCAGGGCTTGGCCGACCCGTCGTCCCGGTCGTCCTGATCCTCATCTTCAGGCGCCTTCGTGTGCTTGATGAACATCCGGGCGGCAACGATGCCGGCCTCATATAACAGGCACATCGGTACCGCCAGGGCCAGTTGCGATATCACATCTGGCGGCGTGATCACAGCCGCGATCACGAACGACAAGACGATGAAGTAACCGCGAAATTCCTTGAGCTTTTCTATGCTGACGATGTTCATGCGTGCCAGCAGAACCACCACAATCGGCACCTGAAAGGCAACTCCGAAGGCGATGTACAGGCCAAGAATCGCCTCCACATAAGAGGCGATGTCGGGCGTCGCAGCCACGCTGGCAGGCGTCACCGCCTGAATGAAGGCGAACATCTTGTCCAGAACGAACAATTGCACGAATGCAATGCCGCCGTAAGCCAGCGCGCTGCCAAAGAAGATCAGCGGCAAGGCGAGCCGTTTTTCGTGCCCATAGAGGCCGGGCGCGACAAACATCCAGGCCTGGTACATCAGCCACGGCAATGCCAACAGCACACCGGCCATCATCAGCACCTTGAGTGGAACAAAGAAAGGCGAAAACACCCCGACCGCAATCAGTTTCGCGCCCGGCGGCATGTGGGCGCGGATCGGTTCGGCAATCAAGTCGATCAGGCCACTAGGCGAAGGCCATATGGCCAACACGATCATGCACACCACCAGACCGGCCAAGCTGTACATCAAGCGGTCGCGCAATTCGACCAGGTGCTGCACGAACGGCTGCTCGGTGCCGGCGAGTTCGTCTTCTTTGTTGGTCGAGTCTGTCATCGTGTCATGTGGAGCTGGCACCCACCGGCGCCCACGCTCCGGGGTGGCTGGTGGCCCTTATCGGGTCAATCGTGTTTTTGCGGGCGGAACCTGGCTACGCGTGCTGCGCCAGACAAGGCCCGGGTGCGGGTGCCGGTACGGGCCTTGTACCAATTGGGAGTAGCGCCCTGTTTCAGCCGCCAGCGCTTGTTGGGGTGCCGATACGCGGGGTAACTGACGGGCACTTCATAGCCTTGACCGGTCTGCGAGTTGTCGTCCATGCGGGTCGCCTCAGCCCAGGACTTCTCGATCTCGCTGGCATTGCTCTGGATCGTGTTCTCCATGTCTTTCGCTGCGCCAGCGACGGACTCCTTCATCTTCTTGAGCTCGTCGAGCTCCATCGACCGGCTGACCTCAGCCTTGACATCGGAGACATAACGCTGCGCCTTGCCGAGCAGGTTTCCGACGGTGCGTGCCACGCGGGGCAGCTTCTCGGGCCCGATGACCATCAGCGCCACGACCCCGATCAGCGCCAGCTTGGAGATGCCAAGGTCGATCACGTCGTTTCAGTCCTCCAGTTCAGGATTTTTGCTTGGCCTGGACGTCGATGGTGGTCTTGTCCTCTGCCTTGGCCGAATTGGAAACTTGTGCGGCGGGCCCCTCCGGCTTGTCGTCCATCGACGCAGTGCCGTCCTTCATGCCGTCCTTGAAGCCCTTGACGGCACCGCCCAGATCACTGCCCATGTTCTTGAGTTTCTTGGTGCCAAACACCAGAACGACGATCACCAGAACGATCAGCCAATGCCAGATTGAAAACGAACCCATTTGAATCTCCTACGCAATTAGACGAATTCTAGTCCGCCAAGCCTGGCACACCTGCGCTGCCCGCCGGTTCAACCCCGCAACCAGGGTCGTGGACCGCCCATGACATGTACATGCAGGTGCTGCACTTCCTGGCCCCCTTCCGCGCCGGTGTTGCAGACGATCCTAAAACCGCCATCCGGATAGGGCCGGCAGCCCTCCTGCAAGGCCAGCCGCGGCGCCAGTGTCATCATGTGTCCCATCAGGCCTGCGTGCTCCGGTTGCAGCTGTGCAAACGAGGGAATATGCGCCTTGGGGATCATCAGAAAATGCACCGGTGCCCACGGATGGATATCGTGGAACACAAATATCTGCTCGTCCTCATGCACCTTGCGCGACGGAATTTTTCCGTGCGCGATCTTGCAGAACAGGCAATCGGGATCATGCACCACGCTCATACCTCCAGGTTCAGGCGCCTACCGCCAGGTTGTTGTTCATCGCAACCATGCCCTTGACGATTCTGTACAGGAACCAGATAGACACCAGCATCCATGCAAACAGCCCCGGCAGGATGAACAGCAGAAATAGCGGTGCGGACACCAGATACAGCAAACCGGCGACGATTACGGAGCGAATACGCCAGGAAAAATGCGTCGCCTGCCAAGTGCCTTCCGCCTCGGGCTTTTTGACCAGGTCGATCACCAGCGCAAACACCAATAGCAGCACGCTGATCTGTGCGCTGGGCACCATCGCGCCCACTGCCACGATCAGATGCAGCACATAGCTCAGCCAGCCCACGGATTTCAAGGCCTGCGCCTTTTCCTCGCCCTTGGGAATCACGTCAATCACATCGGACATCACTTTGCTCCTGTTGGCGGCCCGACTCATGAGCCTTCGCGCGCAATGGCCTTGCGCAAGGCTTTCTCCTCGATACCGCTGGTTCCTTCGCGCTTGTGCAACTCGGCCAACACGTCTGAAGGCCGCAAACCGTAATGCGCCAGCGCCACCATGCAATGGAACCACAGGTCCGCCATTTCACCCACCAGCCTGCCCTTGCCAAGCTGCGCGTCCATTGCGGTGTGCAACGCCAAGTCAATGTCCTTGGCAGCCATCACGACTTCGGTCGATTCCTCACCGATTTTCTTCAAGAACGCGTCTGGCCCGCGATGCAGCAGCCGGGCCACGTAACTCGCGTCCGGATCACCGCCGCGATCGGGGCGCCGACTCTCGATGATGTCGGCCAGACGCGACAAGACGCCGTTCAGTTGCTGGGAATCCGTGGAAGCTGGCGCCATGTTCACCTATTTGTAGATCGATGCCGGGTCTTTCAAGACCGCATCGGTTGTTTCCCACGCCCGTTGGTCCGGATCACCGGCCAGTTGCTGGAAAAAACAGCTATGGCGCCCGGTATGGCAGGCTATGCCGGGCTCGTGTCCGGTCTGCGTCACCTTGAGCAGGACCACGTCGTTGTCGCAATCGAGTCGAATGTCATGGACCAACTGGACATGTCCGCTCTCCTCGCCCTTGAACCACAACCGGGCGCGAGAACGGCTGAAATAGACCGCGCGACCGCTGGTGGCGGTGGTTTCGAGCGCCTGGCGATCCATCCAGGCAAACATCAGCACGTCGCCCGTGGTTTGCTCCTGCGCAATCACCGGCACCAGCCCCTGCGCATCCCATTTGACGTGATCCAGCCAGTTCATGCCGCTATTGTCTGACATCAGGAATCGACCATCGCGCTGCGCGGGAATCGCCGACGCACTGCCGGCGGCCAAGCACTCAGATCCGTACCGGTATGCCGAGTGCGCGCATGTGCTGCTTGGCCTGCAGGACGCTGAAATGGCCATAGTGAAAAATGCTGGCCGCAAGCACTGCATCGGCACCACCGTGCACGATACCGTCGGCCAGGTGATCCAGGTTGCCGACCCCGCCTGATGCGATCACCGGAATGTCGATCGAATCGCTGACGGCCCGCGTCAGCGCCAGATCAAAACCCGACTGGGTGCCGTCCCTGTCCATGCTGGTGAGCAGGATTTCCCCGGCACCACGGCGCGCCATCTCGCCGGCCCAGGCCACTGCGTCCAGGCCGGTATTGGTGCGCCCACCATGGCTGTACACGTCCCAGCCCGCACCGGTAGCAACGCCATTGGAATCTGACTGCAGTTCCTGTGCGGGCGACCTGCGCTTGGCATCGATGGCGACCACTATGCATTGCGAACCATATTTGTCCGCCACCTCGTCAATCAGACCGGGCCTGGCGATGGCTGCCGAATTGAAACTCGTCTTGTCGGCACCGGCATTCAGCAGGCGGCGCACATCGTCTGCGCTGCGCACGCCCCCGCCGACTGTCAGGGGAATGAAAACCTGGCTGGCAACCGCCTCAATGATGTGCAGGATCAGGTCGCGGTCGTCGCTGGTCGCGGTGATGTCCAGGAAAGTGAGTTCGTCAGCGCCCTGGTCGTTGTAGCGCGCTGCGATCTCCACCGGATCGCCGGCGTCGCGCAGAGAGACGAAATTGACTCCCTTGACAACCCGCCCACCGGTAACGTCCAGGCAGGGGATGATGCGCTTGGCCAGCATCGGGGAGCTGCCGGCCTCAGCCGTTGAGCTCGTCCGCGCGGGCCTGCGCGGCGGCGAAATCCAGGTCGCCGCTGTAGATAGCGCGGCCACAGATCTCGCCCTCGACGCCTTCGCTTTCGACATCGCACAAGGCCTCGATATCGGCCATGGAACTCAGGCCGCCCGAGGCGATAACTGGAATCGACAGGGCCTGGGCCAGCTTGACGGTAGCTTCGATATTGATGCCCGACAACATGCCGTCGCGCCCGATGTCGGTGTAGATGATGGACTCGACGCCGTAATCCTCAAATTTCTTGGCCAGATCGATCACGTCATGGCGCGTCAGCTTGCTCCAGCCATCAGTGGCGATCTTGCCGTCCTTGGCGTCCAGTCCGACGATGATGTGGCCGCCGAAAGCGGTGCACGCGTCTTGCAGGAAGCCCGGGTTCTTGACCGCGGCGGTACCGATGATGACGTAGCGCAGGCCGGCGTCCAGGTAGCGCTCCACCGTGTCAAGGTCCCGGATGCCGCCACCCAGCTGCACGTCGACCTCGCTGCCGACATCTTTGAGAATGCGGCGAATCGCCATCTCGTTCTTGGGATGACCGGCAAAAGCGCCATTGAGATCGACCAGATGCAGGCGGCGGGCGCCCTTGGTGACCCAACTGCGGGCCATGACGGGCGGATCTTCGCCAAAGGTGGTGGACTGGTCCATGTCCCCTTGTTTGAGGCGGACACAGTGACCATCTTTCAGGTCGATCGCGGGAATTAGCAGCATGGTGCGCGAGTGGCTAAGAAGCGTCAGGGCTTCCAGCCAAGAAAGTTACGGTAAAGCGCAAGGCCTTGATCAGCACTCTTTTCAGGATGAAATTGGGTCGCAAAAATATTATCGCGCGCAAGTGCTGCCGTAAAGCGACCTCCGTAGTCTGCCTCGCCTGCGCTGTGGCGCGCATCCGACGGTCTGGCGTAATAGCTGTGCACAAAATAGTAGTAGCTGGCATCTGCAATACCGCTCCATAGCGGATGAACCCGGCCGTCGATTTGCGTCTGGAACACCTGATTCCATCCCATCTGCGGAACCTTGAAGCGGCTGCCGTCCTGCTGGGAGCGGCCCTGCAGGTCAAAGCGCCGAACCGTACCGGCGAATAGTCCCAGGCCTGGTGTACCCCGTCCATCGTCGCCGCGGCGCCCTTCTTCGCTATGGTCCAGCAGCATCTGCATGCCGACGCAAACGCCAAACAAGGGTTTTGTTCGCGCTGCTTCCAGCACCGGCTCCAGCAAATGGGAGTCGCGCAGCTCGCGCATGCAATCGGCCATCGCGCCCTGGCCCGGCAGCACCACGCGCTCAGCGCCGCGGATGATTTCCGGGTCGGCAGTGATAAAAACCTGATGCCCATCACCGGCAGCCGCGACCTGGACCGCGTTGGCTACCGAGCGCAGGTTGCCCATGCCGTAATCGACGACCGCGACTGACTTGCTACGCACGGTTCTCATCAGGCATCACTCAGCAGGAAACAGAATTTCCATCTACTCCAGCGCATGGTTCAGAGCGATCCCTTGGTCGAGGCGATGGTCCCTGCCGCCCTGGGGTCGATCTCAACCGCCTGCCGCAAGGCGCGGGCAAAAGCCTTGAACACGGTCTCGGCCTGGTGGTGGGCGTTTTCGCCGCGCAGGTTGTCGATATGCAATGTCGCGAAGGCATGGTTGACAAAGCCCTGGAAGAACTCGTGCGCCAACTGGCTGTCGAAAGTGCCGATCATGCCGCTCTTGAAGGGCACTTGCATGATCAGGCCCGGTCGGCCCGAAAAATCGATCACGACCCGGCTCAGCGCCTCGTCCAGTGGCACATAGGCATGGCCAAAACGCCGTATGCCCTTGCGATCGCCCAGGGCCTGGTGCAGCGCCTGGCCAAAAGTTATGCCGACATCCTCGACGGTGTGGTGGCCATCGATGTGCAGATCGCCGTCGGCCTGTATGTCCAGGTCGATCAGCGCATGGCGTGCGATCTGGTCCAGCATATGGTCGAAAAAACCGATACCGGTCTGCAGCCGGGATTTGCCGCTGCCGTCCAGATCGAGCCGCACCGTGATGCGGGTCTCGGCTGTGTTGCGCGTCACTTGCGCTGCGCGCGGGGCCAGCGCGCTGGCACCCTTGTCGGTTTTCATAGGCATTCTTTCAAGGCGGCCAGCATGGCCCTATTTTCATCATCCAGGCCGATCGTGATGCGCAGGCAATTGGCCAGCAGCGGATGCAGCGCAGAGACATTCTTGACCAGCACGCCACGCGACCGCATGCCCGAGAAAACCGCGGCAGCCCGCTCGCTGCCCGGTTCCGTGGCACTTCCCACGCGCAGCAGCACCATGTTGGCGTCGCTCTTGAACACCTGCACGCCCGCCAGCGTGGACAACTGCTCCATGACCCACTGGCGCTGCGCGACGATCGCGCGCGCCTGCCCGGCAAACACGTCCTGGTGTTCAATCGCGAACAGCGCGCACTCGGCATTGAGCACGCTGATGTTGTAGGGCGGTCGGACCTTTTCGAGCTCGGCAATCAGGCGCTGGCGCCCGATCAGGTAGCCAATGCGCACGCCGGCCAGGCCGAATTTGCTCATGGTGCGCATCAGCAGCACATGCGCTTGGCGCGCCAGCCGATCGATGTAGCTGCGGCTGGCAAACGGTTGATAGGCTTCGTCCAGCACGACCAGGCCCGGCGCGGCGGCAATGATTTGCTCGATCGCCGCGTCGTCCCACTGATTGGCGGTCGGGTTGTTCGGATACGCCAGGTAGATGATTGCCGGTTGGTGCGCCTCGATTGCCTGCAGCATGGCCGCCAGATCGAGCTCGAAATCCTGGGTCAGCGGCACGCCAACGAACCGCAAGCCCTGCAACTTCGCGCTCATCTCATACATCACAAAGCCTGGCACCGGGGCCAGGATGGTCGCACCAGGGACGTCACAGGCCATTGCCAGCAAAGAAATCAGCTCGTCCGATCCATTGCCCAGCATCAGTTCAAAGCCCGCAGGCACCTTGGCAAGCTCTTTCAGCGCCTGGCGCAGGTCCTGCACGCGGCTGCCGGGATAACGATTGACGGCCAGTGCACCCAGGCGTTTCCCCAATTGCTGTTGCAGTGCATCACTGAGCCGATGCGGGTTCTCCATCGCATCGAGCTTGATCAGACCGCCTGACTCCTGAACGGCATAGGCATGCATGGAGCTGACGTCCTGGCGGATGCGACGTGCAATCAAATCGGGCAGTGAAACGGGTGTGCTTGGCATGACAAAACAGGGAATCGAAAAAGGCTAGGCTATTGACTCGTCTGGCGTCGGCGGACCGGCATCAGCAGGAATAGGCAGAAGCAAGCGCATTGAACAGCACCAGTTGAACCGGCATGTCGGCCTCATACAGGCCGGCATTGCGCTTGAGTTCGCCGTCGTACAGGGGCTTGGCCATGCGCGGCTCCAACCGTCGGCCATTCAGGCACAACAAGGGCTTGGCCCCAGCACGCAGGCCATGGGCGTGGGCCTCCAGTGCGCCTTCCATGGCACCGACCAGGTAGTACTGCACGAAGCTTTCGCCATGGTCTTTGTCGGACTGTTCAAGCCCGCGCAGTTCACGGATGCTCATGGCTGAGGTAGCTGTCGCCAGCAGCACAAGCACGCAGGCCGCCAACAAGCCACGGACATACGCATTGCCTTCTGCGCTTGCGGAACCGGCGCCAAATTGCCGTGCAGTTCGCATCACAGCCGCATCTCCGCCGCCATCGCATGGGCTTGAAAGCCTTCCCCGTAAGCGAGCACCGCCGCTGCCTGGCCCAGGGTACGCGCGCCACTTGCACTGACCTCGATCAGGCTGCTGCGCTTCTGAAAATCGTAGACCCCCAGCGGACTGGAGAAGCGCGCAGTGCCACCGGTGGGCAGCACATGGTTGGGCCCGGCGCAGTAGTCGCCCAGGCTTTCACTGGTGTATGCGCCCAGAAAAATCGCACCGGCATGACGCAGCAGCGGCTCCCAGCGATGCGGCTCGCTGCTGCTCACTTCCAGATGCTCTGGCGCAACCTGGTTGCTCAGCGCACAGGCTTCTTCCATGGAGCGGGTATGCACCAGGGCGCCGCGGCCATTGAGGCTGGCGGCAATGATGTCGCGTCGCGCCATGCCCGGCAACAGGCGATCGATCTCGGCCTGCACCCGGTCGATGTAAGCCGCATCAGGGCACAGCAAAATGCTCTGCGCCAGTTCGTCGTGCTCGGCCTGACTGAACAGATCCATTGCAACCCAGTGCGGCGGCGTCGAGCCGTCGGCCAGTACCAGGATCTCGCTCGGGCCGGCAATCATGTCGATGCCAACCGTACCGAACACGCGGCGTTTGGCCGCAGCCACATAGGCATTACCCGGGCCGGTGACCTTGTCGACTTTGGGCACGGTCTGCGTGCCGTAGGCCAGGGCCGCGACTGCCTGGGCGCCGCCGATGGTAAAGACCCGCGAGACACCCGCAACATGTGCTGCAGCCAACACCAGATCATTGCGTTCGCCCACGCCGCTGCCCTTTGCCGCTGGCGTCGGAACCACCATCACAATTTGCTGCACGCCGGCCACATGCGCCGGAATCGCGTTCATCAGCACCGAAGACGGATAGGCTGCCTTGCCCCCTGGCACATATATTCCGACCCGGTCCAGCGGCGTGACCTTCTGCCCGAGCAAGCTGCCATCGGAGTCCCGATAGCTCCAGCTCTGGCCGCAGGCCTTGAGCTGGGCCTGGTGAAAGTGGCGCACCCTGTCTGCGGCAAACAGCAGCGCCTCGCGCTGCTGGGCCGGTATCTGCTCAAATGCGGCCTGCAGCACCGCGGCGTCCAGTTCCAGCTCTGCCATCGCGTCTGCTTGAACGCCGTCAAAGCGTCGCGTGTACTCCAGCACAGCGGCATCGCCGCGCTGCTGCACATCGGACAGGATGTCCGATACCCGCTGCTCGATTGCGGCGTCAGCCGCGCTGGACCAGAACAGTCGCTGGCGAAACGCGGCATCGAAGCCGGCGTCGGCACTCGACAGGCGCAATGGTGACGCACGCACTGTCATGCGGCAAGCTCCACATTGCGTCGCACCGCCGCATCCAGTGCATCGACGATGCGCCGGATCGGCGCCTGCTTGAGCTTGAGCGCGGCCTGATTGACCACCAACCGCGCGCTGATATCCATGATCTGTTCGACCTCGACCAGGTGATTGGCGCGCAGGGTGTTGCCGGTGGACACCAGGTCGACGATCGCGTCCGCAAGCCCTGTCAGCGGTGCCAGTTCCATGCTGCCATAGAGCTTTACCAGGTCGGCATGCACACCCTTGGCAGCGAAAAACTCGCGTGCGATCGCCATGTATTTGGTAGCCACCGTCAGGCGCGAACCCTGGCGTACGCGCGCGGCATAGTCGAAGCCTGCGCCCACCGCAACGCTGATGCGGCACTGCGCAATGCGCAAGTCCAAGGGCTGGTACAGGCCCTCGCTGCCATGCTCGAGCAGGGTGTCGCGGCCGGTGATTCCGAGATCGGCGCCGCCGTACTGCACATAGGTCGGCACATCGGTGGCACGCACTACCAGGATGCGGACATCGGCGTGGTTGGTGTCCAGGATCAGCTTGCGCGACTTTTCGGGGTCGTCCAGCACCGTGATATCGGCGGCCTGCAGCAAGGGCAGAGCCTCCTCGAAAATGCGTCCCTTGGACAGAGCCAATGTGATCATGGCGCCGCCCTCATGCGGACACGCGTTCGATATCGGCGCCCAGCGTGCGCAGCTTGGCTTCCATCTTGTCGTAGCCGCGGTCCAGGTGGTAGATGCGATCGACCACGGTCTCGCCTTCCGCCACCAGGCCTGCGATCACCAGGCTGGCCGAAGCCCGCAGGTCGGTCGCCATGATGTTGGCACCCGACAGCTTGGCTACGCCCTGCACCACCGAGCGCCGCCCGTCGATCTGGATTCTGGCGCCCAGGCGCACCAGTTCGTTGACGTGCATGAAGCGGTTTTCGAATATGGTTTCGGTCACCGTTGCGGTACCTTGCGCAATGCAATTGAGCGCCATGAACTGGGCCTGCATATCGGTGGGAAATCCCGGGTACTCGGTGGTGCGAAAACTCTGCGCCGTGAGCCGGCCGTCCGACTGCACCCGGATACCACCTTCGACCGCCGTTACCCTGGCGCCCGCCGCCAGCAGTTTCTCGATCACGGCCTCCAGATGGTCGGCCCGGCCATTGGACAGCACGACATCTCCGCCAGTTGCGGCCACCGCGCACAAAAAAGTACCCGCCTCGATCCGGTCGGCCACCACCTGGTGCTCGCAGCCATGCAATGCAGGCACGCCTTGCACCACGATATGGCTGCTGCCGTGGCCCATGATATTGGCGCCCATCGCGATCAGCATTTCGGCCAGATCGCTGATTTCGGGTTCCTGCGCTGCGTTTTCCAACACGGTTTCACCTTCGGCCAGCGAAGCCGCCATCAGGAAGTTTTCGGTACCGGTCACGGTGACCATGTCGGTTGTGATGTGCGCACCCTGCAAGCGGGTCAGGCCCTTGCGCAAGCGCGCAATCATGTAGCCATGCTCGACCACGATGTCGGCGCCCATTGCACTCAATCCCATGATGTGCTGGTCCACCGGTCGTGAACCGATGGCGCAGCCACCCGGCAGCGACACCGTGGCTTCGCCAAAGCGGGCCAGCAGCGGGCCAAGCGCCAGCACGGAAGCACGCATGGTCTTGACCAGGTCGTAGGGCGCCTCGGGCGATGTCAGGCTACTGGCATCGACACGCACAGAGTCGTCGTCGCCGCGTTCGATGGAAACACCCATATTGCGAATCAGGCGCATCATGGTGCTGACGTCCTGCAGATGCGGGACATTGCGCAAGGTGACCGGTTCGGGCGTCAGCAGGCAGGCGCACAACTCCGGCAATGCGGCGTTCTTGGCACCGGAAATCGGGACCACGCCGTTGAGCGTGCTTCCGCCTCGGATCAACAATCTATCCATTTTTTTTCCACTCGGCCTCGGTCATGGTTTTCATCGACAGCGCGTGGACTTCGTCGGTCTGGATCTTGGCTCCCAGAGTCGCATACACCATCTGGTGGCGTGCAATCGGCCGCTTGCCCTCGAACGCATCGGACACGATGGTGGCGTACCAGTGGCGCCCGTCTCCTTCGAGCTCGCAATGCGCGCATTGCAACCCGGCGGTAATGATGGATTTGAGTTCGTCTGCTGTCATGTCTCCCCCTCGCTCAACTGCGAATCTTGTACCCGATGCGCAACAAATGCACGACCACGGCACTTGCCAGGGCCAGGGCCGCCGCGACGATCGCCAGACTCAGCCACGGCGACACATCACTCTGGCCGAAAAAACCGAAGCGGAAACCGTCGATCATGTAGAAAAATGGATTGAGGTGGCTCACGCCCTGCCAGAACGGTGGCAGCGACTTGATCGAATAGAAAACGCCACTGAGAAAAGTCATGGGCATGATGATGAAATTCTGGAATGCCGCCAGTTGGTCAAACTTCTCCGCCCACAGGCCAGCGATCAAACCCAGCGCCCCCATCAACGCGGCGCCCAGGACGGCAAACAACAGGATCCAGAGCGGCGCGACAAAGGGCGGCGCTGTGAACCAGAAGGTAGCCAACAATACGCCCGCGCCAACGACCATGCCACGCACGACCGACGAAGCAACATAGGCACTAAACCAATGCCAGTGCGACAGCGGTGTCAGCAATAGGAAAACCAGATTGCCCATGACCTTGCTCTGGATCATCGAGGAGGAGCTGTTGGCAAACGCGTTTTGCAGCACGCTCATCATCACCAGGCCCGGCACCAGGAACGCGGTGTACGAATAAGTGTCATAGACCTTGACCCGGCCCTCCAGCACGTGGCCAAACACCAGCAAATACAGGATGGCGGTGAGTACCGGGGCACCGACGGTCTGGAAGCCGACCTTCCAGAAACGCAGGATTTCCTTGTAGAACAGCGTGCGCCACCCGGTCATGGCAAACCCGCCGGTCTGCCTTTGCGCCAGCCGGTCAAGCACGGACTCCAGTTTATTGGGCATGTCCGGCCACCGCATCGTTGTTGCGGGCCATGACTTCGACAAAGACATCCTCCAGGTCCGCCTTGCGTATCTCGACGTCCTGCGCCTGCAGGCCGGCTTCGCGCACAGCGGTCAGATAGGTTTCGATCTCCCGCGCATCGTGCGCCGGAAACTGGACGATGCGACCGGTGATTCGTGCCTGGCTGGCCAGGTGCTCTGGTAACTCGGCATCGATCTTGAAGCGCAGCACATTGCTGGACGCGGCCTTGAGCAACTCGCTGGTGCGCTCCAGCGCAACAATACGCCCGTTCTTGAGCATGGCCACCCGCCCGCACAAGGCCTCTGCCTCTTCCAGATAGTGGGTCGTCAACAGCACGGTATGGCCCTGCCGGTTTAGCCGCGAGATGAACTTCCAAAGGGTTTGGCGCAATTGGACATCGACGCCAGCGGTTGGCTCATCCAGCACAATAACCGGCGGTTTGTGTACCAGGGCCTGCGCCACCAGCATGCGCCGTTTCATGCCGCCGGACAGCTGGCGGGTGTTGGCATTGGCCTTGTCGGAAAGACCCAGACTGTCCAGCAGTTCGTCGATCCAGGCGTCGTTATTGCGTATGCCGAAGTAACCCGACTGAAAGCGCAGCGCCTCGCGCACATTGAAAAAAGGGTCGAACACCAGTTCCTGCGGCACTACGCCAAGATTGCGCCGCGCCTGCGCGTAGTCGCGCACCACGTCGCTGCCCAGCACGGATACGGTGCCGGCGCTGGCCTGCGTCAAGCCGGCCAGAATGCTGATCATGGTTGTCTTGCCTGCCCCGTTTGGGCCCAACAATCCGAAAAATTCGCCCTTTTCGATTTCCAGGCTGACACGATCCAGTGCCAGGAAGCTGTTGTGCGGGGGGCGTGGCGCGCGATATTCTTTGGATACCGACTGGAAGGAGATTGCGGGCATGGGAGCCGGCGATTTTAGCCCTTCGGCTAAATGCATACGGTGGCGCCACGCAATGCGCCAACCGACGTGGACACCGCTCAGGCAGTAGCTATCAGCGCGTCGATACCGTAGACCTTGGCCAGATCCTGCAGTTGCGCCGGCATCGAGGCAATCGTCAGACTTTTGCCCTGCGCGAGACTCTCACGACGCAACTCCAGCAATACCGCCAAGGCCGAGGAATCAAAGCGTTGCAGCGCACTGGCATCAACTACCACGCTGGCACCTGGCAATGCGCGCAGGCCCTGCACCAGCATCTGCAGGCAGGCGCTGGCCTGTTGGCGGCTGAGGTCGGCGGGCAGCACCAGCATGTTCAGGCCTTGGATATATTGGCCTTGTTGCGGTCGCTCAATACCTTGATCAGGCCGTCAATGCCGCTGTTGTTGATTTCGCGCGCGAACTGGCCGCGGTAGGTTTCGACCAGCCAGACTCCGAGGACGTTGAGGTTGTATATCTTCCAGCCACTGCCCTCGCCTGGCGTCTTCTCCATCCGGTAATCAAGTTGCACCGGGTCGCCGCGCCCGCGGACCTCGGTGCGCACCAAGACTTCCTTGTCCTCCGGCGACGCGCGCAGGGGCTTGATCAATATGGTCTGGTCGCTGACCTGGGCCAGCGCACCGGCGTAGATGCGCACCAACAGGATCTTGAATTCCTCCTGCAGGCGCATTTGCTGCTCTGGTGTGGCTTGCCGCCAGGCCGGGCCGATTGCAGATGCTGTCATGCGCTTGAAATTCACATTGGGCATGATCTTGGAGTCGACCAAGGCAATCACATGCGCGAGGTCGCCGCCCTTGAGTGACTTGTCGCTACGGATGTTGTCCAGCACCGAGGTCGACAGACGCTGGATGATCGCATCGGGCGGCTCATCCGCGGCCAGAATTGGCAGATGGAGCAAACCAGCCGCGCCTCCCAAGACAAGGAAAATCAGGTTTTGGAAAATTCGGCGATGCATGTGGGTTCTTTCGTGGGCCTCAAGGCGTACTTTATCAATCAGGCAATAGCACCGCAGCGCAGCTGGACTTACCAACAAGTAAATCTGTGCGAGCCAATGGCTTGCCAAAATCCTAACCCGGCAACGCTATGCTATTTGTAACAGAGCCTTACTCCGGCGGGTCTCCGTCGTACACCGCGCTGCGACGGCGCTGCAGAAATGCATCGCGCGTGAAGCTGTATTTGTCCAGCGCCACATCATCCAGCGACGAACTCAAGCCCAGCAGACCGGCCCGGGTGTCCAGCACATTGAGCACCCGCAAGGAATTGCGGGTCGGGATGTGATCGGTCTTTGACGCGAGGTCGCCATTGAAATCCACCGGAAGCGCAAGCGCATCGCGCAGTGTCGACGGACCAAAGAACGGCAATACCACATAGGGGCCGGAGCCGACACCCCAGTGACCCAGCGTCTGGCCGAAATCTTCGGAATGCCGTTCAATCTGCATTTCGCCAGCGACATCGAAAACGCCGAAAAGACCAAAGGTGCTGTTGACGCCAAAGCGGAAAAAATTGTCAATCGCATGGCGCATCTTGAACTGCAACAGGCTGTTCACAAATGACCATGCATCGTCCAGATTGCCCAGGAAATTGCCGACCCCGGCACGCACCAATCGGGGCGTCACTTCTTTATATACTGTGGCGGCCGGCTTGAACACCGCTTCGTCAAGCCCTTCATTGAAGCTGAACACGCCCCGGTTGAAGGACTCCAGCGGGTCGCGCGCGTCCGGATTGGGAACCGATGCACAACCGTAGCACGCGGCCAGCACCAGTGTGACGCATCCCGCGCGTTGCACCAGTCGCTGCAAAAGCGTGTTCAACCCTGGATTCATTTCTTATCCTTGCCCGCCTGCGCTCCACCCGCGCTTGCCGCGCTGTTGAACAGGAACTGGCCTATCAGGTTTTCAAGCACAACCGCAGACTGGGTGCTCGAAATGGTATCACCGGCCACCAGGTTTTTTTCGTCTGCACCTGGCTCCAGGCCCAGATATTGCTCGCCCAACAGGCCGCTGGTCAGGATCTTGAGCGAGCTGTCCTTTGGAAATCCGAATCGACTGTCCATGGCCATGGTGACCCTGGCCTGGAACGTCTTGTCATCAAAACTGATGCTCTCCACCCGCCCCACCAGCACGCCCGCACTACGCACTGCTGCTTTCGGTTTGAGTCCGCCCACGTTCTGGAATTTTCCATCCAGCCGGTAGGTCGGTTGGAAACTGAGGCTCAGCAGATTGGCCGACTGAAGGGCCAGAAACAAAATTGCAGCCGCACCCAGCAAGACGAACAAGCCGACCCAGACATCGATTTTCGAGCGTTGCATTTCTTACTCCTTATTGCCGTATTTGACTGGTCTTCCGGTCTCGCACATCCAGTTCCTTGGAGCCGCCTGCAAGCGCCTGCAGGTCACAGGCTGAACATCATCGCGGTGAGAACGAAATCCAGTCCCAGCACCGCAAGGGATGCCATTACCACCGTACGTGTCGTTGCCTTGGAGACGCCTTCCGGCGTCGCCTGGGCCGAATAACCTTGCAGCAGGGCGATGAAGGTCACAGTGAATCCGAACACCAGGCTCTTGACCAGTCCATTGCCTACGTCTTGCCAGACGTCGACGCCACCCTGGATCTGACTCCAGAATGAACCGGCGTCCACGCCGATCATCAAGACGCCAACCACCCATCCGCCGATGATTCCAGTGGCACTGAATACCGCGGCAAGCAGGGGCAAGGCGATTACGCCGGCCCAAAAGCGAGGCGCCAGTACGCGCTGAACTGGATCGACTGCCATCATCTCCATGACGCTGATCTGCTCACCGGCCTTCATCAAGCCGATTTCCGCCGTCAACGAGGTGCCGGCGCGTCCAGCGAACAGCAAGGCGGTGACCACTGGCCCCAGTTCACGCACCAAAGTCAGCGTGACCAGCAAGCCCAGAGCCTCGGCTGAGCCATAGCGCTGCAGCGTGTAATAGCCCTGCAAGCCAAATACGAAGCCGACGAACAGGCCGGACACTGCAATGATGGCCAGCGAATAATTGCCAAGGAAGTGGATCTGGTCGCGGATCAGCCCGAATCGGCGAAAAGTCGGGCCGGCCAGCATCAGCAGGCGCAGGAACAAACGTGCGCCCATGCCCCATTCAGCCAACTGGCGACGCGCGGCAAAACCGACATCGGCTGGCTTGTACCAGCTCATGACCATTCCCCGGTTGCCGGCACCAGCGGCGAGGGCGCGGCGCCAAAATCCTGCTCGACCGTCGGCCCGGGATAGTGAAACTGCACCGGGCCATCGGGCCGGGCATGTACATATTGCGACACCAGGGGGTCGGTGTTCTCGCGCACCTGCTCAGGGTGCCCCTGCGCGGCCACCTTGCCGTTGGCAAGGATGATCACATGATCGGCAATCGAGAAGGTTTCTTCCAGTTCATGCGAGACGAATATGCTGGTCAGGCCCATCGAATCGTTGAGTTGGCGGATCAGCCTGGCAGCGGTTCCGACCGAGATCGGATCGAGCCCCGAAAACGGCTCGTCATACATCACCAGTTCCGGGTCCAGCGCAATCGCCCGTGCAAGTGCGACGCGGCGCGCCATGCCGCCCGATATCTCGCTGGGCATCAAATGGCGTGCGCCGCGCAGGCCCACCGCATTGAGCTTCATCAGCACGATGTCGCGCACCATGCCCTCGGGCAGCGTCGAATGCTCGCGCAATGGAAAGGCCACGTTTTCGAACACGCTCAGGTCGGCGAACAAGGCTCCGAACTGGAACAACATGCCCATGCGACGGCGCGCAGCGTACAACTGCTCCTGATCCAGCGTGCCAACGTCGTCGAATCGACCGGCGCCATACAGACGCAACTCGCCCTTCTGCGCCCGGTTCTGGCCGCCGATCAGCCGCAGTATGGTGGTCTTGCCGCCACCCGAGGCGCCCATCAACGCCGTCACCTTGCCACGCGGCACGGTGAGCGAGATGTCATCCAGAATGACGCGCTCGCCGTACCCGAAGGTGAGGCCGCGCAGTTCGACAAGGGGATCAGATGAGGAAGAATCCATGAAAGGAGCAGGACACCGGGAGGCATCCGGCTTTCAAATCATACGGGATATCAACGCTGTGCCGTTGCATCTACGCAACAACCGCAGGCGATAGACGCAGGTGCGGCGCCCCGTTGGGCAACGCGCATTCAACGCGGCAAATCGCTGAAACCCATCAGGAATTCGTCCACCGCGCGGGCCGCCTGACGACCTTCCCGAATGGCCCACACGACAAGACTCTGGCCGCGCCGCATGTCACCGGCGGCAAATACCTTGGCAACATTCGTTGCGTAACCAGAGCCGAAGTCGGTCGACGCACGGGCATTGCCACGCGCGTCCTGCTCCACGCCGAAGGCGTCGAGCACACTGGCAACCGGGGACACGAAGCCCATGGCCAACAAGACCAGTTCGGCTGGCAGTACCTGTTCGCTGCCCGGCACCTCGGTCATCTTGCCGCCTTTCCACTCGACCCGTACCGTCTTCAAGCCCTTGAGCTTGCCCTTCTCGCCAATGAACTCCTTGGTAGAAATAGCAAACTCCCGCTCACAGCCCTCCTCGTGACTGGAACTGGTACGCAACTTGATCGGCCAATAGGGCCAGGTCATGGGACGGTCTTCCTCGTCTGGCGGCTGTGGCAGCAGTTCGAACTGGGTCACGCTGGTCGCGCCGTGCCGGTTGCTGGTACCGACGCAGTCGCTGCCGGTGTCACCGCCGCCAATGACGATCACGTTCTTGCCGTCGGCACGCAATTGCCCGCGTACCTTGTCGCCGGCGTTGAGCTTGTTTTGCTGGGGCAGGAACTCCATCGCGAAATGCACGCCCTTGAGTTCCCGTCCCGGGACCGGCAGATCGCGCGACTGTTCGGCGCCGCCGGTCAGCATGACCGCGTCAAACTGCTGAAGCAACTGGTCCGCACCCAAAACCTCCTTGGACCAATTAGTGACCTTGCTGTCCTTGGGCATCGCACCCACAAGCACGCCGGTGCGAAAGACCACGCCTTCGGCCTCCATCTGGGTTACGCGCCGGTCGATGTGGGATTTCTCCAGTTTGAAGTCCGGAATACCGTAGCGCAACAGTCCGCCGAGCCGATCGTTTTTTTCGAACACAGTCACGTCGTGGCCAACCCGCGCCAGTTGCTGTGCCGCGGCCAGCCCCGCCGGGCCGGAACCGACGATTGCGACGGTCTTGCCGCTGCGATGGCGGGCTTTGAGCGGTTTGACCCAGTCGTTCTCCCAGGCCTTGTCGATGATGGCGTGTTCAATCGACTTGATGCCCACGGCATCGTCGTTCACATTGAGCGTGCAGGCCGCCTCGCAGGGTGCAGGACAGATGCGCCCGGTGAACTCCGGGAAATTATTGGTGCTGTGCAGCACCGATATGGCATTTTTCCAGTCGCCACGATAGACCAGATCGTTGAAGTCCGGAATGATGTTGTTGACCGGACAACCATGATTGCAGAATGGCGTGCCGCAGTCCATGCAGCGCGCACTTTGCGTCTTGGCCTGGCCGTCGTCGAGCGTGAGGACGAACTCGCGATATTCCTTGACCCGTTCCTGAACCGGACGATAGTCCTCCTCCAGTCGCGGGTACTCCATGAATCCGGTGATCTTTCCCATGTTCAATCCTGTTGGTATCGTTCTGTCCGCGAGCGCGCCTACTTGGCGGCCACGGTATTGCTGCTGCGGTCGGACCTGGCGCGTGGCTTGGCCTCGGCTGGCGCAGCAGCTGCGGCCTGTTTGCGCGCCCCGATTTCTCCCAGCGCGCGCTTGTACTCGATCGGAAAGACCTTGACGAAGCGCGAACGCGAGAGCTCCCAGTTGTCCAGCAAATCACGCGCGCGCCTGCTGCCTGTCCAGCGGTTGTGTTCTTCCAGCAGCTTCTTGAGTTGGCTGTCGTCAAGTTGGCCCCGATGCCAGACAGCAGGATCCATCATGGACTGCTGTTCGCGGGCCGGCAAGACATTCTCCAGCGACACCATCGCGGTATTGCAGCGCTGTGCAAACTGGCCGTCTTCGTCATATACATAAGCCACGCCGCCACTCATGCCGGCGGCAAAATTGCGGCCGGTCTTGCCCAGCACGACGACGGTCCCACCGGTCATGTATTCGCAGCCGTGGTCGCCGGTGCCCTCGACAACCGCAGTCGCGCCCGACAGACGCACCGCAAAGCGCTCGCCTGCAACGCCACCGAAGAAGGCCTCGCCGGTAGTGGCGCCATACAACGCTGTATTGCCGATGATGGTGTTGCGTGTCGGATCGCCCCGAAAATCGATGCTCGGGCGCACGATCACGCGGCCGCCGCTGAGACCCTTGCCGGTGTAATCGTTGGCGTCACCGATCAGATACAGCGAAATGCCATTGGCCAGGAAGGCCCCAAAGGATTGCCCGCCGGTGCCCTCGAGCTGTATGCGGATGGTGTCATCGGGCAGGCCCTGCGGGTGTGCCTTGGTCAAGGCCCCCGACAACATGGCTCCGACCGAGCGGTTCACGTTGTGAACGACCTCGATGAACTTGACCTTTTCGCCGCGCTCGAAGGCCGGTCGGCAACGCTCTATCAGCACGCGATCCAGCGCACGATCAAGGCCGTGGTCCTGCTCCTGTACATGGTGCCGCGGCACGTCGGCCGGCGCGGTGGGCTGGGCAAACAGCCGGCCAAAATTCAGGCCACGGGCCTTCCAGTGCTCGATACCGCGCGCGGTATCGAGCAGGTCTGCGCGGCCGATCAGGTCTTCAAACTTGCGGATCCCCAATTGCGCCATGATCTGGCGCACTTCTTCGGCCACGAAGAAGAAATAGTTGACGACATGCTCCGGCTTGCCGGCAAATTTCTTGCGCAGCGCAGGGTCCTGTGTGGCGACCCCCACCGGACAGGTGTTGAGATGGCATTTGCGCATCATGATGCAGCCCTGTACCACCAGGGGCGCAGTGGCAAAACCAAACTCGTCCGCACCGAGCAGCGCGCCGATGGCCACGTCGCGGCCGGTCTTCATCTGGCCGTCGGCCTGTACGCGGATACGTCCGCGCAATCGATTGAGCACCAAAGTCTGCTGGGTCTCGGCCAGGCCGATCTCCCATGGGCTGCCGGCATGCTTGATGGACGACCAGGGCGAGGCGCCGGTGCCGCCGTCATGGCCGGCAATCACGACATGGTCGCTCTTGCATTTGGCCACGCCCGCGGCAACCGTTCCCACGCCAATCTCGCTCACCAGCTTGACGCTGATGCTGGCATGCGGCGCCACGTTCTTCAGGTCGTGGATCAGCTGTGCCAGGTCTTCGATCGAATAGATGTCATGGTGTGGCGGCGGCGAAATCAGGCCGACACCGGGCACCGAATAGCGCAATTTTCCGATGTAGTCGGACACCTTGCCACCGGGCAGTTGCCCGCCTTCGCCGGGCTTGGCGCCCTGGGCCATCTTGATCTGTATCTGGTCGGCACTGTTGAGATATTCGGCCGTCACGCCAAAACGGCCTGACGCCACCTGCTTGATGCGTGAACGCAGGGAATCACCCGCTTCGAGCGGGTAGTCGGACTCGACCACGTCATGGCCCATGATGTCGCCCAGGGTCTGGCCCTGGTTGATCGGGATTCCCTTGAGCTCCTGCCGATAGCGCGCCGGGTCTTCGCCACCCTCGCCGGTATTGCTCTTGCCGCCGATGCGGTTCATGGCCACGGCCAGGGTCGCATGCGCCTCGGTCGATATCGAGCCGAGCGACATCGCACCAGTGGCAAAGCGCTTCACGATTTCGCTGGCCGGCTCAACCTCGTCGATGGCGATCGCCAGCGACGGATCGATGCGGAATTCGAACAGGCCGCGCAACGTCATGTGCCGGCGCGACTGGTTGTTGATCAGCTGCGCATATTCCTTGTAGGTGCTCCAGTTGTTGGCGCGCGCACTGTGCTGCAGCTTGGCAATCGCGTCGGGCGACCACATGTGCTCCTCGCCGCGCACCCGCCAGGCGTATTCGCCGCCGGCGTCCAGCATGTTCTCCAGCACCGGGTCATCGCCAAAGGCGGCGTTGTGCATGCGGATCGCCTCCTTGGCGATCTCGAACACCCCTATGCCCTCGATCCGGCTCGGCGTGCCGGTGAAGTACTTGTCCACGGTCTCAGTGTTCAAGCCGATCGCCTCGAACAGCTGCGCGCCGCAGTAGCTCATGTAAGTCGACACGCCCATCTTGGACATGATCTTGGACAGGCCCTTGCCGATCGCCTTGATGTAGTTCGCGCTCGCCTTCTCGGCGCTCAGATCACCCGATAGATGGCGGTGAATGTCCTGCAGCGTCTCCAGCGCAAGATAGGGATGGACAGCCTCGGCGCCATAACCGGCCAGGGTCGCGAAGTGATGCACTTCGCGCGCGCTGCCGGTCTCCACGACCAGGCCGGCCGAGGTGCGCAGGCCTTCGCGCACCAGGTGCTGGTGCACCGCGCTCAGCGCCAGCAAGGCCGGCACCGCCAATTGCGTCGCACTGATCCGGCGGTCGGTGATGATCAGGATGTTCCTGCCGCCTCGGATGGCATCAACCGCCTCGGCGCACAGGGATGCCAGTTTGGCTTCGACACCCTCATGGCCCCAGGCCAGCGGATAGGTGATATCCAACGCGCTGGAGCGAAATTTGCCATGCGTATGGCCTTCGATGTTATACAACTTGGCCATGTCGGCCAGGTTCAGGATGGGCTGCGCAACCTCGAGCCGCATCGGCGGATTGACCTGGTTGATGTCGAGCAAATTGGGCTTTGGCCCGATGAAGGACACCAGCGACATCACGATCGCCTCGCGGATCGGGTCGATTGGCGGATTGGTCACCTGCGCGAACAACTGCTTGAAATAGTTGTACAGCGGCTTGTTCTTGTCCGACAGCACCGCCAGCGGGCTGTCATTGCCCATCGATCCGATGGCTTCTTCGGCGGCCATCGCCATCGGGCCCATCAGGAACTTGATGTCCTCCTGGGTATAGCCGAAGGCCTGTTGGCGATCGAGCAACGAGGGCGGATCGACGACTGCGGCATGGACGGCTGCCAGGGCGCCACCGGCGACCATCGGCTTGGACTTGCCATGCGAGTCGACATCGTCAAGCCGGATGCGCAGGTTCTCGATCCACTGCTTGTAGGGCTTGATGCTGGCCAGGTTGGACTTGAGTTCCTCGTCGTCGATCATGCGACCCTGCTCCAGGTCGATCAGGAACATCTTGCCGGGCTGCAGGCGCCATTTACGCACGATCTTGTTTTCGGGCACCGGCAATACGCCGGACTCGGAAGCCATGATCACCAGGTCGTCGTCGGTCACGCAATAGCGCGAGGGGCGCAGGCCGTTGCGGTCCAGCGTGGCGCCGATCTGGCGGCCGTCGGTGAACACGATCGAGGCCGGGCCGTCCCAGGGTTCGAGCATGGCGGCGTGGTATTCATAGAACGCACGGCGCCGTTCGTCCATCGTGCTGTGCTGTTCCCATGGCTCGGGGATCATCATCATCACCGCATGTCCGATCGGGTAGCCGGCCATGGTCAGCAGTACCAGGCAGTTGTCGAACGTTGCGGTGTCGGACTGGTTGGGAAAGCTGATCGGATAGAGCTTTTGCAGGTCGGCGCCCAGCACAGGCGAGGACATGACGCCCTCACGTGCCTTCATCCAGTTGTAGTTGCCCTTGACGGTATTGATCTCCCCGTTGTGTGCGACATAGCGATACGGGTGGGCAAGCGGCCACTCAGGAAAGGTGTTGGTCGAAAAGCGCTGGTGCACCAGGCCCAGCGCGGAGACGCAGCGCGGATCTTCCAGATCACGGAAATACACGCCAACCTGGTCTGCCAGCAGCAAGCCCTTGTAAACCACGGTGCGGCTGGACATGCTCGGAACGTAGTACTCCTTGCTGTGCTTGAGCCGCAGGCCCTGGATCGATCCGCTGCAGGTCTTGCGAATGACGTAAAGCTTGCGCTCCAGGGCATCCTGCACGATGACGTCGTCACCGCGCCCGATGAAAACCTGGCGGATGATGGGTTCCTTTTTGCGCACCGCCGGCGACATCGGCATCTCGCGGTTGACCGGAACGTCGCGCCATCCCAGCAGCACCTGGCCCTCGGCCTTGATGGCGCGCTCCATTTCCTGTTCGCAGGCCATGCGCGAAGCATGCTCCTTGGGCAGGAAGATCATGCCCACGCCGTATTCGCCTGGTGCCGGTAGAACCACACCCTGCGCGGCCATCTCTTCGCGATACAGCGCGTCGGGCAACTGGATCAGGATTCCAGCTCCGTCGCCCATCAGGCTATCGGCACCCACAGCACCGCGATGGTTCAGGTTCTCCAGGATCTTGAGCGCGTTCTTGACGATGTCATGCGACTTGGCACCCCGGATGTTGGCCACAAAGCCAACCCCGCAGGAGTCATGTTCATGCTCGCCGCTGTAAAGGCCGTTGCGCTGCAAATACTCGATTTCGTCTGATGTCGCCATGATTGATCCTGTTCACTGCACAAACCCGCAACCCTCATCTGCTCGCACAAACCGGCAAACAGCAGCGGGCCCACAGTTTAGTGCAGTGCAACAATCATGCCCATCAAATTAAATCGGGGTCAGATTCCAATTAAATGAGCCATGTGGCCAGCAACAAGTAATTAGGGACAGATCGAAAATCGACGGCTTCCGCAATTTGCCGGCGCCAACTGCTATTCGCCAGGCTTCTTGGTCTCGGTCAACTTGGCTGGCCGCCCCGGCACGGCCCGGGTCAGGCGCCGCGGCGTCTTGCCCTGCAAATCAGCCACAAAACCTGCGTCACCCAGGGCCCAACCGCTGCTGGCCGATTGACCCAGCGCCGCGCGCAACTCCTGCGACACACCGGCTTGAACCAGGTCTCTGTAGGCTGACTCGCGTTCGAAAGGCGTGTTGCCAAGTTCCCAAAACAGCGCGTGTGGCGTTACCAGCCGGTCTCGGCGCAAACCAAGGTAGTGGGCATGACTGGACCAAACGTAATCCTGTGCCCGTGCCACCAATCCGGCACGCACCGGGTTCAGATCCAGATACACCATGCACGCGAGCAGGTAGCGCTCGGTCTGCACCAAGGCCGATTTGTAGCGACCCTCCCACAAGGTGCCGCTGCGCCCATGCAGGTCGTTGAAGTGCCGCACATAACGGCGCCCCACTGCCTGCATCAGCAGTGGCAGCCCATCGCGCGCGCGCGGCGTGAGCAAGAGATGGAAATGGTTGTCCATCAACACATAGGAGTGGATTGCAACGTCGAACTGTTCGGCGTTTTCGAACAAGAGCGCCAACATGCGCTCCCTGTCGGCGACGGTCAAAAAAATCGCCTGGCGATTATTCCCGCGCTGAATGACGTGATACGGGTAACCCGGTACAGATACGCGCGCTAGTCGAGCCATTCAGTACAGGCGTCGCGCCCGCCAGACAAAGAATTGGAATCTGACCCCAATTGAGTGTGACCCCAAT
Organism: Burkholderiaceae bacterium; assembly: GCA_037968655.1. Lineage (GTDB taxonomy): Bacteria > Pseudomonadota > Gammaproteobacteria > Burkholderiales > Burkholderiaceae_C > CAISIP01. The sequence continues at coordinate 46,716 of JBBKVW010000068.1, forward strand.
TTATTGAACCCTAAATTGCCTGCAGCGGATGCTGTGCTATCGCACGGCACGCGTTACGCGCGTCTTGCCGCCGGACATGACGAGGATGACTGCGTCACCCGCCATGAACGCTTCATTGCCGCGCGCTTGCACTATTGCACGCCGGTCGCCATTGGGCATTTGCAGCAGTATTTCGACGGCGTCTTCACGGGTGGTGGATTTTTCAATCGCATTGCCAGCCACGGCCCCAGCCACTGCCGCCAGAACGCCCACAATGATGCCTTCGCGCCGCCCGCCAACACTGGCGCCAGCTACGCCACCCACCAGGCCACCGGCGACCGACCCCACGCCAGACTGTGTGCCTTCGACCCTCACCGGCCGGATCGACAATACCGTGGCATCTTGCACCGAAGACAGGCGCTGGGCATCGCTGCGCTGCACCACATCGGGGCTGGTGGTGCTGCATGCAGCAAGCAGCAGCACCAATATGAATCCGGCGGTATGTTTCATGGCAGTTCCCTTCAGGCGCATCGCTGACTATTCGAGTCTATTTTTGCAGAAAGATTCGCCTAGCCAATTCATTTTGACTCGGCTAGCACGGCATGATCGGGCGGTAATTGAAACCGGCTTTGCAGCAGTTGCTCCAAACCAAATTGCTCCAAAAGCCCTCGCATGCGCCTGGCCGAGCTGGCGCGCGGCTGCCCCGTATGGCGCGCAATGATCAGCTCGTTCTTCAGGCTGTGCTCCCAACCGACGAGTTCGGTTACCGTGACCTGATAGCCCCAGGCTTCCAGATACAGGCAACGCAGCACGTTGCTGAGCTGACTGCCGATTTCCCGGGTATGCAGTGGATGGCGCCACAGCTCGGCCAATGGCGTGCGGCGCAGATGAATGGCTTTGTCGGCGTTGAGCAATCGCGCCAGTTCCGCCTGGCAACACGGCACCAGCACCATGGCACGGGCTGATTTTTGCAGGCCGAACGCGATGGCGTCATCTGTAGCCGTGTCGCAGGCATGCAGTGCAGTGACCAGGTCGAAGCGCTCCGGCATTTCTGTCGCCAACGCGGACTCGGCGACGCTCAGGTTCAAGAACGACATGCGGGAAAACCCCAGCTTGAGCGCCAGGGCCTGCGACTTGAGCACCAGCTCGGGTCGGGTTTCGATGCCATAGATCCAGCCATCGGCCTGTCCGCGCAAGAACAGGTCATACAAAATGAAGCCAAGGTAGGACTTGCCAGCACCATGGTCTGCAATCGCCATGCCGGCGGGGGCCGGGCGTTCTCCAGCGCCCTTTCCAATGCCGGCTTCGGCATCTGGCGCCCCGCTCTGGCCAAGTTCGCGCAGCAGTTTTTCAATGAACTGGTACAGGTGATACACCTGCTTGAGCTTGCGCCGTGAGTCCTGGTTGAGCCTGCCCTCGCGTGTGAGGATGTGCAATTCCTGCAGCAGTTCGATCGATTGACCCGGCCGCAACACGTCGGCCAGGCCCGATTTGTCAGCGGCCGATGCACTGTGATTAGCCTGGCGATTCGGGCTGCCTTTCTTGTTCATTTCCGTATCCTGCCACGTCGCTGTTGCGGTTGCCTCGATTTGACCGGCGGCAAGGGCACCGAACGCCGGATCCCCAGCGCGTCCCACCCGGCACTTCCAATCCGCTCCATGGTCGCGATGTTGTTCTCGAATATCGCTTCGGCCTGGGGAAAAGCGGCAACTGCCCGGTCGACGCTGGCCTCGCGCAGCAGGTGCAGCGTCGGATAGGGCGCGCGGTTCGTCGCATTGCCGACATCGCCAGCGGTTGTACCTGCAAACTGGAACTGCGGGTGAAAGCTTGCGATCTGCAGGACACCGTTCAATTCGAGCTCCTCAAGCACATGCTCCGCGCGGTCAAGGAAATCGTTGAAATCGCGAAACGGCAAAAGGCAGTCGGTAGCAATCAGCAAGGTGGTATCGCGCACGGCCGGCTCGATCGAAGCGAGCTCCTGCATTTCGTGCCGCAGCACGGATTCGAGCAAGTCAGCATCGGTTGCGCGACACACGGCGTAACGGATCTGCCCACGCACATGCACTGCCTTGGCAAACGGGCAAAGGTTAAGCCCAATGACGGCCTTGTCCAGCCAGTGCTGCATGTCCCGCACCACCGCCAGCTCGAATCGCTCCGACTCACTGTCTGACATGGGCCGCCTGCCATCCGATGCGCCGCGCCACCAGCATTCCCAGCGCACAGCATGTACCCGTGAAAGCCCAGCTCCAGTGCCATCCACCGACGCGCACGGCAATCCATGCCACGATCGGAGGCCCGATGAACTGTCCCATTGCCGACAGCTGCTGCATCCATCCGACCGTCGTGGACACGCTCGATTCGTCGGGCGCGAGCCGCACCGCGAGCGAGAACAGGGTTCCGGGAATCAGGCCACCCAAGGTCGAGAACAGCAGCACTCCCAGATAGCGGACAGCTGCGACCGTGTCTGCGTCCCGGCTCCACGCTATATCGGCAAACGCAATCACGGCGCCAATGGCCATGGCTACAAATCCGCACACCAGAAGGCGCTGTGCCGGCACGCCCCGTTGCAGCAGTCGCCCGGAGGCCACATTGCCAATCACATTGACCAGCGCCGCCAAGGCCAAGAGGGATGCGGTCGCCGCACCAAGATGGCCTCCACCTTGCGCGACCACCGAGGGCAGGAATCCGATCACTGCCAGCCACTGGCCCGAGTACAAGGCAAAACACAGCGCCACCAGCCACGGCCCTGGCGACGTCAACGTTCGGCGCACGCGCGAGGCAGCGTCATGGCTCAGATCGGTCGCCCTCGCATCTGCATGTTTGCGCGCGGTGACCGACTGTCCATCCGGGTCCGGACTGACCGCGCAAATAACCAGTACCACCATCAGCATGGACACGGCTGCCAGCAGCAACCACCAACCGCGCCAGCCGACGCCGGCAATCCACATAGGCCCGCCGGCCAAGGCCAGGGCAGTACCAAACGGCATGTAGGCGCTCCACAAGCCCAGCGCCGACTGCATGTGCGACGGCGCCGTCAGACGGCGGATCAGGCCTGGCGCAGGCATCACCGCAAGCAGGAAGCCGAATCCTTCGCAAGCGCGCAGCAGCAGCAGCACAGCCGGACCCTGGGCCAAAGCACCCAAGGCCCCAGCGACCGACAACAGAGTCAGCCCGATTACCATGCTGCGCCGCAATCCGATGCGATCGGCGGCCAGTCCCGCGACAAGTCCCAGCAGCATGCCGGCAAACTGCACCAATGACAGCAGGAAACCCGCCTGCAGCAGGCTCACGCCCAGGGATTCCCGCAGCACGGGGATCGCCGGTGACAACTTGCCCACATGCAGCGCGGCAGCGACACCGGCAAGGATGACGATCTTCTCCGGATACCGTTGCAGCAGCCGAACCAGCGCGGACATCATGCAAGCAATCGCTGCCCGGTGATCCGTTCGTGTTCGCGCACGGCAAAACGATCGGTCATGCCGGCGATGTAGTCGGCCACCACGCGGGCACGCGCCTGCAGTTCATCCAGATCCTGAGGCAGCGCTTCGCTGCGGGCTGCGAAGCCCGGCTGCATGTCGTGCGGTGCCTCCATGTAGACAGCAAACAGATCGCTGACCACACGGCGCGCCTGATGTGTTGTACCCATCACCTGCGGATGGCGATACAGATTGCGCAGCAGGAACTGCTTGAGTTCGACCGATGCGCGTCGCATCTGGGCCGAAAACTGCACCAACGGGCCCAATACGCGCACTTCGCCGACGTGGCGGGGGGCAGCTGCCAGCAACTGCGACCCCGTCGCGTCGATCACGTCATAGACCTGCGCGCTCAACATCTGGCGGATCGACTCATACAACAGGCGCCGGTCCTGCGTCGAGTCAAGCAAGTGCGGATGGCGTGCGAGGGTCTGCTGCAGATACTGCTTGAACAGGGGAACCGACTCGAGTTGTCCAATCGTGATCAGGCCAGAGCGCACGCCATCGTCGATGTCGTGTGCGTTGTAGGCGATCTCGTCGGCCAGGTTGCACAGCTGCGCCTCCAGGCTGGGCTGGCTGCGATCCTGAAAGCGCCGCCCCACACCGCCAGCGCCGTCGCCGTAGTCTGGCTCGAGCGCCTCGATCTGGGCCGCGTTCTTGGGCGAGCAGTGCTTGAGAATGCCCTCGCGCGTTTCGAAGGTGAGATTCAGTCCGTCAAAGTCCGGATAGCGTTCTTCCAGCAGGTCGACGATGCGCAGGCTCTGCAAATTGTGCTCGAAGCCGCCGAAATCGGCCATGCATTCGTTCAACGAATCCTGGCCGGCATGCCCGAATGGCGTGTGACCCAGATCGTGCGACAAGGCGATCGCCTCGACCAGATCTTCGTTCAGGCCCAAGGCGCGGGCGATGGAGCGCCCAAGCTGCGCAACTTCCAGCGAATGGGTGAGCCGGGTCCGGAACAGGTCGCCTTCGTGATTCAGAAAGACCTGGGTTTTGTACACCAGCCTTCGGAACGCAGAGCAGTGGACTATGCGGTCGCGATCGCGTTGAAAGTCCGAGCGCGTGGGTGCAGCCGGTTCGGCGTGGCGCCGGCCGCGCGATTTGGCTGGATCACAGGCATATGCCGCAAGCGTCATGTTCAATCCTTCCAGCCGGACCTGCAGGCATCCCGAGGTAATTGGCATCGGCTGGTCATCGATGCCAGGTCGGACATGATCACCCGCAGCAAGCGTCCACAACCTCGCGCACCAGTTCGTCTGGAGCCGTACGCACAACGGCATTGCCCGGACGATCGATCACGACAAACTGGATTGCCCCGCCCTGCGACTTCTTGTCGCCCCGCATCAAGGCAAGGTATCGATCGGCATTGGATGCCGCTCCAGGCGTCGCGCCTGCAGTTGACGGCAATTGCGGACCGACCACCGGCAGACCAGCGGCCTTGATCAGCCGCGTCAGGCGTTCTACGAACGCCTGCTCGACGAGCCCCAGCCGCATCGACAAGTGCAGTGCCATGACCATGCCGCAGCCAACGGCCTCTCCGTGCAGCCAGCGGCCGTACCCCATGCCGTTCTCGATCGCGTGGCCAAAGGTATGGCCAAAATTCAATATGGCGCGCAGGCCACTCTCGCGTTCATCCTGCCCCACGACGCCTGCCTTGATCTCGCAACTGCGCTGCACGGCATGGGCCAAGGCTGCCGGATCGCGCGCCAGCAGTTGGGCCAGATGTGTTTCGATCCAGTCCAGGAACGCCATGTCGGCAATCGGCCCGTACTTGATGACCTCGGCCAGTCCGGCACTGAGTTCGCGCTGCGCCAGCGTGGCAAATGGCGCGGCGTCGCACACGACGAGCAAGGGCTGGTAAAACGCCCCGATCATGTTCTTGCCCAGCGGATGATTGATGCCCGTCTTGCCACCTACTGACGAATCGACCTGCGCCAGCAGGGTCGTCGGAACCTGTACGAAAGGAACGCCGCGCATGAACGATGCGGCCGCAAATCCTGTCATATCGCCAACCACCCCGCCACCCAACGCGAACAGCACCGTCTTGCGGTCGCATCGGAACTGCAACAGGGCGTCAAAGATCAGGTTCAGGGTTTGCCAGTTCTTGTGCGCCTCGCCATCGGGCAGCGTCACGCAATGCACGCTGGGATAGTGCGCGGAAAGTGCCAGGCGAAGCGCCTCGCCATACAAGGGCCCGACCGTGGCATTGGTCACGATCAGGGCTGATGCGGCCACTGGCAGGCCAGCATAAGTGCCACTGTCGCCCAGCAGTCCGCTGCCAATCAGAATGGGGTAACTGCGCTCGTCCAGGTCGATTGACACGCGCGCAACAGGCTGCAGTGGGGGCATAGGCCTGTAGTTTAGGGTAAGGCCCCCCGTCATGGATCGGCAATTCAGGCAGGCTGCGGCCAAGCCCCATCGAGTTCGATTTGCATCACGATCATGTTGACCAGGGTTGCGACTGACGGTCGGCCGGTCTCGATCGTGAAGTGCGCCGTTTCACGGTACAGAGGGTCACGCAGCGCATACAAGTCGCGCAGCCTCGTCAACGGGTCGCCCACTTGCAACAGCGGGCGGTTGCGGTCATGGCGCAGGCGTCGGAACAATTCATCAGGCGAGGATTTGAGATAGATCACCCGACCGCGTTCACTCAGATGGCGGCGGTTCTCCGGGCGCAGAACCGAGCCACCGCCGGTCGACAGAACGCCAAGCGGACCCTGCGTCAACTCGGCAATGACGACGGCTTCCAGGTCACGAAATCGCGACTCACCTTCCTGCTCGAAATACTGGCGGATCGAATAGCCCAGACGTGCCTCGATCACCTGGTCCGAATCGGTGAACGGCAGCTGCAAGCGACGCGCCAGATGGCGCCCGACGGTGGACTTGCCCGAACCCGGCAGGCCAACAAGACTGAATATCACCTTGACAAGCCGCCGCAGCGCGGCAGCAGTCGGATCAGCGCACCGCAGCCTTGTCGGCAATCATCTTGGGCGTGATGAACACCAGCATTTCCTGCTTGTTAGCGATGCGCGATCGGGTCTTGAACAAATTGCCGATGCCCGGCAGATCGCCCAGCAGAGGTACCTTGGTCTCGCTGTCGCTCTCGGTCAGTTCGAATATGCCGCCAATGACGACCGTTCCGCCGTTTTCCACCAGTACCTGCGTCTTGATGTGCTTGGTATTGATGGCAAATCCTGCCGCCGTCGCCTGTCCCACGGTGTCCTTGTTGACGTCCAGGTCCAGGATGATGTTGCCTTCGGGCGTGATCTGCGGCGTGACTTCCAGCTTCAGGTTGGCCTTTCGAAATGCGATCGATGTCGCGCCGCTGGAGGTCGCAACCTGATAGGGCAATTCGGTGCCCTGCTCGATCAGCGCCTTGATCTGGTCGGCGGTCACAACGCGCGGGCTTGATACCACCTTGCCCTTGCCATCGGCCTCCAGCGCCGACAACTCCAGGCTCAGGAATCGATTGGCCGCTGCATTGAAGATCGATACTGCAAACGAAGCCGGAGCGTAGCCACCTTGGCCGATAGCTGGCAGGTTGACAAAGCTGCCCGACGTAGTCTGAGCGGCTCCTTCGACATATGACGAACCAAAGCTTGTATTGAGCGTATTACCACCCTGGCTGATGACCTTGACGCCGCCAGGCGGATTGATGCCGCCACCGAGCTTGATGCCCAGCGACTTGCCAAACGTATCGGACGCCTCGACGATGCGCGCCTCGATCAAGACCTGACGAACGGGAATATCCAGCTTTGCAATCAGTTGCTGCACTTGCTCCAGCTTGCTGCCGATGTCTGTGACAAACAGCTGATTGGTCCGCGCCTCGGCGATCACGCTTCCGCGTGCACTCAGGATACGGGTGCTGCTGGCACCCGAGCCACCCGCCGTCAAGCTACTCGCGATCTCCGCCGACTTGGCGTAATTTATCTGGAACGACTGGGTGCGCAGAGGCTCCAGATTCTGCAGCGCCGCGATCGACTCGAGCTCCAGTTTTTCCTTTGCATTGATCTCGTCGCGTGGCGCGATCCACAAGACGTTGCCGGTCTTGCGCATGCCCAGGCCCTTGGCCTGCAGGATGATGTCCAGCGCCTGATCCCATGGCACATCCTGCAATCGCAGCGTCACTGCCCCAGTGACCGAATCTGACGTGATGATGTTGAAGTTGGTGAAATCGGCAATCACCTGCAACAGCGAGCGAACCTCGATATTCTGGAAATTGAGCGACAACTTCTGACCGTTGTAACCCTGGCCTTGTGTGAGTTTGGTCGGATCGACCTTCTGCGGCTTGATCTCGAGCACGAACTGGTTGTCGCTTTGATAGGCGCTGTGTTCCCATAGTCCACGTGGTTCGATCACCATGCGGACCCGGTCGCCTGTCTGGAAGGTCGTGACGGTCTGCACCGGTGTACCGAAGTCGGACACATCCAACCGCCTGCGCAGTCCCTCGGGCAAGGTGGACTTGAGGAACTCAACAACCAGCGACTGCCCCTGGACCCGGACATCCACCCCAACTTGATTATTGGGCAATGCCACGACCACCCGGCCTGCGCCCTCGGCGCCGCGACGGAAGTCCAGGTCCCTGATTGGCAAGGTGTCACGGTTAAGATTTTCAGCAAAGACCGGGACCGGAGTAGTGACCGGTGCAGCCGCTGCCACGGCATCCAGAACCACCAACAAGGACTTGCCTTGCAATTGCGCCTTGTAGGCAGTTGGTTGCTTCAAGTTCAGCACGACGCGGGTGCGATCCCCGGCCTGCACGACGCTGATGGAGCGCAGATTGCCCTGGTTGATGTCCACCGTCGAACGGCCCATGGCATTGGACACACCCGGGAAATCCAGTGCAATGCGCGCTGGCGCCTGAATTGCGAAGCCGCTAGGCACGGCTGTCAAAGCTTGTGAGAGATCGATGCGGACAACTTCGCTGCCCCCCTGAACCGAGCCAGACACTGATTCAATTGCGGTTTGCGCATGGGTACTGAGCGCCGCCAGCGTCAGCATCAAGCCGAGCGAAAGCCGCTTCCAGCCTGTCATGGCCTCGCGTCCGGTTTCAATTTTCATTTTGACCTCTCTTGAAGTTGCAGCGCAGCGGTGCGCTCGATCCATTCGCCCACAGCGTCTTGCACGATTTCACGCAAGGCAACCTCTGTCTCACCAATTTTCATTACGCGTCCGTAGTTTTGTCCCAAGTAATCGCCTGGGCGCACCTGGTACAGCAGGTTGTTGACCTTGACCAGCGCAACCGGCTTGCCATCGCGAAGCATGCTCCCGACCATGGCAATGGCATCCAGCGGAAATGCTTCCAGCGCCTGCTTTCGGCGCGCCAGCTCGGGCGCGACCAGTGCACCGTTGGCCACAGATTGCGCACCCTCGCGCTTCAAGGCCTGGGTCAATTTGTCCCGGTTGAAAGGATCGACGGCAGTTAGCTGCTCATATGCCTGGGGTTGAAAAACCTTGGGCTCGCTGATCGGCTCAATCTTGGGCCGGGTGGCGTTGCGCTGTGCAGCCATCCACTGCTGCAGTTCGTCACCGTCAGAGCCACCGCAAGCACTCAGGGTCGAAAGCAACAGTATTGCCGCACAAAGATGTCCTCGCATCATTTCTTGGCCCCACTTGCCTTGCGCTGCGCCGCTACCTCAACGGAATCGAGATACCGGAATGTCTTGGCCGTCGCTTCCATCAACAGTGTGCTATCGCCTTTTGGGGTTATTGACAAATTGTTCAGTGTCACGATGCGGGACAAATTTGCAATATCGGACGCGAAAGCTCCCATATCGTGGTATTTGCCGGTCACCCGTATGGATATCGGCAATTCCGCGTAGTAATCGCGCACGATCACCTGGCCTGGCCTGAACAATTCGAACTGCAGGCTGCGGCCAAGCCCAGCTTGATTGATGTCGGACAGCAGCGCGTCCATCTCAGCCTTGCTGGGCAACTGTTTCTCCAGTTGCGTTACATATTGCAAGACCTGCTCGCGCTGCTTTTTCAGGACTTCCAGGTTTACCGCCTTAGCCAGCTTGAACTTGTAATCCTCGCGCAACTTGACCTCTTTGGCCTGCTCCGCCTCGAGTTCCAGTTCGGAGTCGGTGAGCCAGGCAAACCACAGCCCGGTCACGACAGCAACGATCACTGCCAGGAAAGCACAGTAGCGCGGAAAGGCCGGCCAGGTCGACGGGTCCTTGGTGTCCAAGGCCCGAAACTGCCCGAACAGCTTGTCCTGCAGGGCAGGAAAATCGATCTTGTTGCTTGTTTTGGTCGCCATATTGAATGACCGGTTACTGTTTCACGGGCGCGGCAGAAGCGCCCGCAGCTGGCGCCTGCGCCAATTTCTGCGCTTCGCTGGCGCGGGTCAGTTGAACCCGTACAGTGAAGTTGGATACACGCTTGACGTCGCGCGGCGCCAGCGTCAGGCTGCCAGCGACGATTTCCACCAGTTCCGGCTTCGAAAACCAAGGGGTCCCATTGGCCAGATTGCGCAATAGCTCGGACACACGCTCATTGGACTGCGCCACTCCCTGCAAGGTCACACCCTGTCGTTCCTGCTTCATGTTGACGATGTAAACGCCGTCGGGAAACTGCTTGACCAGTTCAGTCAGCAAATGGACCGGCACGTTGCGATCTGCCTGAAGATCCTCAACCGCCTGTTGACGCGCACGCAGCGCCGCAATTTCTGATTCAAGACCGGCAATATCCTTGATCTGGCCTTCGAGTCGCGTGATTTCGCTGGTCAAGAAATTGTTCCGGCCTTGCTGATCGGTTATGCGCCCCTGGAACCACAGAAATACCATGCCCGCGATCAGACCGCCCAGCAGGAAAGATGCCGCAATGCTGAAGTTAAAACCGTCGCGGCGCCGCTTGCGCGCGGCTTCGCGATGTGGCAGCAGGTTGATCAGAATCACTGAGAAAACCTCCGCAAGGCCAGGCCACAGGACGTCAGATAGGACGGCGCTTCCCGGGTCATCTTCTTGAGCCGCACACCACTGCCAATTTCCATGCCGTCAAATGGATTGACCAGGGAACAACTGAAGGACGTGTGCTTTGTCACTGCATTCGTCAGGCCTGGCAACGCAGCCGAGCCACCCGCCAGCATGACGTGGTCCACCTTGTTGTGCGGGGTGCTGGTGAAGAAGAACTGCAAGGCACGACCGAGTTCCTGCACCATGCTTTCGACAAACGGACGCAGCACGTTGGCTTCGTAGTCGTCAGGCAATTCGCCGCTGCGCTTCTTGCTTTCGGCTTCTTCGGGTGAGAAGCCGTACTGGCGAACGATAAGCTGTGTCAGTTGGGCTCCGCCAAATGCCTGATCCCGATCGTAGAGCACCTCGTTGTCGCGGATCACCTGCATGCTGGTTGTCAGTGCGCCAACCTCGAACAGCGCCACGATGGTGCCGGCGCCCTTGTTCGGCAGGCTTTCAATCAGACGCGAAGTGGCCAGTCGGGAGGCGTATGACTCTACGTCGACAACCACCGGCTTGAGGCCCGCGGCTTCCGCCAGGCCCTGGATATCCTGCACCTTCTCGCGCCGGGACGCGGCAATCAGTACATCCAGGTCTCCAACAGAAGCGGAGCTTGGCCCGACAACACAAAAATCAAGGCTGACTTCATCCAAGGGAAAGGGAATGTACTGGTTGGCCTCTGCCTCGACCTGAACTTCCAACTCCTGGTCTGACATGCCACCCGGCAGAACGATGCGCTTGGTAATAACTGCCGAGGGCGGCAACGCCATCGCGACGTTCTTGGTCTTGGCGCCGCTCTTTTTGACCAGACGGCGCACCGCGTCGGCGACTTCGTCGAATTTTTCAACGTTGCCATCGGTGATCCACCCACGCTCAAGCGGCTCGATGGCGCAGCGCTCCAGCACCAGATTGCCGGATTTGTCGCGCCCCAACTCAACCAACTTGACGCTTGACGAACTGATGTCGAGACCCAGCAATGGCGCTGGCTGACGATTAAACAACGACCTCAAAGACATCGAGGCTATCCCTTGAAACTAGCCGACTGAGAACCGGCGAAACCTAAGAATTCACTTGAATGCTATCAGTAAGATCCTTGTTCAGCAAAGGAATTTCCCGATTCGGCCTTACCCAAACGTTGCCAAAAGCAGACGCTTGGTGTTTCCAACCGGATGCAGACCGACAATCAGACCGATTCAGGGCGATCGGGCTGCCAACGCAGCACAAATCGATCGCCTCGGCGGCGCAGCTCTCGTTTTTATAATATTGAGGCGCCCTTAAGAAGGTTTTATGTCACGAAAATCCACTTCTCCCGACTCCAATGACAGGGATAGGGCAAATCCTGGCACACCCAGCCCATCTTTCATTACCAGCCTGATGCGGGTATTGCGCTGGATGATCGGTTTGGCTTTGGCAGGCGCTGCCGCGCTGGCCATGGTGATCGCCATCGCCTTGTCTGTCGCATTCCCCAACCTGCCGGACGTCACGGCCCTGTCCGACTATCGGCCCATCCTGCCATTGCGGGTCTACTCGGCCGACGGATTGCTGATTGGCGAGTTCGGCGAGGAGCGTCGCAACCTGACCCGGCTCAAGGACATCCCCAAGATCATGACCGACGCCGTGCTGGCGATCGAGGATCATCGCTTCTATGAGCATGGCGGCGTCGACTACAAGGGCATGCTCAGGGCGGCCATGGCCAATCTGGGCAACGTCAAGAGCCAGGGCGCCTCGACCATCACGATGCAAGTCGCACGCAATGTGTACCTGTCGTCTGAAAAGACCTATACCCGCAAGATCTACGAAGTGCTGCTGACCTTCAAGCTGGAGCACCTGCTCAGCAAGGACCAGATTCTTGAGATCTATATGAACCAGATTTTTCTGGGCAACCGGGCGTTCGGATTCGCGGCCGCCAGCGAGGCCTATTTCGACAAGCCACTTAAGGAGATCTCGGTGGCTGAAGCCGCGATGCTGGCCGGACTACCGAAGGCGCCTGGCACGAACAATCCAGTCAAAAACCCAAAACGGGCGCGCGCGCGGCAACTGACGGTGATCGACCGGATGGAGGAAACCGGATTCATAACGGCCCAGCAGGCGCAGGCCGCGCGACAGGAAACGCTCAAACTCAAGGGCGGGCCAGATGCGGTTCGCATCCATGCCGAATACGTGGCTGAAACAGTTCGGCAACTGGTGTTTGCCCAGTATGGAAACGAGACCTATACCCGCGGCTTGAACGTCCATACGACCATCAGGTCCGCCGACCAGGACGCCGCCTACAAGGCCCTGCGGCGGGGCATCATGGATTTCGAACGGCGCCAGATTTACCGCGGCCCGGAAAAATTCATCGACCTGCCTGCGGGAAATGCGCAGGCTATCGAAGACGCCATCGAAGATGCACTGGATGCCCATCCAGACAACGGCGACGTGATGTCGGCAGTGGTGCTTGACGCCAATCCCAAGTTGATCAAGGCCATGCGCCAGAACGGCGAAACCCTGGAAATCACCGGCGATGGCCTGGAGCCGGCACGCTCGGGCCTGTCCGACAAGGCGCCGCCCAATATCAAACTGAGGCCCGGCGCGGTGATCCGGGTTGCCCGCACATCGAAAAATAGTTGGGAAATCACTCAGTTACCGGAAGTCGAAGGCGCGTTTGTCGCCCTGGATCCGCGCGACGGGGCCATCAAGGCGATGGTCGGGGGATTCGACTATGAAAAGAACAAGTTCAATCATGTCACCCAGGCCTGGCGTCAGCCCGGGTCGGCGTTCAAGCCTTTTATCTATTCGGCGGCGCTGGAAAAAGGCTTTACGCCAGCCACGATCGTCAACGATGCGCCGTTGTTCTTTGACGCCACAGTTACCGGCGGCCAGCCTTGGGAGCCAAAAAACTACGACGGCAAGTTTGATGGCCCCATGACCTTGCGTACTGGTCTGGCCAAATCCAAAAACATGATCTCGATCCGGATCCTGCGTGCCGTTGGGCCGGTATTTGCCCGCGATTGGGCCGTGCGCTTCGGCTTTGACGCAGACAAGCACCTGCCTTACCTGACCATGGCGTTGGGAGCCGGGTCCGTGACGCCCATGCAAATGGCCGGCGCCTACTCCGTCTTCGCAAATGGCGGATACAGGGTCAATCCGTGGTTGATCAGCAAGGTGACGGAGCAGACCGGCAAGGTCCTGATGGCAAACGAGCCAAAGGCGCTGGACGAATCGGTGCGGGCCATCGACGCCCGCAACGCATTTGTCATGACCAGCCTGCTCAACGAAGTAACCCGTGCCGGTACTGCGGCGCGCGCGCAGGCGACACTCAAGCGCAACGACCTGTATGGCAAAACCGGAACCACCAATGACTCCATGGATGCCTGGTTCGCTGGATTTCAACCCAGCCTGGTAGCCGTGACCTGGATGGGTTATGACACACCACGCAAACTGGGCAGCAATGCGCTTGCCACTGGTGGCGGCCTGAGCCTGCCGATCTGGATCACCTATATGGACTACGCCCTAAAGGGGGTGCCGGTCGCCCAATATGCGCCACCGGACGGACTGATCAATTCCGGCGGTGAATGGTATTTCAGCGAGTACGCCTACGGAAGCGGCGTGCGTACCCTGGGCATGGAAGACCCGTTGCCGGGGCAATCCAATGGCAATGTCGAGATAGTTCCGCCGGCCGAAGAGCGCAACCGGATCCTTGACCTGTTCAGGAGCAATCGCAACTAGCCGTCAGACTGGCCACCCGCGGAAAACGCCAATGCCAGGCCACTTTGCGCGCTGGCATCCGTCGACAAGCGCCGAAACAGTTCGCCCTGCCCTTTGGTGTCGACCCAATGCGGCCCGTCGAGGCGAAAGTGGTAGCCGCCGCTTCGGCTCGCCAGCCAGATCTCTTGCAAGGGCTTTTGCAGATTGACGACGATTTCGCTGCCATTTGCAAATTTCAGCGTCACCATGCCTCCGACGCGCTGGTTGTCGATGTCGGCGTCGGTCGCATCGTTGATGCGGTCACAGCAAGCCTCGATGGTCTGGAGCACCTGCTCGGCTGCGTCCATGAACTGGGGGTCGGTCATTACAATTTCACGATGTTGCGCATCCATCAAATTCTAGCCAGTGCTTTTGCCCTTGCCGGCGTCGTAGTTAGTCTGGCGGCGTGTGGTCAAAAGGGTTCGCTTTTCATTCCGACCGAACCAGCTTCCGCGCAGCGGGCCACACTGCCCCAAAGCCTGCGTCCGGATTTCGTCTCACCAGCAAGCGCCGCTGCATCGGCCGCTCGCCCGGCAGCTTCTCCTGCCTCCGCACCATGATTGCGTCACCAATGCCCGGCGCGCCCCATGTCGGCTACCGGGGTACGCAGCTGTGGATCGAGCAATTGCCACTTGCGCAACTGGCCCGCCAACACGGCACGCCCTTGTTTGTCTACTCGCAAACCGCGATCCTGGACGCGCTGGCCCATTACCAGCGCGGCCTGGCCGGTCGCAATGTACGGATTTGTTATGCCATGAAGGCCAATTCGACGCTGGGCGTATTGCGCGTGCTGGCCGACGCTGGCTGCGGATTCGACATCGTGTCGGGGGGCGAACTCGAACGCGTCATCGCTGCTGGCGCTGACCCGTCCACCGTCATTTTCTCGGGCGTCGGAAAAACCCGCGCCGAGATGCGCCGCGCGCTGGAACTGCAAATTGCATGCTTCAACGTCGAAAGCGAAGCCGAACTCGATGTGCTCAATGCGGTGGCCGTCAGCATTGGGAAAGTTGCGCCGATCAGCATCCGCGTCAACCCCAACGTCGACCCAAAGACACATCCCTACATCTCGACCGGACTCAAGGGCAACAAGTTCGGCGTGGCACATGAGCGCACGGTGGCTGCCTATCGGCATGCCGCCAATCTTCCCGGTTTGAAGGTGGTCGGTATCGACTGCCACATCGGATCGCAGATCACGACTGAAGCGCCGTATCTGGATGCGATGGACCGAATGCTCGACCTGGTGCAGTCCGTCGAGGCCGAAGGTATCGCGATCGAGCATCTTGACTTTGGCGGCGGGCTGGGCATCAACTACAACGGCGACCAGCCACCACAGGCCGATGCCTTGTGGGCCCAGCTTTTGGCGCGCCTCGATGCCCGCGGATTCGGCAATCGCAAGCTGATGATCGAACCGGGACGTTCACTGGTGGGCAACGCCGGGGTGTGCGTGACCGAAGTGCTCTTTCTCAAGCCCGGCGAGCAAAAGAATTTTTGCATCGTCGACGCAGCAATGAACGACCTGCCGCGCCCTGCCATGTACCAGGCCTTTCATGCCATCGTGCCGGTACAGCAGCGTGACGGACCCACCACGACATGGGAAGTCGTCGGCCCGGTGTGCGAAAGCGGCGACTGGATCGGGCACGACCGTGACATCGCACTGCAATCCGGCGACTTGCTGGCGGTGCTGTCGGCGGGCGCCTATTGCATGAGTATGGCCAGCAACTACAACTCGCGCGGACGCGCAGCGGAAGTGCTGGTCCGAGGAGCGCAATCACACTTGATCCGTGCACGCGAGACGATCGAGGACCAATTGCGTGGTGAACTGCCGGCTGCGCTATTGCCAGGTTGACGGCGCCGCCCTCAGCCAGTCGCTGCCGGTGCAGCGCCGCCCTGCTTTCGCCGCCATCGGCGCACGATGCGCCAGCCCAGCAACAGCGCGATGATCGTGGCATATACGGCGACTTCGGCAAAGTCGTTCTTGCCCGAACGCATCCAGAAGAAATGCAGTATTGCCAGCAGCGCAATGGCATAGACCAGCCGATGCAGCATCTGCCAGCGGCGGGCGCCCAGCAACCTGATGGCGCGATTCCATGACGTGGCCGCCAACGGCGTAAGCAACACCAGGGCCGAAAATCCAACCAGGATGAACGGTCGCTTGGCGATGTCACGCGCGATATCGCCCAGCACGAACTCCATGTCCAGCCAGCTGTAACACAGCAGGTGCAGCAGCGCGTAGAAATAGACAAACAGGCCCAGCATGCGACGCAGGCGTGCCAGCGCCGGCGTATTGCTCATCACCCGCAATGGCGTCACTGCCAGGACCATGCACAAGAATCGCAGCGTCCAGTCACCGGTGGACCGGATCAGGGCTTCGGCCGGATTGGGACCGAGGTTCTGCGTCAGCGCGCCGTAGAGCAGCCACGCGAACGGCATCAAGGCCAAGGCAAACACGACGGGCTTGGCGGCCGGCCCGAGCAGCCAGCGGCGAATCATGCAGATGAATCCGGACTGGCGAAATTCGGAGCTGACGCAGTTCGAGAACGGCGCAGCATGTCCTTGCTCAGTAGAACTTGCGCAGGTCCATGCCGGCGTACAACTGGCCAACCTGTGCCTCGTAGCCGTTGAACATCAGTGTTTTGCGCTTGCCTGCAAACAATCCGTCTTCACCAATGCGTCGCTCGCTGCCCTGGCTCCAGCGCGGATGGTCGACGTCAGGATTGACGTTGGAGTAAAAACCGTATTCGTTGGGCAGGGTCCGGTTCCACGCCGTCGTTGGCTGCTTTTCGGTGACTCGAATCTTGACCAGGCTCTTGCCGCTCTTGAAACCGTATTTCCACGGCACTACCAGCCGAACCGGAGCGCCGTTTTGCTTTGGCAGCACCTCTCCGTACATGCCAAAAGTCAACAATGCCAGCGGATGCATGGCCTCATCCATGCGGAGGCCCTCGACATAGGGCCAGTCCAGTACCCGCGATCCAATGCCAGGCATGGTCTTGGGGTCGGCCAGCGTCACGAATTCGACATACTTGGCGCTGCCCAGCGGCTCGACCTTGCGAATCAGATGCGACAGAGAATAGCCGACCCAGGGAATCACCATGGACCACCCTTCGACACAACGCAGTCGATAGATGCGCTCCTCTTGCGCACTGAGCTTGAGCAGGTCTTCGAGCGTCAATTTGATCGGGTTCTTGACCAGGCCCTCGATGTCGACCGACCAAGGCGACGTCTTGAGCGTATGGGCGTTTTCGGCCGGGTCCGACTTGTCCGTGCCAAACTCGTAGAAGTTGTTGTAGCTGCTGGCGTCCTTGTAGTCGGTGCGTTTTTCCATCGTCATTGCACCGGCAACGCCGGAGCGAGCGCCTGGCAATGGCGCCAACTTGCCAGGACGAGCGGCTTGCGCCATCGCGTCACGCATGGCCCAGGAAGCCAGAGCGGCTCCGGCCACGCCGCTGGCCATGGCGCGCATCAAATCACGGCGACCCAGATACGCCGCGCGCGGCGTGATTTCGCTGGGTAGGTTGCGGCCGCAGCCGTCTCTTGCGGATTGGATGATCATGGGCATTTCCTTGTAGTTGCTCAGTTCGTCTGAACCCGGAAAAACTTACAAAGTTCCTGCGACGACAAGCAACGATCGGCGGGCGGCTCGGCCAAGTCGGCCACCCACGACGGACCATCGCCAACCCGCTATCTGGCGCCAGTGGCCCCGGCGCGAAGCCTGTTCGCTGTAGCGCTTAGCGCAAGCCCGCCATGTAGTCGGCCACGGCGCGAATCTCGCGGTCGTTCAAGCGCGCGGCGACCTGGGACATCGGCAGGCTGTTCTTGCGCACGCCGTCGCGAAAAGCCGTCAACTGGGTCTTGCTGTAGTCGGCGTGCTGCCCGCCCATGCGCGGATACTGCGCAGGTATGCCGGCGCCGTTGGGGCTATGACAACCTGCGCAAGCCGCAATCTTGCGTTCGGCAATTCCGCCGCGATAGATGCGTTCACCCAGGGTGACCAGTTCCTTGTCCTTGGCAAAACCAGGCTTGGCCTGTTTCGACGCCAGCCAGAACGAAATGTTGGCCATGTCTTCATCGGACAAGGTGGTGGCAAAACCCTTCATGACCGCGTTATTGCGCTTGCCGGTCTTGAACTCCTGCAACTGCTTGACCAGATACTGCGGATGCTGGCCGGCCAATTTGGGATTCTCGGGTGTTCCTGAGTTGCCGTCTGCCCCGTGGCATGCGGCGCACACGGCGGTGTAGCTCGCTTCGCCCTTGGCCAGATCGGGCTTTTTGTCCTGTGCGACAGCGCAAAAGGAACTCAGGGCCAAGGAGGCAGCAAGTAGCAAGCGGGCAGATGACTTCATGGAGATCAGCGTCAGAGGGGGCACAACTGCGCGATTCTACAATGCAGGTCGCGGCCCAACTTGACCACCCATGACATTGCACACCAACCCTGCTGCCGCACGCGCCAAGCGCGCGCCGGCTCAATCCGACTCTGCAAAGGCAGCCGCTGCATGGTTGCACACGGCACGTTTTCTCATCACGGCCCCGGAGTTGCAGTTCCTGCCTGCGCTGCAATTGCCCGAAATCGCCTTTGTCGGCCGCTCGAACGCTGGCAAATCCACCTGCATCAACACGCTGACCCAGCAAAAGCAACTGGCCTTCGCCTCCCGCAAGCCCGGCCGCACCCAGCACATCAATTTGTTTGCGCTGGGCAAGCAAGGCGTCACCGACGCAATATTCGCCGACCTGCCGGGATACGGATATGCGGCAGTGCCGCGTCAGGACAAGATTCGCTGGCAACAGGTGATGGCCAACTACCTGGTCACACGCGCAAACCTGAGCGGCATCGTGCTGTTGTGCGATCCCCGGCTCGGTCTGACTGAACTGGACGAGATACTGCTGGACGTGATCCGGCCTCGGGTCGAGCAAGGCCTGCGGTTCCTGCTGCTGCTGACCAAGGCCGACAAGCTCAATCGCGTCGAGGCGACCAAGGCGCTGTCAATTGCCCGATTGCAGGCCGGTGGCGGTCAGGCCATGCTGTTTTCGGCAACCAAGCGCCAGGGCTTTGACGACGTTGCGCAGTTGCTCTGGCAATGGGCCCACCCGCCGGCAGCAACTCCCGCTGTGACAGGTGAGGCGATCGCAACGGAACAGGCGCCAGAGCGGCCGCTGTGATTCAACTCAGGGCGCAGCAAGCTTCATGTGCAATTGAGACCAGCGCCGGGCCGTTGACACGTCAATAAACCGACGCCTCGCCGGGCGGGCGCACCTTGAATCGTTTGTGTACCCAGTAGTACTGGTGCGGAAATTGGTCGATGTAGTCCTGCAACTGGCGATTCATGGTCGTGGCATCGGCCTGCAGGTCATCGGTCGGAAAATCCTTCCAAGCCGGATACACATGCACATCGTAGCCCGACGCCGTCAGCTCGGTGACAACCGGCACCACCTTGGCCCGACCAAGGCTGGCAAAGCGCGACAGTGAAGTCAGGGTTGAGGTGGGCACACCATAGAACGGCACGAACACTGCCTCCTGGCGTGTGATGTTCATGTCAGGCAGCAAATACAGTGGCTGCCCCGCGCGCAAGGCCTGCACCACTGGTTTCAACCCGTCGTCGCGTCCAAACAGGCGCGGCTGGCCGAATCGCTGGCGCCCCTGCAATATCCATTGGTCCAGCACCGGGTCAACCTGGTTGGAATAGATGGTCGTGAACGCGCGCGGCAGCGCCTGTGTCAATGCCGTCCAGCCGGCATCGAGTCCAACAAAGTGCGGCGCAAAAACAACCGTGGGTTGGTCGCCCTGCAGCTCCGCCAGGGCCCCGCGCAAGCGCAGGCGTCGCTGGAGCTGGCTCGTGCTGCCATGCCACAACCAGCCGCGATCGAGCCAGGCCTGCGCAAATGCAACAAACGTGCGCTGTGCCATGCCGCGCAAGACATGCTGCTCCAGTTGCGGGAAGCACAGGCGCAGGTTGATCAGCACGACACGACGCCGTGATCGGGCCACAGCAAACAGAAACCAACCCAGCAGCCAGCCCAGGGCGCGCACCCATGACAGCGGTAGATGCGCCATCATCTTCATCAATCCGATTCCCAGCCGGCTCAGCATGGTCTGCGTCGCGGCATCATGCCTCGCCCCGGGGATGCTTGTAGCGCGCATAACCCCACAGATACTGCGCCGGGCATTCGCGAATCAGATCTTCCATTTCCTGGTTGATCTGGCGGACCGCCGATGGCAAGTCAACTGCAAGCGGCTGACGCAATTCACGAAAGTGCAATCGAAAGCCTCGCCCCCGGGGGAGCCGCTCGCCCCACAGCAACAGCACGCAGGCGCCAGTCTGCTGCGCCAGGCGCGCCGATAGCGTCATGGTGTAGGCGTCACGACCGAAAAATGGCGCCCAGGCCCCCATGCCGTCCGGCGGCACCTGATCGGGCAACAGCCCCACGGCATGGCCGTTGCGCAGGGAGCGCATCATCTGGCGCACGCCAGCCAGGCTGGTCGGCGCGGTCTTCAGGCCCGGCCGGTCTCGCGCTGCGAGCATCAATTGCGCCAGCCAGTCCTGACGTGCCGGCCGGTACAACACGGTCAATGGACCATATGCCGCCGAGTAACGCTGCGCCAGCGCCTGGGCCGATATCTCGAAACAACCCAGGTGCGGCGTCAGGAAAATGACGCCATGGCCAGCTTGATAGGCCAGGTCAACACAGGCGTCGTTCTCCCATTCAACAGGTACCGGTGCGCCCAGCCACAGCCGCGGCAATTCGCCAACCATATGCCCGGCGGCGCCGACAGCTCCCCAGACAGTGGCCATGCGGTAGCCGGCTTGCCCGATGTTCTCCTGGAACTTCGCGCGATAGCTTGGCGACAGCAGGTAGGACAGCCATCCCAACAGCCAGCCCATGCCATGCAGCATCCATAACGGCAAGCGCGCGAGCCAACGAAAGAGATGGAGCATCAAGGGTTAAAATCGACCGGTCGCCGAGTTACGGAACTACTTGCAGGGCGACACTCACCTTGGTCGCGCTAAGAAAAGCGGCCATTGTGCCTTGTGAATCTGCTAAAGCGTTCGCCGAAGCCCACCAGCCCAGGCAGCGCATCTTTCAATGTGTTGCACTGTGCAAAGGAATCTTATGGCGAACGAATTTCTCTTTACTTCCGAATCCGTGTCCGAAGGCCACCCCGACAAGGTGTCCGACCAGATCTCGGATGCCATTCTCGACGCCATCTTCAAGCAGGATCCGCTCAGCCGTGTCGCAGCCGAAACCCTGTGCAATACCGGCCTGGTGGTACTTGCCGGCGAGGTGACGACCAACGCCAACGTGGACTACATCCAGGTCGCGCGCGACACCATCAAGCGCATCGGCTACGACAACACCGAGTACGGCATCGACTACAAGGGCTGTGCGGTTCTGGTGGCATACGACAAGCAGAGCAACGACATTGCCCAGGGCGTGGACCATGCCTCGGACGACCACCTGAACACCGGCGCTGGCGACCAGGGCCTGATGTTTGGCTATGCCTGCGACGAGACCCCCGAGTTGATGCCCGCTCCGATCTACTACGCGCACCGCCTGGTCGAGCGCCAGGCCCAATTGCGCAAGGATGGTCGCCTGCCCTTCCTGCGTCCGGATGCCAAGAGCCAGGTCACGATGCGCTATGTCGACGGCAAGCCCCACAGCATCGACACCGTCGTGCTGTCGACCCAGCACCACCCCGACCAGAGCGAGAGCGCGACCAAGCTCAAACCCAGCTTCTACGAGGCCGTGATCGAGGAAATCATCAAGCCGGTGCTACCCAAGGAGTGGCTCAAGAACACCCGCTACCTGGTCAATCCGACCGGCCGTTTCGTCATCGGTGGTCCGCAAGGTGACTGCGGCCTGACCGGGCGCAAGATCATCGTCGACACCTATGGCGGCGCCTGCCCGCACGGTGGCGGCGCGTTCAGCGGCAAGGACCCGAGCAAGGTCGATCGCAGTGCAGCCTATGCCGCGCGCTACGTCGCCAAGAACATCGTCGCCGCCGGACTGGCGCGTCAATGCCAGATCCAGGTCGCCTATGCAATCGGCGTTGCAGAGCCAATGAACATCACCGTCTACACCGAAGGCACCGGAAAGATAGACGACGACAAGATCGCCGCCCTGGTACGCGAACACTTCGACCTGCGTCCGAAAGGCATCATCCAGATGCTCGACCTGCTGCGCCCGATCTACGAAAAAACCGCCGCCTACGGCCACTTCGGCCGCGAAGAACCCGAGTTCACCTGGGAACGGTCAGACAAAGCCGCCGCGCTGCGCGCAGCGGCTGGCCTGTAAGGGCAGCAAACGCGCAGCGTTTCGGCGGCTTTGCGGCGAGGCTCATATCGGCGCAGCCGATGTGAAGGCCCAAAGGGCCGGCCGTAGCCATGCGGCGGTCCCTCGCTGCGCCACCGTAGGCTACGAACCGTCTGTCTGCCTCAGCCAGCGCTGCAAACCCCAACCGCCAAGCGCAAGCAGCGCGATCGTCAGCGCCAGCAACGCCAACGTCAACGCGCTCGGATTGCGCAGGGCAGCGGTGATCTGATCGACGAACAGCATCATTCCCAAGGTTCCGGGCGTGATGCCGATGGCGGTGCCCAGCAATAGATCGCGCAGCCGGATATGGCTGGCACCGGCAACCATGTTGACGACCGCATAAGGCGCAATCGGCACCAGGCGCACGATGATCACGGCCACCAGCCCGCGGCTGCCCAAACGCTGGCTCAGCGCATTGATGCGGCGACCGGCCAGGCGCACCATCACCTCATGCCCCAGTGCCGCACCAATGCCATAGCTGGTTGCAGCGCCCAGCAAGCCTCCGGCCATGACGCACACGAAACCGGCCCAGGGCCCGAAAGCGACCAGGGCCACCAGCGTAAGAAAGGTCAGCGGCACGGCGATCGTCACGGCCAATGCAAAGCCGCCGATCGCCGCAACCGGGCCAAAGGACTGGCCAAATTGCTGCAATGCGGCGACGATCAGATCCACGTCCAGCCAATGGCGCAGCGGTGTCCAGACCCAGGCCATTGCGAACCCAAGCACCACCAGCATGGTCAGCGCCAATAGATAGACCCGTCGCCGCAGGGGCCGGGCCGTTTCGTGCGGGTTCGGATTCGGATTCGCGGGATCCTGATTCATTGCGAGCGCCGCACGATGTCGGTCAGCACCAGCGCCAGATCCTGCACCTTGCCGGCTTCGAAAATCGAGCCGTGAAGACCGGCTACACGTCTTTCCTGCAGGCGCTCGCCCAGCAGTTTCTTCCAGGACCCGAACAATGGACGTTCCCAGCGCAACAGGCCCGAAGTCTTGATCAGCGTGGTTTGGCCATCGAACCGTGCAATGCGATAGCCCCGCATTGACTTGACCTGGCCAACCAGCCCGGCGTCGCTGATCATGGCACCCAGCCGCCGGCCATTGATGCTCAATTCATGCAGGCGCAGGATCCGGACAGCAGCAGTGAACAGCCACCAGTACAGACCGCCGCCCCAGGACATCTTGGGATAAACCGTGTCGATCAGAACCAGACCTTTGACCACAATGCCACGCTGCGCGAGCAGGCGCGCAGTCTCCAGCGCCGCGATACCACCAATGGAGAAGCCGGCAATGAAGCACGGCACAGAACCCTGTGCAGTGATCGCGTCGGCATACATCGCCGCCAGTTCCCTGACGCGCTTGAATTGCGCATCGCCCGCGGGTGGCTGCAGCATGCGCAGATCGGCAGTTGCGGCCAGGGCATTGGCCAGATTCTGGAATCGCAACAGGTCCCCATGACCCGATGCCGCCAGGTAGATCGGCGTGCTGGCCACGCCGGGGCCGAGGTGGACCATCAGTCCCGGTTGCGCTGTCTCGGTGTCCAGCGCGGCTGCAAGCCTTTCGACGGTCGGATTCTCGGTCAGCAGATACAGCGGGATGCGGCGCTGCATGATGCGCTCGGCTCCGGCCAGAATCGTTATCGCCGCCAATGAATCGCCGCCGATGTCGAAAAAATTGTCCTGCACCGACAGCGGCTTGCGCCCGAGTTCGGTTTCCCACAGGGCCAGCAATTGCGCTTCGCGCTGATTGGCCGGCCCACGTCCAAGCATTTGCGTCTGCGCCAGCGTCTGCGCGGCCAATTCAGGCAGTGCAGCGTAATCGATCTTGCCGCTGCCAGTGACCGGCAAGAAATCAATCGAATGGATCAGCGATGGAAGCATGTAGTCGGGCAGACGCACCCGCAGGGCGCGCTGCAGCCGCTCATGGTCATCCGTGTGGGCCGGAGCCACCCAGGCATGGATGGCCGGGTGGCCATCGCGTTCGACGCGCTTGGCCGCGGCTTGGGCAACGCCCTCCACCGCCAGCAAGGCCGCCTCGATCTCGCCCAGTTCGATCCGGTAGCCACGCAATTTCACTTGCCGATCCAGCCGGCCCATGAAGTGCAGCCGTCCCTCGTGATCCAGCACGCCCTTGTCGCCGCTGCGGTACATCTTTTGCCCGGGCCGGAACGGGTCGTCCCGGAAGGCGGAGGCTGTCATCTCCGGCTGGTTCAGATAGCCGCGCGCCAGACCCAGGCCACCAATGTATACCTCGCCCGGCACCCCATCGGGCAGCGGACGCTGCTGCCCGTCCAGCACGTAGATCGCGGTATCGTCGACCGGCAATCCGACTGGAAGAACCGCCAAGGTGTCGTCGCCGTCGCAGGCCCATGCAGTGGCAAAGATACAGGCCTCGGTCGGTCCGTAGACATTGAACAGGCGCGCTTGCGTGACCGACAAAAAGCGCCGCGCCAGTTCGGGCGCCAGCACCTCGCCGCCGCAACAGGCCACGCGCAGCTTGAGGCCGCTATGGCCGGCAGCGGCGTCCAGAAAGCCGCCAAGGGTCGAGGGTACGAAGGCCATGATGGTGACGGCATGGCGCAACGCGAAGTCCGCCAGTGATTGCGGCAACAGCCTGCCCGGCGGCGCCAGAGCGATGCTGGCGCCGTGGACCAGCGGCAGGCACAGCTCGATCAGCGACGGATCGAAGGTGGCCTGGGTCGCCTGCCCGCTGCGGTCCTGCGCAGTCACACCGTACATGCGCGACAGCCAGGCCAGTCGCCGCGCCAGCACCGCGTGCTCGATCATCACGCCTTTGGGGCGTCCGGTGGAGCCGGAAGTGAACAGCACATAGGCCAGATCAGTCCCAGCAGGCATCGCAGGTGCATCGGCGAAAGGCAAGTCCGACAAGTCCTGATGCCAACTGCTGACAACTGTTTGCGCATGCAGCGGAGCCAGACGGTCCCAATCGTCCTGCTGCACCAGCAATGCCACCGCCGCGCTGTCGTGCAACACCAGCGCCAATCGCGCCAGCGGGGCGTCCGGGTCGAGCGGAAGGTAGGCAGCTCCTGCCTTGGCGATTGCCAGCATCGCCACGACCAGGTCTGGTCCACGGGGCATCGCCACGGCGACGATGCGGTCTGCCTGGTCTGGGATGGTGGCCAGATGGACTATGGCACCGTGCATCGACGTGCCAATCAACTGGCGTATCGCCTGGTAGGACTGAAAGCCGGGCGCGACCGCATCGTCGCCGTGGCGATGCCCCGTGGACCAGACCTGGTCGTGGCGATGCTGGC
>JBBKVW010000069.1:0-5969 GCA_037968655.1 Burkholderiaceae bacterium
CATCTTGCGCAACTGCCGGCTGGCGCCTATGTGGTGAACGTGGCGCGGGGCGAGCATGTCGTCGACGATGACCTGTTGGCCCTGATCGATAGCGGCCATCTGGCGGGTGCCACGCTGGATGTGTTTCGCACCGAGCCGTTGCCATCAGACCATGTCTTCTGGCGGCATCCGAAAATCCGCGTCACGCCGCACAGTTCGGCCCAGACCCTGCGCGAGGAAAGCATTGCGCAGATCGCGGGCAAGATTCTGGCGCTCGAACGCGGCGAGCCGGTTGCGGGTATGGTGGACAGCGCGCGCGGCTATTGAGAGCGGTTGGCGATTGGTCGCATGGCGACAGCAAAGTGAAGGACACGACATGGCATTGCCCAAAAAAGTAAAACTGGTCGACGTCGGTCCGCGCGACGGCCTGCAAAACGAAAAGCAGACGGTGCCGGCGCAGATCAAGATCGGCCTGGTGCATCGACTGCAGGACGCCGGCCTGCGCGAGGTCGAGGTCACCAGCTATGTCAGCCCCAAGTGGGTGCCGCAGATGGCCGACAACGCCGAGGTGATGAGCGGCATTCAACGCCAACCCGGCGTGCGCTACTCGGTTCTGACGCCCAACCTCAAGGGCCTGGAGGCCGCAATGGCGCTGGACAAGGCGTTCTGGCCTGACGAGATCGTCGTGTTCGGCGCCGCCAGCGAGGCCTTCAGCCAGCGCAATATCAATTGCTCGATCGCCGAGAGCATTGAGCGCTTTCGCCCGGTGGTGGAGGCGGCACGCGCCAACGGCATATACGTGCGCGGCGCAATGTCCTGTACGGTCGGCTGCCCTTATGAGGGCGAGGTGGCGCCCGAGCAAGTCGGCATGCTGGCGGGTCTGATGCAAGGCATCGGCGTGCAGCACATCGGTGTTGCCGACACCATCGGCGTGGGCACGCCGATCAAGGTGCAGCGCGCGCTGGACGCCACGCTGCAGCACTACGCGCTGGACGACATTTCAGGCCATTTCCACGACACCTATGGCCAGGCCCTGGCCAATACGCTGACGTTTCTGCAAATGGGCGTCTGGCAATTCGACACCTCGATTGCCGGACTGGGCGGCTGCCCCTATGCCAAGGGCGCGACCGGCAACGTGGCCACCGAAGACGTGGTCTACATGCTGCACGGCATGGGCATCGAGACCGGTATCGACATGGACAAGCTGATCGACGCCGGCCAGTACATCAATGATTTTCTGCAGCGCAAGTCCGGCTCGCGTGCGGCGACGGCGTTGCTGAACAAGCGGCAAGGCTGAGTCAATGGTGTCCGATTCCGATTCGCTCCCCGACCCGGTCCGACGCGTTCTGCAGGTGCTGCAATCCCACCAGCATCCGTATCCACCACTCATGCTTGACGCCGCCGCCCGCACCGCCCAGCAGGCGGCCGATGCACTGGGCGTGGCGCTTGGCCAGATCGCAAAAAGCATCGTGTTTCGGCGCAAGCGCGACGATGTGGCGGTGCTGGTCGTCACGTCAGGCGATCGCCGGGTGCATGAAGGCCTGGTCGCCGACATCGTGTGTTCCGATGGCGGCAAGCTCGGCCGGGCCGACGCCGAGTTCGTCAAGGCGCGCACCGGTTTCAGCATTGGCGGCGTGGCGCCGCTGGGCCATGCCCAGGCCTGCGTCACGCTGATCGACCGCGCGCTGTTTCGATTCGATGAAATCTGGGCCGCCGCCGGTCATCCGCATGCGGTGTTCAAGCTCACGCCGCAGCAGCTGCAGCGCCTGACCGGCGCGCCCGTCGCCGATGTGGTCGAGCCGCCGGCGCTGCCATGAACCAGACTGAAACCCTGCTGGCGTTGGCGGAATTGGCGCAGGATCCGGCCCATCTGGTACCGTCTCCCTGTATCTCGGTCTGTCGCATGGACCCCTCCAATAGTCTGTGTCTGGGCTGCATGCGCGATATTGACGAGATCATCGCCTGGGGCCGCATGGCCGAAGACGCCAAGCGGGCAGTGTGGCGCAGCATTGCGCAGCGGCTCGCGGAACAGGCGCGCTGAATCGGCAGCAGCGTCCAACCAAAGCCTGGAGGGCACATGAAACAAATCGATTTTTACTTCGACTTCATTTCGCCCTTCGCGTGGCTGGCATTCGAGCGGCTGCCCGAGGCGCTGATGGGTCAAAGCTACCAGGTGCGTTACCGACCGCTGCTGTTTGCCGGCCTGCTGCAGCACCATGGACAACTGGGCCCGGCCGAGATTCGCCCCAAGCGCGACTGGACCTACCGCCATGTACTGTGGCTGGCGCACTCCATGGACATTGACCTGCAGATGCCGACGGCGCACCCCTTCAACCCATTGCCGCTGTTGCGGCTGGCCGTCGCCTGCAGCGAGGATGGGCTGCCCAATCGCTGTGTCACCGAAACGATTTTTCGCCATGTCTGGTGCAGCGGCGAGGACGCAGCCGATGCGCAGCGACTGCAGGCCCTGACGCAGCAACTCGCACCGACGCGCGACCCGCAGAGCGAGCCGGTCAAGACCCAGCTCAAGCAAAGCACCGAAGACGCGCTTGCGCTGGGGCTGTTCGGCGTTCCGACCATGGTCGTCGACGGCAGGCAATTCTGGGGCCTGGACGCGCTGCCGATGCTGCGCGACTACCTCGACGGCGGTGCCTGGTTCGCCGGCGCGGCCTGGGACCAGTCCGGGGCGGTGGCAAGCGGCATCCAGCGCCGAACTGCCGGCAATGGGGGAAAGCCATGAGCGCTGATTTGCTCAATGTTGCCGGCGCCTGCGCACTGCGCAATCCGACTGCACAGCCGGCCGTCGAGGCTTATGGTGCGAAGCGTTCCGGCATTTTGAATGAAGAAGGATTCAGCAGTGCGTTGCGCGAGATCGGCCAGTGGCCCGGCTATGCGCCAACGCCCTTGCATGATCTGCCCGCATTGGCGCGACGCCTGGGGCTGGCCGGCCTGCGTTACAAGGACGAAAGCACGCGTTTCGGCCTGAAAAGTTTCAAGGCGCTCGGCGGCGCCTATGCGGTGTACCGTCAACTGGCACGGACGCTGGAGCGCCACAACGGTGGCCAGACGGTATCGGCCGCCGAGATACTTGGCGGGCGCTGGCGCGCGCAGGTGGAGAAACTCACGGTCACCTGTGCCACCGACGGCAACCATGGCCGCTCTGTCGCCTGGGGCGCGCAGATGTTCGGCTGCCGCTGCGTCATCTATATCCATGCGACCGTCAGCGAAGGCCGAAGGGCCGCGATCGCGCATTACGGTGCCGAGGTGGTGCGCTTGGCGGGCAATTACGACGACTCGGTGCGCCATGCCGCCCAGCAGGCGCGTGAACACGGCTGGACGGTCGTCAGCGACACAACCTACGACGGCTACCGCGACATTCCCATCGACGTAATGCACGGCTACGGCGTGATGGCGGCCGAAACCATCACGCAATGCGGCGCTGCGGTTCCCAGTCACGTGCTGGTTCAAGCCGGCGTAGGCGGGCTTGCAGCGGCGGTTGCGGCGTCGTTCTGGCTGGCCTGGGGGCCGCGTCGGCCCAGGCTGATCGTCGTCGAGCCGATGCTGGCGGCCTGTTATCTGCACAGCGCGCAGGCTGGCCATCCGGAGCCGGTGGTCGGCACACTGGATACCGTGATGGCGGGCCTGGCTTGCGGCGAAGTGTCGCCCGCAGCCTGGGACATCGTGTCGGCGGCAGCGCACGCCTATGTGGCGATCGACGACCACTTCGCATTGGACGCTGTGCGCGTGTTTGCCAGCCCGCTGGCCGGCGACACCGCGATCGTTTCCGGAGAGACCGGCGCGGCGGGGCTGGCCGGGCTGCTGGCTGCTCATACTGATGCGTCGCTGCGCAAGTTGCTCGAACTGGACGAAAGCGCGCAGGTACTGCTGGTGGGTAGTGAAGGCGATACCGACCCGGGCATTTACCAGCAGATCACCGGCCGCAGCGCCGACGCCGTGCGGGAGACGAATCGGCCTGTTGCCGGCTGAAGTTGCAAGCGCTGGTGCAGAGCCAGTACTGCGCACAGCTATCGGCGCACAATGGCCGCAGGGGAGGTGACTGATCCATGTGCCGCGCGGCGAACAGCCGCAGTGCCATGGTTTAAAGGTTGCCCATGAGTCGAATTGTCACGATTGCAGCAGCCCAGTTGGGCCCGATAGCGCGTGCCCATACCCGCACCGATGTCGTGCAGCGCATGCTGGCATTGATGGACGAGGCCAGCGGGCGCGGGTGCGATCTGGTGGTGTTCCCCGAACTGGCCTTGACCACTTTCTTCCCGCGCTGGTATTTCGAGAGCCAGGACGAAATCGACAGCTTCTTCGAGCGCGCCATGCCGGGCCCCGAAACCCAGCCGCTGTTCGATGCGGCGCGCAAGCTGGGCCTAGGCTTTGTACTGGGCTATGCCGAATTGGTGCCAGAGCCGGGGCGCAACCGGCATTTCAATACCGCCATCACGGTCGACAAGAGCGGCCGCATTGTCGGAAAATACCGCAAGATCCACCTGCCCGGCCATGCCGAACACGAGCCCTGGCGCGCCTTCCAGCATCTGGAAAAGCGCTATTTCGAGATCGGCGATCTGGGGTTCAACGTGTTTCGCGCATTCGGCGGCATTCTGGGCATGGCGATCTGCAACGACCGGCGCTGGCCCGAGACCTATCGCGTCATGGGCCTGCAGGGCGTGGAGTTGATCCTGATCGGCTACAACACGCCGGTGCACAACCCGCCAGCGCCCGAGCACGACGCGCTGTCCGATTTTCACAACTCGCTGGTGCTGCAGTCCGGCGCCTACCAGAACGGCAGCTGGGTAGTGGGCGTGGCCAAGGCCGGCAACGAGGAGGGCGTGCCCCAGATCGGCAACTCCATCATCGTCGCGCCATCCGGCGAGATCGTCGCCGCCTGCACGACGCTGGGCGACGAACTGGCTGTGGCGCAATGCGACCTGGACCTGACGTTGTCGTACAAGAACACCAGCTTCAACTTTGCCAGGCACCGCGAACCGCAGGCCTATGGCCTGATCGTCGAGCGCAAGGGGGCGGTGCCGCCGCCAGAATAGACGCTGAATCAGAGTTGACGCTCGCCCTTGAGGTTGCAATTTGCAACCTCAATTTGGCAAACTCCTCCTCGTTCAACCGGAACATGAAATCTGCGGGAAATCGATCACGATTGCGGTTGACCTGCTGATTGAAGCGCTTGGTCAACCCGCCATAGACAGCGGCCAGATCGGCATCGGGTACCACGCGCTGGCCGCGGATCAGATGAATGCGTCGGGCGATCTCGCCAATCGAAAGAGGGGAGGTTTCGTTCTCAGTATCCATTGCCCACCTGCATTTCGTTTGATGTTGGCCTTCACTGCCAGCGTGACATCGCGGGCCTGCGGTCAGCGCTTCGCATCGTGCATTTGAAAGTTGCCTGCAATGGCGCTCCGTACGGACTCACGTTGCGCGTCGTCGAGCTGTAGCAGTGCCTGGAACTGTAGCTTCATCTGCGCGCCGGGCACGCCTGCGCTGTCCTCAAAAAGCAGCATGCCCGCGCCCATGCCAGGTCGCTACCATCAGTTGAATTCCGGAGAAATCATGCCCGCAACAGTGCCCGTCACCGCCACCCTTCCCGCCACGCTGCGTCCGCATCTGCAGGAGCGGCTGCCTGACTGGCTGCAGGTGCGCTGGTTCGAGGGCAAGGCCGAGGCGCTTGCACTGGCGCCCGGCGCGCAGATCGGCTGGTTCGACATGTTCGACAAGCCGGCCATGTCTGCCGCCATCACTGCGGCGACCGATATGCGCTGGCTCAATTCGTTGTATGCCGGTGTCGACAGTTTTCCGCTGCAGGCCCTGCAGCAGCGCGGCGTGATCGTCACCAATGGCGCCGGCATCAATGCGATCACGATTGCCGAATACGTGGTGATGGGCATGCTGACGATTGCCAAGGGTTATCGGGAGGTGGTCCACGCGCAGCAGCGCAAGGACTGGCTGCAGGATGCGCCGGGCAGGGTCGA
>JBBKVW010000070.1:0-8212 GCA_037968655.1 Burkholderiaceae bacterium
AGCGCGGTGGCCAAGCTGCCCATCGAGACCGTGGTCAAGGCCATGTGGCCATTCTTCGGCATCCTGTTCTGCGTGCTCATCCTGGTCACCTACATCCCGGCCATCTCGTTGTGGCTGCCTGGGCTGATGGGCCTTTGATCAGCATGAAGAAATCCAGCGCAGCGACGATCGAGGATGTCGCCCTCATGGCCCGGGTCTCGATCAGTACCGTGTCCAACGTACTGAACGGGCGCGAGGCGCGCATGCGCGTCGAGACGCTCGAGCGGGTCCGACAGGCCATCAAGGACCTTGCGTTCCAGCCCAACGAGTCGGCACGGCGGCTCAAGACCGGGCACATGGCCATGATCGGCCTGCTCGTGCCATCGATTGCCAACCCCTTCTTCGGCGCGCTGGCGCGCTGGGTCGAGGAGGCCGCCAATGCGCGCGGCTACGGTGTGCTGCTGTGCAACACCCAGCGCAACGCGCAGCGTGAGCAGGCCTATGCCCAGGCGTTCCTGGCCCAGGGCGTGCGCGGCGTGATCATCGGCTCGGCGCTGCAGGCGCAGGAGCACCTGGCGCCGCTGATCGAGCGAGGCCTGGCGGTGCTCAGTTTTGACCGCACCGCGCAACACGCCCCGCTGACGATGGACTATGTCAGCCTGGACAACCGGCGCGCCGGCGCAATGGCGGCCCAGCATCTGATCGCGCTCGGACACCGGCACATCAGCTATGTTTCGGCCCCTTTGCGCTCGGTCAATCGCATTGCGCGCCTGGACGGTGCGCGTGCGGCATGCGCCAAGGCTGGCGTCGATTTCGAAACAGATATACGCGACATAGCGGCCGGTCAGACCGAAATGGAAATGGCTGAACTGGGGCGCAATGCCGGCGTGGCGCTGGGCGCCGGGCCAGGCCGCTCCACTGGTTTCATTGCGATGAACGACATGCTGGCGATCGGACTGCTGAGCGGCTTGCGCCAAAGCGGACTGCGCGTGCCCCAGGATGTGTCCGTGATCGGCATCGACGACATGTTCCTGGGCAGCTACCTCAGCCCGGCACTGAGCACGGTGCGCCAACCCATGCGCGAGATGGCAGAGTCTGCCGTCGAGCGGGTGCTGGCGCGCATGCAACACGGCGACGAGCCCGCGCATGAACAGGTGTTCATGCCCGAGCTGGTCCAACGCGAATCGACCGCGGCACCGGGCCTGGTCGAAAACCTAGAAAGCAAACGGGCATGAACAAACCACACACCACCACTTTCGTCACCGGCGGCGCGTCGGGCATCGGCGCGGCCATCGTGCGCGCACACGCGGCGCGCGGCGACAAGGTCGCCTTTACCTATTGGTCCAGCGCAAACGACGCCGAGGCATTGGCAGCCGAGTTGGGCGACCAGGTGCTGGCATTGAAATCCGACGTCACCGACGAGGCGCAATTGCAACAGGCCTTTGATCAGGCGGTAGAACGCTTTGGCCAGGTCGACGCGATGATCGCCAATGCCGGCGGCCTGATCGAACGCGTCAAATGCGTGGACATGTCGCTCGAGTTCTGGAACCAGGCCATGGCCCTGAACAGCACCAGCGTCTTCCTGAGCTGCCGCCAGGCCTTGCGCCACATGCTGCCGCGTGGCAGCGGCACTATCGTCATCATGTCCTCGCTGGCCGGGCACGACGGCGGCGGGCCAGGTGCCAGCCACTATGGCGCTGCCAAGGGCGCCGTGATGACCTACACCCGCGCGCTGGCCAAGGAAGTCGGACCGCAGGGCATTCGCGTCAACGCGATTGCGCCAGGCCTGATCGCCACCCGGTTTCACGATGTGTTCAATACGCCGCAGGGCCGTGCAGCCGGGGTGGAGCGCACGCCGCTGCGTCGCGAAGGCCAGGCCGAGGACGTCGCCAATGCAGCGCTGTTCCTGACCTCTGACGCGTCGTCATTCATCACCGGCGAGGTGATCGAGGTCAACGGGGGCATGGCGCTGTATTGAGCGCGTTGCGTCGGGGCCCGGCGCCGGCCGCGCCTGCGTCTCGATGGATGGCGCCAATGGTCGCCACGGCGGCGAGCAGGCCTTGCGCACCGGAACGCCGGGCGCAACGCCGGTGCCTGCTATCTGAACGACGCGCTGCGGATGGGCGCACGCGCGCGAACCGATTCAGCATGGTCCGCGTTGGTGACCTGGCCTACGACCGGTGCGGCTCGAACAGACTGCGTGTCCAGCTCCACAGCGCCCACAACAACACGGCAGGCACCACCAGCGTCTGCAATACAAAAACCACCATCAGCCGGATCAGATGCTCGGTGGCCTGTTCCAGCATCTGCCTGAGGTCATCGAAGCGCGCGCGCACGTCGGCGTTGTGCGAAAGCCAGCGCCGCAGTTGGTCCATCAGGCTGCGTGGAGCCGGGTCGACCTGCGCCGTCGGTTCGTTGCGCGCCGCGTCGCTGCTGGTGGCGTCGATGGCCTGCTGGCTGACCTGATAGTCGTCGGCCAGGAACCTCTGCCAGACCAGGTCGGTGCCCAGGGTAACTACCGGCACCGCAAAACGCAGCATCACGAGCAGCACCAGCAGGCGTGACAACCAGGGGTAGACAGGCCGGCGGCGCAGCCACAACCCGGCCCAGACCACCGCTGCCAGTGTCAGAAGGATAGAGATCGGCCAATAGGCACCGACTCCGATCAGCACTTTCTGGACACCGAACAGGACACTGGCGCCCAGCATCAGGTCGGAGAAGCGCTCGACCAGATCATTGATCGGGTCGAGCAACTGGCCTGGCGCAAAGGTCGCGCCCACGCCGACCGGCTGCACCGAGATTTCGGTTCCCTGCGCCACCGAGATCACACCGTTGAGCGCGCGCGCCGTGGCAAAGCTGATCAGCGCGCGCTTGAGCCCGGCGTCGACGCGCGCACCCGCTGGCGCGTCCATCGGCGCCAGCCAGGCGCTGGCGACCAGAACTAGCAGCAGCAAGGGCAGTATCAAGCGTTGCAGGAGCGCAGCCATGGTGTCGAGTTCCCCGTCGTGCCACACATGGCGGATGCGCCTATGTGTCACGGGCATTATGGTCAGGTGCCACGGCGGCGCCGCAGGCCGGCGCGATCAGCGTTTTAGCTGGTCGAGTTTTTTCTCGATCCTGGCCCATTCGTCGGCATCGGGCAAGGCCAGTTTGCTTCGCGTAATCGGCTTCCACATACTTGCCAGTTCCGCATTGAGCGTGGTGAAGCCGCGCTGGGCCTCTGGCACATCTTCGTCGGCGTAAATGGCATCGACCGGGCATTGCGGCACGCACAGCGCGCAGTCGATGCAGTCGTTCGGATCGATCGCCAGAAAGTTCGGCCCCTCCCGGAACGCGTCGACCGGGCAGACATCCACACACTCGGTGTACTTGCACCGGATGCAGGACTCGGTAACGACGAATGTCATGGCCGATGCGCTGGCGCGTCAGCCGTCCTTGCCATCAATGCGCGGGCGCAACAGCCAGGGCGTGTACAGGGCCAGATAGAACCCGAATGCCAGTGACCACGCGATCGCTGCGGCGATGACGGACGCCACCAGCCACTGCGGCGCAAGCATCGGCAGCACGACCCGCAGCAGGGCGGCCAGCATGACCAGCGCATAGGCCGCCACCTCGAGCGGCGATGCCTGCAGCGCCCGGCCGGTATGACCGCGCGCGGTACGGGTCACCATGCCGATGATCAGTCCGCCGGTAGCGCCAACGGCGAGCGCATGGATGCCGGCGGACGCGGCAAGCCAGCCGAGCTGGCTCATGGCCAGCAGCAGGAATCCGACTGGAATCCAGCCATAGGACAGGTGCAGGATCCACAGGATCGGGCGGCTGCGGGTGCGCCAGGGCTTCCAGGCGATCAGGCGTGCCAGTTGCAGCACAGCGGCGAAGGCCAGCGCCGGCGCGCTGATGCCGGACGACGGCGCGATCACCCACAGCGACAAGGCCAGCACGCTGGCCACGGCAGTCGCCTTTTCCAGTTGCGGATCGATCGTGAGCCGCAAGCCGGGAATGGCAGCCATCGTGAATGCCGGAATCACGCGTCCGGCCATCACGCATTCGATGAGAACAATCAGCGCCAGCGCCGCGTACAGGGCACGCACTGGCGGCAAGTCAATATGCCCCAGCACCGACAGGTGAAACGCCAGGTTGGCCAGCGACAGCATGCCAAGCAGGCCCACCAGCGGCAGGTTGCGGCGATTTTCGGCGCGCAGCAGCACCCGCAACAGGATGGCGGCGACAACGGGCAGCAACAGCAGGTCCAGCACGGCGAATACCGGGTACGGTGCCACCAGCGCTGCAACGCGGGCACCCAGCCAAAGCAGCACCAGTGCGGCCAGTGCCGTGCCGCGCGGCGTCTGCAAGCCGGTCCAGGCCTTTGCGGCTGTCAACAGGAAACCGACGATGACCGCCGCGGCAAACCCGAACAACATCTCGTGCGCATGCCACAACTGCGCCGGAATCTGCGGCGACCAGCCGGACCGGCCCAGGAACAGCAGCACCCAGACCGGGATGGCCAGGCAGGCGAACAGGGCGGCGGCCAGATAAAAGGGCCGAAAGCCCAGGCGCATCAGCGGCCAGCCGTGGCCGCGGTCTTCGCTGCGGCCCGGCGGCTCGTCGATGGCATGGATCAGCGTTTTCACTGCTTGTGTCCCATTGGCGCCGGGAGATCGGCACCGCGTCTTAATATGCACATAGTTTGCATGTTATCGCTCGCGCACGCTTAAAGCAATATACTTCGTGCATCTTTAAGGGCTTTGATGCGTCTTTCCGATTACACCGACTACAGCCTGCGCGTGCTGATGTATTGCGCCAGCCAGCCGGGTCAGCTGGTGACGATAGCCGAGCTGGCCGATTACCACGGCGTTTCGAAGAACCATCTGATGAAGGTGGTCAACGACCTCGCGCGCCAGGGCGTACTGGAGACGACGCGCGGACGCGGCGGCGGACTGCGCCTGTCGCGGCCAGCCGAGCAGATCTGCATCGGCGACATCGTGCGCGCGTCGGAAACCGATTTTCGGCTGGTCGAGTGTTTCGACCCGCAAACCAATGCCTGCACATTGACAGCGACGTGCCGCCTCAAGCACGTCTTCACCGACGCGCTGAAAGCCTATTTTTCCGAGCTGGATCGCGTCACGCTGGCCGACATTGCGCCCAAGGAAACGGCCCGGTCATTGCCTGTCGTTGGCGGGGCACGCCGCACGGTCGGCGCACGCAAGCCGATCATGCTGCGCAAGGCTGCGCCCGTGACACGCAAACGCACGGCCTGAGGCCAGGCGACGCCTAGGCGCAACTACAAACCCACTACGCGCAGGACCTCCTCGCCATACGCCTCGAGCTTGCGCGCACCAATGCCGCTGATGCCCTGCAGATCGTCCAGCGACGCCGGCGCGCGCTGCGCGATGGCGGCCAGCGTGGCATCGTGAAAAATCACATAGGCAGGCAGGTTGTGTGACTTGGCCACTTCGCTGCGCCAGTCGCGCAGCGCGGCATAGCGCGTCTGCGCGGCTTCGTCCAGCGCAATCGGCGCCTTGGCAACCGCCGTGCGGCCATTGCGGCGGCGCGTCTTGTCCGCTGCGGGCGCGGCGCTGGACAGTCGCAACTGCACCGGCACCTCGCCCTTGAGCACGGCGCGCGACACATCGGTCAGCGTCAGCGTGTTGTAGGCCTGCGCGTCGACATGCACCGCATTGATGGCGATCAACTGGCGCAGCACGCCGCGCAACTGCTGTTCGCTGAACTCGGCGCCGATGCCGTAGGTGCTCAGGTCCGAGTGACCGTGTTGATCCATCTTCTCGGTCTTTTTTCCGCGCACGATGTCCATGATGTGGCCGGCGCCAAAGGTGATGCCGCTGGCCTGCTTGACGCGGTAGATCGTGCTGAGCAGCTTGCGCGCCGCGTCCGTCGCGTCCCAGACCTGGGCCGGCGACAGGCAATTGTCGCAATTGCCGCAACGCAGGGACATGGCCCCCACGGTCGGCACTCCGTGTCCTCCCTGCCCCCCAAGGGGGCCGTGTCCGCCTTGGGGCGGCCCGGCGGCGGACGCCATTTCGTCGACCGGGCTGATAGCGGCCGGCTGTGGTGCGTATACCTCGCCGAAATACTTCAACAGCCGTACCCGCCGGCAGTCGATCGCCTCGGCCAGACCCAGCAGCGCGTCGAGCTTGCCGCGCTGCGCCTGTTTGAACTCCTCGCCGGCCGGGCTTTCGTCGATCATGCGGCGCTGGTTCACCACGTCCTGCAGGCCATAGGCCATCCAGGCATCGGATGCTGCCCCATCGCGCCCGGCGCGGCCGGTCTCCTGGTAATAGGCCTCGATGTTCTTGGGCATGTCCAGATGGGCGACAAAGCGCACATCGGGTTTGTCGATGCCCATGCCGAACGCGATCGTGGCCACCATCACCACCGCTTCCTCGCGCAGAAAGCGGTCCTGGTTCTGCTGGCGCACCTGGGCGTCGAGGCCGGCATGGTAGGGCAGGGCATCGACGTCGTTGTCGCGCAGGGTCTGGGCAATCTCCTCGACCCGCTTGCGCGACTGGCAGTAGACGATGCCGGCCTCGCCCGCATGCTCGCCCTGCACGAAGCGCAGCAACTGCGCTGTCGGGTCCTTCTTCTCGACGATGGTGTAGCGGATATTGGGGCGGTCGAAACTGCTGACGAAGGAGCGCGCCTGCTGCAGTTGCAGCCGCTCCAGGATGTCCTCGCGCGTCAGCGCATCGGCGGTGGCCGTCAGCGCTATGCGCGGCACCGTGGCGAAGCGCTCATGCAGCACCGTGAGCGCCCGGTATTCGGGCCGGAAATCATGGCCCCACTGACTGACGCAATGCGCCTCGTCGATCGCAAACAGGCTGAGCAGGCCGCGCTCGTACAGCGAATCGAGCTGGGCCAGGAAGCGCGGCGTCGTGACCCGCTCGGGCGCCACGTAGACCAGCGTCGGCTCGGCGCGCAGCAGGCGGCGCTCGAGCGCGGCAGCCGCTTCGCTGGACAGCGTTGAATTGAGGAAAGCCGCGTCGACGCCGGCCTCGTGCAGCGCGCCAACCTGGTCATGCATCAGCGCAATCAGCGGCGACACCACGACGGTGACGCCCAGGCCGGCGCGCTGGCGCACGATGGCCGGAATCTGATAGCACAAGGACTTGCCGCCGCCAGTGGGCATCAGCACCAGCGCGTCGCCGCCGCCACAGACATGCTCGACCACGGCCTGCTGCGGGCCGCGAAAATGCGCGTAACCGAAAACTTCGTGCAGCACGGCGCCCGGGCCGTCTGCCAATACCGGCTCCAACATCAGTTCCGCACCCACGAAATTTGCATCTGCATGGCGCCATTGTCCGGGCTTTCCGCCGGCCGTCGGTTTGGCGCATCCCCCTTTTCTACAATGACCGGCCATGCCAACACTGCACTACACCCGGGCCCAGGCCCTGCCCGACATACTCTCCAAACGCATCGCCATCCTGGACGGTGCCATGGGCACCATGATCCAGCGCTTTCGGCTCGACGAAGCCCAGTACCGCGGCGCGCGCTTCAAGGACTTCCACAAGGACGTCAAAGGCAACAACGAGCTGCTCAGCCTGACGCGCCCGGACGTGATCGGCGACATCCACGCAAGCTACCTTGCCGCCGGTGCCGATATGGTGGAAACCAATACATTTGGCGCCACCTCGGTGGCGCAGGCCGACTACGACATGGCCGACCTGGCGCGCGAAATGAATCTGGCCTCCGCGCGGATCGCGCGCGCCGCCTGCGACAAGTACAGCACGCCGGACAAGCCCCGCTTCGTCGTCGGCGCGCTCGGCCCCACGCCCAAGACCGCCAGCATCAGCCCGGACGTCAACGACCCCGGGGCGCGCAACATCAGCTTCGAGCAGCTGCGCGCCGCCTATTTCGAGCAGACCTCGGCGCTGATCGAAGGCGGTGCCGACGTGCTGATGGTCGAGACGATCTTTGACACGCTCAACGCCAAGGCGGCATTGTTTGCCATCGACGAGGTGTTCGAGGCCAGCGGCGAGCGACTGCCGCTGATCATCAGCGGCACTGTCACCGACGCCTCGGGCCGTATCCTGAGCGGCCAGACCGTCACCGCCTTCTGGTACAGCGTGCGCCATGCGCAGCCGCTGGCCATCGGCCTCAATTGCGCGCTCGGCGCGGCGCTGATGCGCCCCTATATTCAGGAACTCAACCGGGTTGCGCCTGACACCTTCATCAGCTGCTACCCGAATGCAGGGCTGCCCAACCCGATGTCCGATAC
>JBBKVW010000071.1:0-2805 GCA_037968655.1 Burkholderiaceae bacterium
GCAGCGGGGGCTGTTTGGGTTTGCGGCGGCGGGTGGGTGATCGGCCAACAGTGCGCGCGAACGACCTCTGGGAGCCCCATACCTGGTCGCCACAGCTTCGCCGCGAATACCGGCACGGCAGCGGGAGCCGCCGTTCGCGGTCGACCTCCGCTGATACTTGTGGGCATGCCTCGGTGAAATTATGTCGGTCAATTGATGGACGCCGGAAGGATATCGGCCTACATTCAAGTTAGGCGGCATCGGGCCTCTCACGATTCCTTGGAGCAACAATTGAATTGTCGCCGTAGATGCATTTTTGCCGTTAGCGTCACGGCACTTGCACCCTCGATATTTCAGGTGGTCGTCTGGTGGCCCTCAAGGGCCATGCGCGCGACAAATCCCGATCGAGTCTCGCCGGTGGCGCGCGCCAATGCGTCGAGCCGGTGCAGCACGCGACGCGGCAGACTGATGTTGACTCGCTCCAGCGTGTCATCAAGCACCGCTGGGTCCACATTGACGACGGCCCAGACCCACGCCTTCCATTCTTTGTGCGCCTTGCGCAACGCTTCGACGCTGGACGGCCGTGGAATGTCCTGCCCAGCGTCAAGGGCGACTTCGATCCAGGCAGCGATGGCTTCTTCGGCTTTGGCCATGGCCTCTTCCATCGTGTCACCGGCAGAGAAGCACCCAGGAAGGTCAGGCACAACGACGCCGAATGCTTCGGTCACAGTGCCGGGTTCAATAGCGACGGGGTAACGCATGTTGCATGCCTCTTTTCAAATACCGGCCTGTTGCCGTATTGCCTTCACCAGTCCTTTGCCCAAATCCTTCTTGGGGTGAGGAACCACCACGATACCGGTGAGCTGCGGGTGCGTGAAGACATGATGAGAACCATTGACGCGGGCAAGTCGCCAACCTGCCTTCTTGAGTTCACGAATCAGGTCAGTGCTGCTCATGTGTGTATGATACACACGAAAAAGTCGCGTCCAAATCGATTTGCCACGACAGGCCACGGCAAACCTGAACGACCGCTCTGGAGCAGGCTGATCGAGAAGTCGAAGGCCCGCACCCAGTCTTCTGGAGCCAGTCAGCCGGCCCCGAAGCCGACCGTCAAAATTGAACGTCGGGTATCGAGAAAGTTGTGGACCCGGATTGCAGCGCAAAGAGTCGTTCACCAATGCCCGCAATGCGGCGGTCCAATTGCATGAGGTTGGGTGTCGGTCACCCGCCGTTCGTGTTCGCCAGCAACCGGCCCATCAGCGACATCCGCGGCCCTGCAATCGTCGTCCCGAAGCGGCCCGTAGGCAACTGCAGGAAGGCCGAACCACGTCGGCCGATCTATCAAACCGTATGTATCGGCTGAACCACCAAGCGAACGCCAAGGGCGGTACACACACGATTGACTGTGTCGAAGCGCGGGGCGCTACCGGGCCGCAAGGCCTTGTAGAGCGCTTCCCTTGTGATGCCTGCCGCCTTGGCGATATCGGTCATGCCACGAGCGCGGGCGATGTCACCCAGCGCGCCCGA
The DNA here is from genome assembly GCA_037968655.1 of Burkholderiaceae bacterium. Taxonomy (GTDB): domain Bacteria; phylum Pseudomonadota; class Gammaproteobacteria; order Burkholderiales; family Burkholderiaceae_C; genus CAISIP01. The sequence goes on from JBBKVW010000071.1 coordinate 1,507, forward strand.
AAGCAGTCCTGCGTCGTTGGCCTGCAAGATGTCAGTCAGGTAGGCAGCGACTGCCTCGTCGCTACTAAGGTACGGGGCGGCATCAAATGCCGGTAGTTCATCAACCTTGATTCGCGTGCCCATCTTCGTTTCCTCTCTCAGTCCAATTGGGCGCATAGTGCTTTCGCGCGCCTGATGCCGCTCTTCTGTGTACGCTTGGATCCGCCGGCCAGTAGAACAACGAGCTGGCTACCACGCTGTGTGAAGTACACGCGCCATCCGGCCCCGACATGAATTCGAAGCTCGGAGACACCGTCGCCCACTGGCTCTACGTCGCCGAGAAGACCTCGCTCAAGCCGCTTGATCCGAGCGACCACAACACCACGAATCGAGGCGTCCGCCAATTGGCCGAGCCAAGCGGTGAACTCAGGGAGCGCTTTGACGCTGAACACGTTCGTAATGTAATCGAACGATTACGCATCGTCAAGCCGGCATTGTTGGACCGAAGCGAGCGAAAAGTCAGATCCAGGTTCTTCGCAGGCGCTCGCAGTTTCGTAGCCCCGAACCGGCCGGTCGTGAGTACCCATTCTTGGCCGGACGCGGGTGCTCCGACCATCGACTTCATCGCCACTTTGCCGACTGTCAACCTGCACCTTCAACGACAGCTTCCAAGCAGGCGGATCGAAAAGTCGTATGACCGGCTTCTGGAGCCAGTCAGCCGGCCCCGAAGCCGACCGTCAAAATTGAACGTCGGGTATCGAGAAAGTTGTGGACCCGGATTGCCAGCGATTGCTGTCGTTCGCCCTACAGTGACTGAACGTCAGGTCTCGCCCGGACCAGTCAATGAATCACCTCGTCTGCGCGCAGCAATATGGATTGCGGGATGGTGATGCCCAGTGCTTTGGCCGCCCTCAGGTTAACGCCTAGTTCAAACTTTGTCGGCTGCTCGATCGGCATGTCGCCGGCCGGCTGGCCTTTCAATATCCGAATGACCAGATGTGACGCACTGCGGGCCACCTCGACATCGTTGACCCCATAGCTGATGACAGCTTCCCGTGTGGCTTCGTTGCGATTCCAGGCAACGGCAGCGATACGCTGCGTTGCGGCGAACTTCAATGCGACATCAATTACGGTTGAGATGGCCCCGCCGGGAATCAGGAGCAGTCCGTCCAGTTTGTCGCCCCACATGGTTATGTTGGCGCTGCGGCCAAGTCTTTCTACATCAAGCTCGACCAGTTGAATGCCGAGCCGTGTCGCCCCCACCTTGGCCGCAGCGAATCCCTGTCGCGGCGAGGTGTCACGGGCGTCGTACACCACACC
>JBBKVW010000072.1:0-26493 GCA_037968655.1 Burkholderiaceae bacterium
ATGGACGAAATGTCGCGCGGTCACATGATCGCCGACGCGGTGGCAATCATTGGAACCATGGATATCGTGTTTGGGGAGATAGACCGATGATCTCGCAAGCGGCCAAGGAGCGCTTTGCCAAGGAAGTGGCGAAATACCCGGCAGACCAGAAGCAGTCTGCGGTGATGGCCTGTCTTGCGATCGTGCAGCAGGAACTCGGGCATGTCAGCGTCGAGAGCGAGAAGATCGTCGCCGACTATTTGGGCATGGCACCGATAGCGGTGCATGAGGTCACCACCTTCTACAACATGTACAACCAGCGCGCGGTCGGCAAGTACAAGTTCAACGTCTGCACCAACCTGCCGTGCCAGTTGCGCGACGGCGCCAAGGCGCTTCAGCACCTGGAAGAGAAACTGGGAATCAGCATGGGCCAGACCACGCAAGACGGCATGTTCACCTTGCAACAAAGCGAGTGTCTGGGCGCCTGCGCCGATTCGCCGGTGATGCTGGTGAACGACCGCACCATGTGCAGCTTCATGTCCAGCGAACGCCTCGATCGGCTGATTGCAGGCCTGCGGGCGGCGGAGGTCAAATGACGGCAGCCGACCAGGTGCTGGCGCAGTTTCAGGCCAGCGGCGCAGAGACTTGCTTTCATGGCCGCCATTTAGAACCGCAAATCTACGCCGGGCTCGATGGCGCCAACTGGGGCTTGGCCGAGTACCAGGCGCGCGGTGGCTATCAGGCCCTGCGCAAGGTGCTGGGCCAGGATGGCGGGGAAGGCCTGACGCCTGATCAGGTGATTGCCACGGTCAAGGAGTCGGCTCTGCGCGGACGTGGTGGTGCCGGCTTTCCCACGGGCTTGAAGTGGAGCTTCATGCCGCGCCAGTTTCCGGGCCAGAAGTACCTGTTATGCAATTCGGATGAGGGTGAACCCGGTACCTGCAAGGACCGCGACATCCTGCAGTTCAATCCGCATATCGTGATCGAAGGCATGGCGATTGCTGCCTATGCGATGGGCATCTCGGTTGGCTACAACTACATCCACGGCGAGATCTTCCAGAGCTACGACCGATTCGAAGCGGCGCTGGAAGAGGCCCGGGCCGCCGGCTTGCTGGGCGACAAGATCCTGGGCAGCAGTTTCAACTTCCAGTTGCATGGCGCGCATGGTTTTGGCGCCTACATCTGTGGTGAGGAAACTGCGTTGCTCGAGTCGCTCGAAGGCAAGAAGGGCCAACCGCGCTTCAAGCCACCGTTTCCTGCCAGCTTCGGCATGTATGGCAAGCCGACGACGATCAACAACACCGAGACTTTTGCGGCAGTACCCTGGATCATCCGCAACGGCGGCCAGGCCTATCTGGCCTGCGGCAAGCCCAACAATGGCGGCACCAAGATCTATTCGATCAGTGGCGACGTCGAGTTGCCCGGCAACTACGAAATTCCGATGGGAACGCCGTTTTCCAAGTTGCTCGAACTGGCCGGCGGCATGCGCGGCGGGCGCAAGCTCAAGGCGGTAATCCCCGGAGGTTCCTCTTCGCCGATCTTGCCGGCCGAAATCATGATGCAGTGCACGATGGATTACGACTCCATCGCCAAGGCCGGCTCCATGCTGGGCTCGGGCGCAGTCATCGTGCTGGACGAAACCCGTTGCATGGTCAAGTCGCTACAACGATTGAGCTACTTCTACATGCACGAATCCTGCGGCCAGTGCACGCCCTGCCGCGAAGGCACGGGCTGGCTGTCGCGCATGGTCGATCGGGTCGAGACCGGCCAGGGCCGCGCCAGCGACATGGAATTGCTCGACTCGGTGGCAGACAACATCCAGGGTCGCACCATCTGCGCACTCGGTGATGCGGCCGCGATGCCGGTGCGCGCCATGATCAAGCATTTCCGCCATGAGTTCGAACATCACATAGAGCACAAGACCTGCATGGTCCCGTCCTACGTCTAAACAGGTATTGGAAGATGGTAGAAATCGAACTCGACGGCAAGAAGATCGACATTGTCGAAGGCAGCATGATCATGCATGCAGCCGACAAGGCGGGCACGTATATCCCGCATTTTTGCTATCACAAGAAGCTCAGCATCGCGGCCAACTGCCGCATGTGCCTGGTCGACGTCGAGAAAATGCCCAAGCCGATGCCGGCCTGTGCGACGCCGGTGTCCCAGGGCATGATCGTGCGCACCAAGAGCGCCAAGGCCATCAAGGCCCAGCAGTCGGTGATGGAGTTCCTGCTGATCAACCATCCACTGGATTGCCCGATCTGCGACCAGGGCGGTGAATGCCTGTTGCAGGATCTCGCGGTCGGCTATGGCGCATCGACCTCCCGCTACGAGGAGGAAAAGCGCGTCGTGTTCCACAAGGATGTCGGGCCTCTGATCTCGATGGAGGAGATGTCGCGCTGCATCCATTGCACCCGCTGCGTCCGCTTTGGCCAGGAGGTCGCCGGCGTGATGGAACTGGGCATGTCGCATCGCGGTGAGCATGCCGAGATCGAGACCTTTGTCGGTCAGTCGATCGACTCCGAGCTCTCCGGCAACATGATCGACATCTGCCCGGTCGGTGCGCTGACCAGCAAGCCGTTTCGCTACCAGGCCCGCACCTGGGAACTGTCGCGTCGCAAGTCGGTCAGCCCGCATGATTCGACCGGCGCCAACCTGGTGGTGCAGGTCAAGAACAACAAGGTGCTGCGCGTTGTGCCGCTGGAAAACGAAGCGGTCAACGAATGCTGGATTGCTGACCGCGACCGTTTTTCGTATGAAGCCCTGAATGGGCCGGAACGCCTGCACAAGCCCATGCTCAAGCAGGGCGGCGCTTGGCAAGAGGTTGAATGGCAAGTGGCGCTGGAGTATGTTGCCAATGGCCTGCGCCAGATCAAGGCTGACCATGGCGCGCAGAAGATTGGCGCGCTGGTGAGCCCGCACAGTACGCTGGAGGAACTGGCCCTGGCCGGCGCGCTGGTGCGCGGACTTGGCAGCGAGAACATCGACTACCGTCTGCGCCACGCGGAGTTCGCGCCACATCAAGCCGTGCACTACCTGGGCATGCCGATCGTGGAGTTGTCGCGCTTGCAGCGGGTGCTGGTGGTTGGCTCCAACCTGCGCAAAGACCATCCATTGTTTGCGCAGCGCATCCGCCAGGCAGTGCGCCATGGTGGCCGGCTCAGCCGCATAGGCGGGCATGGGCAGGATTGGGCGATGCCGATAGCGCACAGTTCGACAGCGGACGCGACAGGCTGGGTACAGGCGCTAGCCGAGCTGGCTGCCGCTGTGGCGGCAGAAAAAGGCGTTCCGGCTCCTGTGGCTGCCAAGGCTGACGATGTGGCGATCACTATCGCCAAAAGCCTGCTGGGCGGCGAACGCAAGGCCATCTTGCTGGGCAACGGCGCGGCCCACCATGGCAAGGCTTCGAGCTTGCTGGCACTGGCCAACTGGATCGGCGAGCATACTGGCGCTCGCGTCGGTTACCTGACCGAGGCCGCCAATACGGTTGGTGCGCAAATGGCGCAGGCCGTGCCAGGCAAGGGCGGAAAAAATGCCGGCGAGATGCTCGCTGGCGGCATGAAGGCAGTGCTGCTGCTCAATACCGAACCGGCGCGTGACTCGGCTGCGGCCCAGGCGGCGATGGACGCATTGCGTACGTCTGACATGGTTGTCACGCTCAGCCCATTCAAGGCCAATCTCGATTGCAGCGATGTCTTGCTGCCGATAGCGCCGTTCACCGAAACCTCAGGCAGCTTCGTCAATGCCGAGGGCCGGGTCCAGGGCTTCCATGCGGTGGTCAAACCCGCCGGCGATGCCAGGCCGGCTTGGAAAGTATTGCGCGTGCTGGCCAACATGCTGGATCTGCCTGGATTTGAATTTGAGTCCTCGCGCGATGTGCTGGCACTGGTCAATCTCGATCAGGTCGACGGCGCAAGCTGGGTCCCGGCCGCCAAGCTGGGCAATCAGACTGCAGCAGCGATTGACATGACTCCGGTTGACGGCGGTCCCTGCGTCGCTTCGATCTACCAACTTGACTCCATCGTGCGCCGCGCGCCGGCCTTGCAAAGCACGGCCGATGCGCGCAGTGACAGCGTTGGCGCGCATGCAGCAGGGGAGGCGCTGGCATGATCGACCAGATCCACGCCTTCGGCATGGGCCTGATAGCAGCGCCCTGGTGGACGGCCGTCGCCTGGCCCGTTCTCTGGACGCTGATGAAGATCGTCGTCGTGGTACTTCCGCTGATGGGCGCAGTAGCCTACCTGACGCTTTGGGAGCGCAAGTTCCTGGGCTGGATGCAGGTGCGCATAGGCCCGAACCGGGTCGGTCCCTGGGGCATGTTGCAGCCGATTGCCGATGCGCTCAAGTTGCTGACCAAGGAGATCCTGGTGCCGGCAGCGGCCAGCAAGGGACTGTTTGTGCTCGGGCCGGTGCTGACCATCATGCCGGCCATGGCGGCCTGGGCCGTGATCCCTTTTGGTCCGGAGATCGCGCTGGCCAATATCAATGCCGGACTGCTGTTCGTGATGGCGATCACCTCGATGGAGGTCTATGGCGTGGTGATTGCCGGTTGGGCATCCAATTCGAAGTATTCGTTTCTTGGTGCGATGCGGGCCTCGGCGCAAATGGTCAGCTACGAAATTGCAATGGGCTTTTGCCTGGTTGTCGTGCTGATGGTGTCGGCCAGCATGAACCTGAGCGACATCGTCGCGGTGCAGGGCAAGGGTCAGTTCGTCGATATGGGCCTGAACTTCCTGTCCTGGAACTGGCTGCCCTTGTTGCCGATCTTCGTCGTCTACATCATCTCCGGCATGGCCGAGACCAACCGGCACCCGTTTGACGTGGTCGAGGGCGAGGCAGAGATCGTGGCCGGGCACATGGTCGAGTATTCGGGCATGTCGTATGCCATGTTCTACCTGGCCGAATACGCCAACATGTGGCTGATCTCGATCCTGGCCGCCATCATGTTCCTGGGTGGCTGGTATGCGCCGATCGACAGCGCACTGCTCAACTGGGTGCCGGGCTGGATCTGGCTGGGCATCAAGACCTGTTTCGTCGTGAGCCTGTTCATCTGGGTGCGCGCTACGTTCCCGCGTTTTCGCTATGACCAGATCATGCGCCTGGGCTGGAAGATATTCATCCCGGTGACCCTGGTCTGGCTGGTGGTCGTGGGCGGCTGGATGCAGACCTCGTTCAATATCTGGAAGTAAGACCATGAGCACTGCAACTTCGACTGCTGGCCACGTGGCCGCGCCGTTCTCGATCAAGGACTTCCTGACCAGCTTTTTGCTGCTCGAGTTGTTCAAGGGCATGGCGGTCACCGGCCGCTATCTGTTCCGTCGCAAGGTCACGGTCCAGTTTCCGGAAGAAAAGACGCCGACCAGCCCGCGCTTTCGCGGCCTGCACGCCTTGCGTCGCTACGAGAACGGCGAAGAGCGCTGCATCGCCTGCAAACTGTGCGAGGCGGTGTGCCCGGCGCTGGCCATCACGATCGAGTCCGATGTGCGCGACGACGGAACCCGTCGCACGACGCGCTACGACATCGACCTCACCAAATGCATCTTCTGCGGCTTTTGCGAAGAAAGCTGCCCGGTCGACTCGATCGTCGAAACCCATGTGCTGGAGTACCACGGCGAGAAGCGCGGCGACCTGTATTTCACCAAGGAAATGCTGCTGGCTGTGGGCGACCGATACGAAAGTGAAATCGCGCAGCGGCGGGCCGCCGATGCCAAATACCGCTGAGCCGCGGGAGCAAAGAGAACCAGTCAGCCATGGACGTCAAAGCCGGATTGTTTTATGTGTTTGCAGCGCTGCTGCTGTTTGCCGCATTTCGCGTCGTCACGGCGCGAAATCCGGTGCATGCTGCGCTGTACCTGGTGTGGGCCTTCATACAGGCGGCGATGATCTGGCTGCTGCTGCGCGCCGAGTTCCTGGCCATGGCGCTGGTGCTGGTCTATGTCGGCGCAGTGATGGTGCTGTTCCTGTTTGTCGTGATGATGCTGGACATCAATATCGACAGCATGCGCGAAGGATTCTGGCGCCACCTGCCGCTGGCCGGCTTGATCGGTGTCGTGGTGGCGCTGGAGATGGCGGCGGTGTTGATCGGCGGCTTCCGAATGTCGGAGCCCAAGGCCATGGCGGTGTTGCCGCAGTTGGCGGGTCCGGCCTCCAATACCCGCGATCTGGGGGTGCTGCTGTACAGCGAGTATGTGTTCCCGGTGCAGATCGCGGCGGTGATTTTGCTGGTGGCCATCATTGCCGCCATTGCGCTGACCCTGCGTGAGCGCAAGGACACCAAGCATATTGGCGTCGACGCGCAAGTGCGGGTCAAGTCCCGCGATCGCCTGCGCGTTGTCCAGATGGCGTCGACCCAGGCTGCCCGGGAGCCGGAGGCAGCGCCGGCCAAACCGGCCGCCGATGCACCTGCAGGGGAGAAAAAGCCATGACACTGACGCTGGGCCATTTCCTGTCGCTGGGCGCGATCCTGTTCGCGCTGTCGGTGATCGGCATCTTTTTGAACCGCAAGAACCTGATCATCCTGCTGATGGCGATCGAGCTGATGCTGCTGGCGGTCAACATGAACTTTGTCGCCTTCTCGTACTACCTGGGTGACATGCGCGGCCAGATCTTCGTGTTCTTCATCCTGACGGTGGCGGCGGCCGAATCGGCGATCGGCCTTGCGATATTGGTCCAGTTGTTTCGCAACAAGTCCAACATCAACGTGGACGAACTCAATTCGCTCAAGGGCTGATGAACACCATGAGCCAAACCCTCTCTGCTTCGACCCTGTTGATCATTGCGCTGGCGCCCTTGTTGGGTGCCATCATTGCCGGCGTGTTCGGCACGGCGTTCGGTGGCAACCGCATCGGCCGGCGCGTCAGCCATTCGCTGACGATTGGCGGCGTTGCGCTGTCCTTCCTGTTGTCTGCCAGCGTCCTGCGCGATGTGGTGGTCGACGGCGCCCGCTTCAACGACACCATCTACACCTGGATGCAGGTCGGCGGCCTGAAGATGGAGATCGGCTTTCTGGTCGACGGCCTGACCGCGATGATGATGTGCGTCGTGACTTTTGTGTCGCTGATGGTGCACCTGTACACCGTGGGCTATATGCACGAGGACGAGGGCTACAACCGCTTCTTCGCCTACATCTCGCTGTTCACCTTCTCGATGCTGATGCTGGTGATGAGCAACAACTTCCTGCAATTGTTCTTCGGCTGGGAGGCGGTCGGCCTGGTGTCCTATTTGCTGATCGGATTCTGGTTCAACCGGCCGACCGCGATCTTTGCCAACATGAAGGCCTTCCTGGTCAACCGGGTCGGAGACTTCGGTTTCATCCTCGGCATTGGCCTGATCGTCGCGTACTCCGGCACGATGAATTACAGCGAGGTGTTTGCCTTGTCGGGCGAACTGGCCAGTCAGGGTTTCCCCGGCACCGACTGGATGCTGATCACTGTCATCTGCATCTGCCTGTTCATCGGCGCCATGGGCAAGTCGGCGCAGTTTCCGCTGCATGTCTGGCTGCCGGACTCGATGGAAGGCCCGACCCCGATCTCGGCGCTGATCCATGCGGCGACGATGGTCACGGCCGGCATCTTCATGGTGGCGCGCATGTCGCCGCTGTTCGAACTCAGCGATACCGCGCTCAATTTCGTGCTGGTGATCGGTGCAATCACGGCGCTTTTCATGGGCTTCCTTGGCATCATCCAGAACGACATCAAGCGTGTGGTGGCTTATTCCACGCTGTCCCAGCTTGGCTACATGACGGTTGCGCTCGGCGCCTCGGCTTACTCGGTGGCCGTGTTTCACCTGATGACCCATGCGTTCTTCAAGGCCCTGCTGTTCCTTGCGGCCGGCTCGGTCATCATGGGCGTGCACCACAACCAGGACATCCGCTGGATGGGCGGCCTGCGCAAGTACATGCCGATCACCTGGATCACCGCGCTGCTCGGCTCGCTGGCCCTGATCGGTACGCCGCTGTTCGCTGGCTTCTATTCCAAGGACAGCATCATCGAGGCGGTGCATTTCAGCACCTTGCCCGGCGCCGGTTTCGCGCACTTTGCGGTACTCGCCGGTGTCTTCGTCACCGCCTTCTATTCCTTTCGCATGTATTTCCTTGTGTTCCACGGCAAGGAGCGGTTTGACCAGAACCCCGATGCCCATCACGACGAGCACCATGGCCATCACGACACGCATCATCCGCATGAGTCGCCCTGGGTAGTGACGGTTCCGCTGGTGCTGTTGGCGATACCGTCGGTGGTGATCGGCTACCTGACGATAGGCCCGATGCTGTTCGGAGATTTCTTCAAGGATGCGCTGTTCGTCAATGCCCAGGCCCATCCGGCCATGGTCGAACTGGCCAAGATCTTCCATGGCCCGATGGCAATGGCCTCGCATGCCCTGAGCACTGCGCCGTTCTGGCTGGCCGTGGCAGGTGTCGTGTCCTCCTATTACCTGTACATAGTCAACCCGGCGCTGCCCACAGCCATCAAGGCGCGCGTGATGCCGCTGTACACGCTGCTGGAGAACAAGTACTACATGGACTGGTTCAACGAGAACGTACTGGCGCGCGGCACACGTGCGCTAGGCACCGGCTTGTGGAAGGGCGGCGATCAGACCCTGATCGATGGCACGCTGGTCAATGGCTCCTGGAAAGTCGTGGGCTGGGTGTCATCCATCGTGCGGCGCCTGCAGTCCGGCTTTCTGTACCACTATGCCCTTTCCATGATCCTGGGTGTGTTCGTGCTGATGAGTTATTTCGTCTGGCGCAGTTAATCGACTAGGAGAAGAAGAAAAATGGGATTGCTGAGCCTGGCCATCTGGACGCCCATCGTGTTTGGCGTCGTGTTGCTGGCGATGGGCCGTGACGAACATGCCGGCATGGTGCGCTGGGTTGCGCTGGTGGGCGCTGTCATCAGCCTGTTGGTCACGCTGCCCCTGTACAGCGGCTTCGAGCTGGGAACCGCGGCGATGCAGTTCGTCGAGAAGGCGCCCTGGATCGAGCGCTTCAATGTCTCCTACCACCTGGGCCTGGACGGTATCTCATTCTGGTTCGTGCCGCTGACGGCCTTCATCAACCTGATCGTGGTGATCGCCGGCTGGGAGGTCATCACCCAGCGCGTGAACCAGTACATGGGCGCCTTCCTGATTCTCAGCGGCCTGATGATCGGCGTTTTCTGCGCGCTGGACGGCCTGCTGTTCTACGTTTTTTTCGAAGCCACGCTGATCCCGATGTACCTGATCATCGGCATCTGGGGCGGCCCGAACAAGATCTATGCCGCATTCAAGTTCTTTCTGTATACCTTGCTCGGCTCGCTGCTGTTGCTGGTCGCACTGATCTTCCTGTACACCAAGGCGGGTGGCAGTTTTGACATCCAGGCCTGGCATACCCTGCCATTGGAGGGAACGACCCAGACCCTGGTGTTTCTTGCATTCCTGGCCGCATTTGCGGTCAAGGTGCCGATGTGGCCGGTCCATACCTGGCTGCCCGATGTGCACGTCGAGGCGCCCACCGGCGGCTCGGCCGTGCTGGCCGCCATCATGCTCAAGCTGGGCGCCTACGGCTTCCTGCGCTTCTCGATGCCGATCGCACCCGACGCCGCGCGCGAACTGGCCTGGCTGATGATTGCGCTGTCGCTGATCGCCGTAATATATGTCGGCCTGGTCGCCATCGTGCAAACCGACATGAAAAAGCTGGTGGCCTATTCGTCGGTCGCACACATGGGCTTCGTCACGCTGGGCTTCTTCGTCTTCAGCGACCTGGGCGTATCGGGTGGCATCGTGCAGATGATCGCCCACGGCTTCGTCTCGGGCGCGATGTTCCTGGTGATCGGCGTGCTGTACGACCGGGTGCATTCGCGCGACATCGCCAGCTATGGCGGTGTCGTCAACACCATGCCCAAGTTCACTGCGTTCGCGTTGCTGTTTGCAATGGCCAACGCAGGATTGCCGGGCACCGCCGGCTTCGTTGGCGAGTGGATGGTGATCCTGGCCGCCGTAAAGGCCAACTTCTGGCTCGGCTTTGGCGCGGCCACCGCGCTGATTTTTGGCGCGGCCTACACCTTGTGGATGTTCAAGCGAGTCTACCTGGGCCCGGTAGCCAACGATGATGTCAAGGCGCTGACCGACATCAACCCACGCGAATTCCTGATGCTGGCCCTGCTGGCGATTGCGGTGCTTTTGATGGGCGTCTACCCCAAGCCCTTCACCGATGTGATGGACAGTTCGGTCGCCGAGTTGCTGCGCCATGTGGCCCTGTCCAAGTTGAATTGAGAGATCCGCGACCATGATTGACAACTACAGCTGGATCACGGTTTTCCCGGAGATCATCCTGTTGACGCTGGCCTGCGTGATCGCGATGGTCGACCTGTTCGTCAAGAGCCCGAACCGCCAGCCGACCTATGTGCTGACCCTGTTGACGCTGGGCATCGTGGCCTTCATGCAGGCCGAGTTTGCAATGAGCGGGCTGAACCAGTACGGTTTCAGCAAGATGTTCGTCAGCGACCAGATGGGCAACTGGCTCAAGTGTTTCGCCGCGCTGGCGGTGATGGTGACCCTGGTCTACGGCCGTCCCTATGCCCGCGATCGCGACATGCTGCGCGGTGGCGAGATGTTCACGCTGTCGCTGTTTGGCCTGCTGGGCATGTTCATCATGATCGGTGGCAACAACTTCCTGGTCATCTACATGGGCCTTGAATTGCTGACCCTGTCCAGCTACGCGCTGGTCGCGCTGCGCCGCGACAACATCCAGGCCACCGAGGCGGCGATGAAGTATTTCGTGCTCGGTGCCATGGCCTCGGGTTTCCTGCTCTACGGCTTGTCGATGATGTACGGCGCCACCGGCACGCTGGATGTCAACCAGGTGGCACAGGCCATCGCCAGCGGGCAGATTCGCCACCAGGTGCTGGTGTTCGGCCTGGTCTTCGTGGTGGCCGGCCTCGCCTTCAAGCTGGGCGTGGTGCCGTTTCATATGTGGATTCCGGACGTCTACCATGGCGCGCCGACTGCCGTCACCTTGCTGATCGGCGCGGCGCCCAAGCTGGCCGCATTCGCCATCTTCATCCGTCTGCTGGTTGAAGGCATGCTGCCGCTGGCGCTGGACTGGCAGCAGATGCTGGGGGTGCTGGCGGTCGGCTCGCTGCTGGTGGGTAACCTGGCCGCCATCGCGCAGACCAATATCAAGCGCATGCTGGCGTACTCGACCATCTCGCAGATGGGCTTCGTGCTGCTGGGCATGATGTCGGGCGTCATCAATGGCAATACCATCTCGTCGGCCGATGCCTATGGCTCGTCGATGTTCTATGTGGTGACCTATGTGCTGACGACGCTGGCCAGCTTCGGCATCATCCTGCTGCTGTCGCGCAAGGGCTTCGAGAGCGAGGAGATCGCCGACTTCGCCGGCCTGAACCAGCGCAGCCCGCTGTATGCCGCCGTGATGGCGATCTGCATGTTTTCGCTGGCCGGCATTCCGCCGATGGTGGGCTTCTACGCCAAGCTGTCGGTGCTTCAGGCGCTGATCTCGTCGGGTCAGGCAGTCGATATCGGCTTGGCGGTGTTCGCGGTGATGATGTCCCTGGTCGGCGCCTTCTATTACCTGCGCGTCGTCAAGCTGATGTATTTCGACGCGCCGGAGCAGACCGCGCCGATCGAGGCGACCACCCATGTTCGTGTCGTGCTGTCCATCAACGGCGCACTGGTGCTGGTGTTGGGCCTGGTGCCCGGCGGGCTGATGGCGCTGTGCGCAAGCGCGCTGGCCAGCATGATGGCCGGCTGAACACTTCGTGGCGCAGGCTGGCGGCGCAGTGCCGCCCAACAACCCGGACCCCCGGCTGACCGAACGCACGGTCAAACGCGAGGAGTTGCTGCAGGACGGCTTCTTGCAGGTACGCCGTGACACCGTGCAATTGCCCGACGCAACCCATGCGACGCGCGAATATGTCGTGCATTCGGGCGCCGTGATGATCATTGCGCTTTTGAGCGATGACCCTGCCGACATGCGTTTTGTCATGGAGCGCCAGTACCGCCATCCGATCGGCCATGTGATGCTGGAGTTTCCGGCCGGCAAGCGCGACAACAATGAAGACCTGCTGTCCTGCGCCCAGCGCGAACTGCGCGAAGAGACCGGCTACAGCGGGGGCGCCTGGGCCCATGCCGGCATCATGCATCCGCTGGTGGCCTATTCGACCGAATGCATCGACATCTGGATTGCACGCGACCTGGCGCTTGGCGAACGCCAGCTCGACGCCGGCGAGTTCCTGGAAGTGGTGACGATGGATCTGCCAGAACTGCTGCAATGCTGCCGGGATGGCCGGGTGACCGATGGCAAGACCCTGGTTGCCGCCCTGTGGCTGCAGAACATCGCATCGGGCCAATGGACTCTCGACTGGCAGGCCCACGCGCCGAAGCCGGGCGGGGGATAATCGGTGCATGAAGGTACTGGATCTCCAATGCGCGCAATTGCACGAATTTGAAGGCTGGTTCGCGTCCGAAGACGACTACACCAGCCAGTTGGAGCGCGGTCTGGTGGGCTGCCCGATGTGTGGTGACACCGCCATCACCAAGAAACTGAGCGCACCGCGTCTGAACCTGGGCCGCAGCCGGAAATCCGATCAGACCCGCCACGATGTGGTCGTCGCACAAGACGACCAGACCGGACTGCAGGCCGCCTGGATGGCCATGGCCCGGCGCGTGCTGGCCAACACCGACGATGTCGGCGACCGCTTCGCCGAGGAAGCCCGCCGCATCCACTACGGCGAGGTGGAGCACCGCGGCATACGCGGCAAGGCCAGCCAGGCCGAGAGCGAGGCGCTGGCCGATGAGGGCATCGAGGTGATGCAGCTGGCGCTGCCGGAAGCGCTCAAGGGCACGGTGCAGTAAGTCGGTCCCGCGGCGCGCTCAGATTTCGAGCCTGGCTGCAACCTCAAACCGCGAACTGCAACTCCGCCAGCCGCGCATACACGCCGCCGCGCGCCACCAGTTCAGCATGCGTGCCCTGTTCGACCAGGCGCGATTGATCCAGCACCACGATGCGGTCGGCCTTTTGCACCGTGGCCAGGCGGTGCGCGATGACCAGCGTGGTGCGGCCCTGCATGGCCGACTCCAGCGCGGCCTGCACCATGCGTTCGCTTTCCGCATCCAGCGCGCTGGTGGCTTCGTCCAGCAGCAGCAGGGGCGGGTTCTTCAGCATCGCGCGGGCGATCGCTATGCGCTGGCGCTGGCCTCCGCTCAGGCGCACGCCGCGTTCGCCCAGGAAGGTGTCGTAGCCTTCGGGCAGGCGGGCGATGAACTCGTCGGCAAAAGCGGCGCGCGCCGCCGATTTGACTTCTTCGTCGCTGGCGCCCGGCTTGCCGTAGCGGATGTTTTCCATCGCATTGGCCGAGAAGATCACCGCGTCCTGCGGCACGATGCCGATATGCTCGCGCAGGTCGGCCAGCGCCAATTCCCGGGTTGGTACGCCGTTGAGCGTGACCGATCCGCCTTGGGGGTCATAAAAGCGCAGCAGCAACTGAAACACGGTGCTCTTGCCGGCCCCGCTGGGCCCGACCAAGGCGACGGTTTCGCCCGGCGCCACGGTCAGCGAGAAATTGCTCAATGCCGGCTGCGTCGGTCGTGATGGATAGCAAAACTGCACCTGGTCAAAAGTCACCGTGCTGCCGGCGACGGCGTCCTGTGCGCTGCGCGGCTGCCTGGGCGATCGTATCGGCGAATCGGTGTCGAGCAACTCCATCAGGCGTTCGGTAGCGCCGGCCGCGCGCAGCAGGTCGCCATAGACCTCGCCCAGCACCGCAAAGGCGCTGGCCAGGATGATCACGTAGACGACGGTCTGGCCCAGATGCCCGGCGCTGATGCGCCCCGCCATCACCGCCTGTGTGCCCTGGTACAGGCCCCACAGCAGCGCCGCCGAAGTGGCAATGATGATGAAGGCCACCAGTACCGAGCGCGCGCGCGAACGGCGCACCGCGACCTTGAAGGCGTTTTCGGTCGACGCGTCAAAGCGCGTCGCTTCGCGCGATTCGGCGACATAGCTTTGCACCACGGGAATCGCGTTGAGCACCTCGGCCGCGATGGCGCTGGAATCGGCAACCCGGTCCTGGCTGGCGCGCGAGAGCTTGCGCACGCGCCGGCCGAACCACAGGCTGGGCAGCACGATCAGCACCAGCATGCCCAGCACCTGCACCATCACATAGGGGTTGGTCCAGACCAGCATGGCCAGCGCACCAATACCCATCACCGTGTTGCGCAGGCCCATGCTGAGCGATGAGCCCACGACGGTCTGCACCAGCGTGGTGTCCACCGTCAGGCGACTGAGCACCTCGCCGGTCTGGGTGGTCTCGAAAAACTCCGGGCTCTGGTGCAGCACATGCGCGTACACCGCATTGCGCAGGTCGGCGGTGACACGTTCACCAAGCCAGCTGACCATGTAAAACCGCGCCGCCGAAAACAGGCCCAGCGCAACCGCCACCGCAAACAGGTCGACGAAGTGTTCGCGCAAGGCCATGACCCGCAGTCCGGGGTCGGGCGCCAGCGTGGCGGCCGAGGCGCCGCCGATCAGCCCGCCATCGATCAGGCTGCGCAGTGCCAATGGAAACACCAGTGTCGTGACGGCTGCCATCACCAGGAACAGCGCGGCCAGCAGGATGCGGCCGCGATAGGGCCGCAGAAACGGCATCAGGCCGGACAGGGATCGTGGAGAGGAGGGCGCCTTGGTGCGTTCAGTGCTCATCAGGATGGTCAGGGGAGGATGATCGGCAGCGTGGTCTGCGCGCAGGGGCGCTACGGTGCACGAAGGCTCGGGACACGCCAAAGTGTGATTGTCGGCCATCCGGGGCCAGTGCAGCCGGAGCCGGCCCACAAGGCTGCTACAGCACCAGCGGCCGCGCGTAGCCGGTCATCTCCAGGTAGCCGCGCCCCACATGCTGGCGCTGGCTGTCGAACAGGTCGCACAGGCCTTCCCAATAGACCGCGCCGCTGGAGCGGCGGCTGTCCAGTTCCTGCTTGTCCAGCAGCGCGCGCAACACATAGTGCTCGGCCGGCGTGCGCAGCAGCCACTCGACCGGATAGGTGGCCTTGGTCAATGGGCTGGTCCAGCCGCGCAGCGCCTGGAATACCGCCTCGCCGCGGCCAAACACATAGGGTCGTACGCCATCGTTGAGTTTGGGGTGGCGAAAGGAACCGCCGTCCCACAGCGCATTGCCGCTCTTGTCGCGGATCCGGAATGCCGTCAGGCTGCTGCCGTCAAACAGGTTGATCCCGATCCAGTCCCAGCCCACCGCGTCGGGGTGCAGCAGGCTGTCGCTCCATTCATGGTCCAGCCAGGCCGCGCCCTGACCCGGTGCGAATCGATTCGGTTGCAGATTGCGTGCGCCGTCTCCCAGTACGGCCAGTCGGCGCTCCTCAATGCCGATATGCCCTGCAAAGGCCAGTTGCGGCTGGCTGTAATAGTGGCTGGCCTGCGTCGGCTGCGGTCCCTTGCGCGAGAAGCCCGCATCGCCTTGCAGCAGCGGCGGCTGGGTAGTTGAAAGATCCAGTTCCAGGCTGAATCGGGCGGCCTGGATACGTGCCTGGTAGCCGCCCTTGATGTGCAGCAGTGACCAGTTGCCCAGGCGAATGGCGGTATCGTCTTCACTGGCCGCAGCCACCTTGAAGCCCTGGCGCGCGATACGCTGGTCATGCCAGAATTTTGCCCCGCTGATGTCGCTCAGCGCCGCGTGCGCAAACAGCAATTGGCGCGCCGCAAAGCGCGAGCGCATCTGCTGTGTTCCTGCAATGCGGGTGCGAAAAAAGGTCAGCTGAAAGCCCAGCAGTCGCTCGACGCCGGCATCGACAACCCGGGTGTGGCCCGTCACATACCACCACTCGATGCGCGTTTCGGGATGGCTGCCATGGTCGCGCGGAAAAACCAGTGCACGCGGCACAACTGCCGAGCCCGGTGTTGTGTCGCTGGCAGTCGCCGCTTTGCCGAGCGCGGGCAGGACCCCCACCAGCAACAGGTAGCGGCGCAATGGGTCGGGTAGCCGTGCGAGGGCGCGAAGAGACATCACCAACTCCGTACTGATACCCGTGGTTTCAGGCCCGGCACGTCAGGCCTGCATGGCCTGATGCAGTTCATGCTGCGCCGGGGCGCAGTCGCCGAATTCACGTTCTACCCAGGCTGCGTCATGGTAGGTCGGCAGGTAGCGTTCGCCTGCGTCGCACAACAGCGACAGAACGGAGCCGGTTTCGCCGGCCGCCCGCATCTCGGCTGCCAAAGCCAGCATGCCGACGAAATTGGTCCCGGTCGATGGGCCGACGCGGCGCCCCAGCAATTGCGACAACAGGCGCATCGCCGCGACGGACTGCTGGTTCGGCACTTCCATCATGCGGTCGACCAGGCTGGGTATGAAGCTGGGCTCCACCCTTGGCCGGCCGATACCCTCGATGCGCGAACCCGGCCCGCACAGGGTGGCGTCGCCGCTGCGGTGGTAGGCGCCGAACACCGAACCCACCGGATCGGGCACGCACAGGCAGGTTGCATACTGGCGGTAGCGCAGGTAGCGGCCAATAGTGGCGCTGGTGCCGCCGGTACCGGCGCCCACCACGATCCAGCGCGGAACTGGATGGCGTTCCTGCTGCATCTGGCTGAACATGCTGTCAGCGATATTGTTGTTGCCGCGCCAGTCGGTTGCGCGTTCGGCATAGGTGAACTGGTCCATGTAATGGCCGTTGCAGGCCCGGGCCAGTTCGGCCGCTTCGGCATAGACATGGGACGCCTGCTCGACGAAATGGCATTTGCCACCGTAAAAGCTGATCTGTGCGATCTTTTCCGGTGAGGTGCTGCGCGGCATCACGGCCACGAAGGGCAATTGCAGCAGGCGGGCGAAATAGGCTTCGCTGACCGCCGTCGAGCCGCTGGACGCCTCCACGATGGTGGTGTCGGCGCCGACCCAGCCATTGCACAGCGCATACAGGAACAGCGAGCGCGCCAGCCGGTGCTTCAGGCTGCCGCTGGGGTGGGTGGATTCGTCCTTGAGGTACAGGTCGATGCCATGTGCGGCCAGTTGTGGCAGGGGCAGGGCGATCAAGTGGGTGTCGGCGCTGCGCTGCACGTCGGCCTCGATGCCCGCAATCGCACCGCAAAGCCATTCGGAATTCTGGGATGGGGGCATCGCTCTATTGTGGCGCCGCCCGTGTCATCTCAGACTGCCACCGTGTAGTTCAGCGTCATGCGCCCGCCGTCGACCACGACGATCTCGCCGGTGACATAGCTGGCCGCATCGCTGGCCAGCCAGGCCACCACATCGGCGATCTCGGACGGCTCGCCCAGGCGCTTCATCGGCGTGCGGCTCATCACCTTGATGCGCGCCTCCTCGGTCGCCAGAACTGCCTTGGCCGCCATCTCGGTCGCGATGGTGCCGGGTGCCACCGCATTGACGCGTATGCCCTTGTCGGCCAGCGCCAGCGCCATCACGCGGGTCAACTGGTTGATGCCGCCCTTGCTGACGTTGTAGCTGGCGATATTGGGTATGGCCACCGTCGCATTGATGGAGCTCATGTTGATGATGGCGCCGCTGCCGCGTTGCGCCATTTCGCGCGCCACCGCCTGTCCCATCAAAAAGGCGCCTTTGATGTTGACGCGCAGCACCGCGTCAAAGTCGGCCTCCGTGATATCCAGAAAATCGGCCGAACGCAGGATGCCGGCGTTGTTGACCAGGATGTCGATGGTGCCGTGCAGCTTGACGGTGCGCGCCACCGTGGCGTCCACCTGCTCCTTGTCGCCCACGTCGCAGGGCAGGAAGGTTGCCCCGAGCTCTGCCGCCAGAGATTGGCCGCGCCTGGCATCCATGTCGGCGATCACCAGCTTGGCGCCTTCGCGCGCGAAGCGCCGGGCGCAGGCTTCGCCTATGCCCTGCGCGCCGCCGGTGACAATGGCCACGCGACCGGCGTGACCAAAGGAAATTGCGTTTGCGTTCGAGCCCATGGCGGCTTCCTCCTGTTGGATCCTTGTTGGTGACGGGTCTGCATGATTGCAGCGCTGGCGTGGTAGCACGCAGCGCTCAGCATACCCGTTCGCGCAACAGCAACGCAGCCCCCTCAGGGGCGCTGCATGGCAGGAGTTCGGTGCCGACTGGGCGGGTACGGCCGATTCCGAAGCGTCGTCGGGATCGGCCGTACGGCCCTGGCTATCAGGCTGCGCGGCGCGATTTGCGCGCTGCACCTGCCTTGCGTGGCGCGGATTTTTTCGCAGGTGCGGCGGTCACGATGGCGATGGCCTCCGAAGCGGCCTTGGCCACGTCTTCGCCCGCCTGCTCGATCTGGTCTGCCAGTTTGGTCGCGACAGCGGCGACCTTGGCAGCCGGTTTTCGCAGGGACGGTGCAGCTGCCTTGCGGCGCGCTGGCGACTTGCGCGTCGCAGCCTTGCGGGCCGCAGCCGGCTCGACACGGGCAACTACCTCGGATGCCGCAGCAGCGACCTCGTCAACCATTTTCTCCATCTTCTTGACCATGACGGGCACGATAGATTTTTCGGCCCTCTTGCGCGTTGCGACGCGCTTGCTTGCGGCTGATTTCGGCTTCTTCGTGGTGCCGGCCAGGGTTTTGGCCAGGCGGTCGGTGTTCTTCTCGAGCTTAGTTGCCAGACCGGTTGCTGCCACTGCGGCGGGCTTGGCTGCGTTCGCAACCGTCGTCAGCGCCGTGAAGCCGGTGCGCTTCTCGAAGCGTCCGGCATTGGAAGCAACGGTTTTGACACCGCGACTGGCCAGATCAACCGTCTTGCCGACCACGGCGTCTGCCCGGTCGGCGCTGATGACGATTCCTTTGACATACATGCCGTTGACGGTTTTTTGCGCCGACAGGGCGCTGTTGCGCAGGTCGCCGCGCAGACCTGAGGCCGATTGGCGCAGCGACTGCTGCACGCGTTGCTCGACAAAACGGGCCAGGCGTTTGTTGCCAAGGCGGTAGGCACGGATCACGTTTTTGGCGGACTTGCCGTACGACGTGATCAAGTCGTTGGTGACTGAGGACAGGTTCTTGTTGGGCATGCGTATTCCAGTGTTGAATGAAAAAGATATCGGGCAGGTGCGCGATGACAGGCCTGCATTCTCACGGCCAGGCGTGGTGAAGGCACCGCAAAAGAGCTGTTTTTCCTAGAGCGTGCAGACTAGGATTTCCCTTGGCGCATGGCCTACGTCCGACACGGTCAAAGTATTCAGAGCCGAAAGCTGACCCATGGAGATCTGACTTGAGCAGGGCCGCAGTGAGATGGGCTAAGCTCGCAGCGTTGCCCAAGCGGCATCTCCGAACCAGCAACACGCAAGGCGCACCATGGCATCCGTCGAAGTCGAATTTCCCACTATCGAGGCGATCCGCGCCAATCGGGCCCGGCTGGGCGATCGGGTCATCACAACGTCAGTGCGCCAGATAGTCGACCCGGTGCTCGGCGCCGCGGTCGGCGCCGACACGCGGGTCTGGCTCAAGGAAGAACTGTTCCAGCGCACCGGCAGCTTCAAGCCGCGCGGCGCGCTGTCGGTGATGCTCGATCTGGACGCAGCGGCACTGGCGCGTGGTGTGACTGGCGTGTCGGCCGGCAACCATGCGATCTCCCTGGCCTACTGCGCGCAGGTGCTGGGCAGCAGCGCCAAGGTCGTCATGCCCAAGAACGCCAATCCGTTTCGCATCCAGGTCTGCCGCGAACTGGGGGCCGAGGTGGAACTGGTGGACAACGTGCACCAGGCCTTCGAGCGGGTGCGTGCGATCGAGTCGCAGGAGGGTCGCGTCTTCGTGCATCCCTACGAAGGGCCCCGCACCGCACTGGGAACGGCCGGCGTGGGCATGGAACTGATGGACCAGATTGCAGCGGCCGGCGCAACGCTCGATGCGGTGATCGTGGCCACGGGTGGTGGCGGCCTGAGTGCCGGCGTGTCCTGCGCCGTCAAGCAGATGTCGCCGACAACCGCGGTCTACGTGGTCGAGCCCGAAGGCGCCGACAGCATGTCGCGCAGCTTCAAGGCCGGCTCGCCGCAGGCCATCGATGCGGTGCGCACGATTGCCGATTCCTTGGGCGCGCCGCGCTGCGAGCCGTATTCGTTTGCGCTGAACCGGCGCTTCGTGGATGCGGTGGTACTGGTCAGCGACGACCAGATCCGTCAGGCCATGCGGCTGATGTTCCGGGTCGCCAAGCTGGTCGTCGAACCTGCCGGCGCCGCAGCCTTGGCCGGCCTGATGTTTGCGCTGCGCGAGCGACTCGACGGCCGCTCGGTCGGACTGATCGTGTGCGGCGCCAATACCGACCCGCAGACCTATTGTGCGCAACTGCAATCGTGAAACGGCCAGGCAGGACCTGACAGCGGCGATCGGCGCAGCCTGAGCCAGGCGAACTGCAGGGTATCGTCATGGATCTGTTCATCATTGCGGCCATCCTGGCCATCGCTGCGCTGGTGGCGCGTCGCCAGCAGGAACGCCAGCGCATCGCACTGCTGGCCTCATACCTTGAGCCGTTTGAAATCGCCAAGCTGATGGCCAGCCTGAGCGATGGCTACATGCGCGCGCTGGGCGAACAGGACCCGCAGCGCCAGCAGCAGGTCTGGGACCATCTGCGCACGCAGGAATTGGCCATGTGCGAGCAGTTCGACCAATTTGCGGTGCGCTTTGGCGGCGCCCCGGCCGAGCAGACCCGCGTCAGCAAGCTGGCCTGGGCCATTCCCTGGGCCCACCGATTGTTCCAGGCTGCGACTTTCGACGCGCGCAAGGCGATGTCCATTCATGCCCGTGGCATTCATGCAGCGGTCCATGCAGACCCGCAGTTGTCGTCCAGGGATCGGGCCTTCACGCTCAGTGCAGAGATGTTCCTGATGCAGCACACCTGCCATTGGTTCTGTCGATCCAGATCGGTCGCGTCGGCGCGCATGTGGGTGCGTCACAAGACGGGTTACCAACAGCTGATCGACGCGGTCGCGCCCGAGACCGCCAGCGCCTACCGCGCATTGCTGGCTGGCTGATGGATGGACGCTCGTTGCGCTCGTCGAGCCGGCGGCGATCAAATTGCATTGCGCGTGATGGTTTCTGGCTTGCCGCCGGACGGTGCTTGTTGAACCATTGCTGAAAACCGCCGGCGATATACTGGATGCATCAACAGTTATTCGGCTTGGGTCATCGGCGCAGCTTCCGTGCGCGCATGGCCGGGCCACCTGCATGGACGACACACGCGGCGCTTCGCCGGATGCCAGCTCAGATGCCCCGGGCCTGACACGCCCGCAGGCGCGTCGTTTGCGCGAGATCTACCGCTCGGCCGGCTGGCCAAGCCAGGACAGCATCGAGATCGAACTGCTGGCCATCGGCATGCTGGAGCGGATTGCGCAGGCGGGCGGCTGCGAGAGGCTGCGATTGACAGATCGTGGCATTCGCAGCCTGGCGCAAGCCTTGCAACGCAACCGGCAGTCGCTGTCGGCGCATGACGCGCTGGTGGCCAGCGTGGCGCAAAGCCTGCTGCGCGAGGGCCGGGTGGTCTGGACCGGGCTGTCCATTCGGGCCCGACTGCAGGGCGCAGGGGCCGATGTGGCGGCGCGCCAGATCGATCTGCCGGATGCGGCAATGGCGTCAGGTGGGTCGGAAGCAAACGTGTTGATCGCAGCCGAGCAGTCATTCGAACTTGGTGCCGACCCGGCCCAGGTGGCAGCGGCACGCTGGAAGGTCTGCAAACCCGACGTCTTTTCGATTCGCAATACCACGGTTGCTGGCTACCTGGAGCCCGTGGTGCATGAGATCAAGGTCAGCCGGGCCGACCTGCTGGGTGACCTGCGTCTGCGCGATAAACGCGACGCCTACCTCGATCTGGGCGGCCAATGCTGGTACGTGCTGGGTGTTGACGCCAGGGGCCTGCCGATTGCGCAGGCACACGAGGTACCCGATACCTGCGGGGTCATGGTCGCACTGCCAGATGCGCGCTGCGAGGTGCTGCGTCATGCGCCGCGCCGTGCAATTGCCGACCTGCCGTTCGCATTGTGGATGGTGCTGGCCAAGGCGACTCCGCTGCCAGCCGCATGGGCTGACATGGGTGACGACGGGCCCTGCCAGCAACTGCTGGCCGAACCGCCCGCGCGATCCGAATGACTGCGACTGAGCCGCGCAGTGGTGTGCAATGCGCTGCGGCGAATACGCAGGCGCATGCCACGCGGCCAAACGACGCATGCGCGTCTTCGGATGCCGCAGAGCAACGTGGCGAGCAAACAGACCCGGTGATCTACAACGTATCGGTGCGCAACTTGTGTGCATTCGCGGCCAAATCCGGTGATCTTGATTTCCGCTTCACACCATCGCCGACGGCCCAGCAAGGCCGACAGGGACACCAGATCGTGGCGCAACGGCGCGGACCCGACCATGAAAGCGAAGTCAGCTTGAGCGGTCGTTATCGCGGCTTGCTGGTGCGGGGGCGCGCGGACGGCTATGACCCACGAAGCGCCACGCTGGAAGAGGTCAAGACATTTCGTGGTGCCGTGGAGGCCATCGCGCCGCAGCAAAAGGAATTGCACTGGGCCCAGCTCAAGGTCTATGGCGCAATGCTGTGCGAAAGCCGTGGCCTGACAGCCCTGAGCCTGTCACTGGTGTATTTCGATGTGCAGGAACAGACCGAAATTCCGTTTACGCAGCAGCACAGCGCACTGGACTTGCGCCTGTTTTTCGATCGTCTGTGCAAGCCGTTCCTGCAATGGGCCACCAGCGAGCAGGCGCATCGGCGCGAGCGTGATCGGGCGCTGGCGCAGTTGATGTTTCCCCAGTTGCCGTTTCGCCCCGGCCAACGCGAACTGGCGGCGGCGGTCTATCGCGCCTGCGTGCAATCGCACACGCTGATGGCACAGGCGCCAACCGGCATCGGAAAGACCATGGGCACCCTGTTCCCGGCCCTGCGCGCCATGCCGCAGCGTGCCACCGACAAGCTGTTCTACCTGACCGCCCGCACGCCCGGCCGCCAGTTGGCCCTTGATGCGTTGCAGCAGTTGCGCGCTGCGGCGACAAGTGATGCCCGGATTGGGGGAGACCAGTCCTCCGCCGGGCCGCCCCAAGGAGGACTGCACCCCCTCGGGGGGCCAGGCGCAGCCTGGGTTGGGGGCCATCCCTTGCCGTTGCGGGTGATCGAGCTCGTGGCCAAGGAAAAGAGCTGCGAGCATCCCGACAAGTCCTGCCACGGGGCTTCCTGCCCGCTGGCACGCGGCTTCTATGACCGTCTGTCGCTGGCGCGCGAGGAGGCGGCACAGCAAGGCTGGCTCGACCAGCAGGGTTTGCGCCGAGTGGCCCTGGCCCATGGCATCTGCCCCTACTACCTGGGCCACGAGATGGTGCGCTGGAGCGATGTCGTGGTCGCCGACTACAACTACTACTTTGACCGCAGCGCCATGTTGTATGCATTGACGCTGGAAGGCGGCTGGCGCATCACGGTGCTGGTCGACGAGGCGCACAACCTGGTACCGCGCGGATGTGCCATGTACAGCGCCGAACTGAGCCACGCGGAAACCGCCGCAGTACGGGCGCACGCGCCACCCGCGCTGCGCGCGCGCATTGACGCGCTGCTCGACCAATGGCAGATCCTGTCAACGCGGCATGCGCCATTGGCAGTGCCGCAGGACTGGCACCTGCTGCCAGAACCGCCTGAGACCTGGCTGCGCGCCTTGCACAAGCTGAATCTGGCGCTGGGTGAGCATGTAAACACGACGGCGCAAGACAGCCGAGGCCCGTTGTTGCCGTTTTACTTTCGCACACTGGCCCTGGCCATGCTGGCTGACGCCTACGGCGAGCATTCGCTGTGCGAGCTCGATCTGGCCGAATCGGTGTCCGCTACCGATCGCGTCGACGCCGCACTGGCACGGCAGGTCGTGATCGAAGGGGACGGCTTCGATGGCCACGGTACGGTCGCCGGGTGCCTGCGTCTGCGCAATATCGTGCCGGGCCATTTCCTGCTGTCACGCTATCTGGCGGCCGACGCATTGGTGCTGTTTTCGGCAACGCTGCATCCGGGCGACTATTTCCAGTCCCTGCTAAGCCTGCCGGACACGACGGTCCTGCTCGATCTGCCCAGCCCGTTTCGCAGTGAGCAACTGCACGTGCGGGTGGTGCCGGTGTCGACCCGGCGCGATGCCCGTGCCAGTTCGCTCGGTGCCCTGGTCAGCGCCATGGCGCAGCAGTATCGGAAAGCGCCGGGCAACTATCTCGCTTTTTTCAGCAGCTTTGACTATCTGGAACAGGCCAGCGCCCGCTTGCAGGCCATGCACCCGGACATTGCGGTCTGGTCGCAGGCACGCCAGATGAGCGAGCCGGCGCGGCGCAGTTTCTTGCAGCAGTTCGACCAGGCGGGTCAGGGCATAGGCTTTGCCGTGCTGGGCGGCGTGTTCGGCGAAGGCGTAGACCTGCCGGGCAGGCGCCTGATCGGAGCCTTCGTGGCGACGATGGGATTGCCCCAGTTCGACCCTGTCAATGAAGCCATCCGCGCCCGCATGCAGGAGCGCTTTGGCAGGGGCTATGACTACACCTATGTCTATCCGGGACTGCAAAAGGTGGTGCAGGCTGCCGGGCGGGTGATTCGCAGCGAGAGCGATACCGGTTGCGTGTTGCTGCTGGACGAGCGCTACCGCGAAGCGCGCTACCGCGCCCTGTTGCCGTCCTGGTGGCGAATTACCCCCCCGTGAGCGCAGTGTGGCGTTGCAAACGCCTACAGCACTGCAAACACCGAACTGCTGCGCGGCATCGGGGCGACAGCGCCAAAGCCCTGCACCGACAAGGACGCTGCTGCATTGGCATAGAGTGCAGCGCGGAAGACATCGTCGCCCTTGGCCATGCGCGCCAGCAGGTTGCCGCAAAAGCAGTCGCCGGCACCGGTTGCATCACGCAACGTGACATGGCGCGCCGGTATGTGCTCGCGTTGTTCGCCATCGCTGACCAGTGCGCCTTCGGCGCCCAGCTTGAGCACCACCTTGGCCGCGCCGTGGTCATGACCCCATCGGATGATTTCATCGGGCGCGGTCAACCCGGTCAGCACCTGCATGTCCTCCAGGCTGGGAATGAAAACATCGCATAGCCCCACCGCCTGAATCGTGCAGGCGCGGGCGCGCGACAGTGGCCACAACTTCAAACGCAAATTGGAGTCGAACGAGACCTGTGTGCCCGCTTCGCGGGCGATTTCCATGGCTTCGAATCCGGTGTCGCAGGCGCCAGCGGAAATGGCCAGTGAGATACCCGACAGATGTAAAAAGCGCGCGGCGCGGATCATCTCGCTGGGCACACCGGCCAGCCATTGCGGTGTCATGCGGCTGGCGGCCGAATCGGCGCGCAAATAGTGAAACTCATGGCCCTGGGTGCCATGGGTGACGAAGTAGATGCCGGTGTGGCTGGCGCTCGCGGTCGTCACGCCCGCGGTGTTGACGCCCTCCTGGCCCCACAACTGCAACAGGGAGCGGCCAAAGCCGTCAGCGCCAACGCGTGTCAGGTAGGCGCTGCGTGCACCCGCGCGCGCAGCGGCAATCGCGGCATTGCTGGTGTCGCCTCCGAATCCCTGCAGATATTGGGGCTGTCCGGCGGCGGTCTGGTTGAACTCGACCATGGCCTCGCCCAGTGCCACGACGTCCAATGCACGTGTGTCCATGAATTCCCCTTGAAAATCAGTTCGCGCGGCCGTCCAACAGCCGGATCAGCTCAGTGATTGTCGCGCGGAACAAAGGCGCCGCGCTTGCCCACCAGGAAGTCCAGGTCCACACCCTGGTCGGCCTGCAGCACATGGTCGACATACAGTTTCCAGTAGCCGCTAGCCAGGGGCGGCGGCGGTGCTTGCCAGGCCGACAGGCGCTCGGCCAGTTCCTCGTCGCTGATGTCCAGGTGCAGCCTGCGCCCGGCAACGTCGAGCTCGATCATGTCGCCATTGCGCACCACGGCCAGCGGACCGCCGGCGGCAGCCTCGGGCGCGGTGTGCAACACCACGGTGCCGTAGGCGGTGCCGCTCATGCGCGCGTCGCTGATGCGCACCATGTCGGTGATGCCTTTTTTCAGCACCTTGGGCGGCAGCGGCATGTTGCCGACCTCGGCCATGCCGGGGTAGCCCTTGGGCCCGCAGTTCTTGAGCACCAGAATGCAGTTCTCGTCCACGTCCAGCGCGTCGTCGTCGATCAGGCGGTGAAACTCCTCGATGTTCTCGAACACCACGGCGCGACCGCGGTGCTGCATCAACGCCGCGGTCGCGGCGCTGGGCTTGATCACCGCGCCGCGTGGCGCCAGGTTGCCGCGCAGCACTGCGATCCCGGCTTTGTCCATGAACGGCGTGACCAAGGGCTTGATCACGTCCGTATTGAAGTTCTCGGCGTCAGCGATGTTCTCGGCCATGGTCTTGCCGGTGACGGTGAGCGCGTCGCCATACAGGTGCGCGGCGATCTCCTTCATCACCACCGGCAGGCCGCCGGCATAGCAGAAATCCTCCATCAGGTATTTGCCCGACGGTTGCAGATTGACCAGGCAGGGCATCTCGCTGCCCAAGCGGTCGAAGTCCTCGATCTCGAGCTTGACACCGATGCGCCCGGCAATCGCGAT
>JBBKVW010000073.1:0-18922 GCA_037968655.1 Burkholderiaceae bacterium
GCGTCACCCGGCTTGACCATGGCGTCGCGCAGAAAACCGTCCGCTGGCGCCACCACCATGCGCTGTATCTGACCCTCCAGCTGGGCCGGTGCCGATACACGGTAGCCGACCGGCAACCACAGCAGGCCGGCCAGCACCAGCGCCACGCAGGCAGCCACCAGCTTGAAGCCGGGGTGGCCCGGGCCGAAGAAACGTGCGCCCAGCGCGCGCAAGGAGCGCCACAACCGGGCATGCCAGGACAGCGCAGCCTCGCGCTTGAGCGCGAGCACCGGCGCGACCAGGCAGGCCAGCTGCTCACAGGAGGCGATCACGCTGGCACCGGCCGACGCATCGGCGTCGAACTCCAGCAATACCGCACCGACCATGGTTTCAGCGCTCACCAGCGGCACCGTGGCCAGGCGCGCCACACCGCGGCGTGCGGCCTCGGCGTGGGCCAGTGTGATGCGGGGCCGCTCGCCCGCCGGGCTGGGGTAGACGATGCTGGCCTGTTGCTCGATCGCCTCGTCCATGGCGGCGGCAGCGATGCGGCACAGCTCGGCATTGCGCTGGAAATCGACCTCGCCGGATATCGCCACGATGCCGGTGCTGCCAGCCTCGATCCAGCCGACGTAGACCCGCAACGCCCCAAAATGGCGTGCCATTTCATTGCAAAAAGCGCTGGCGGAGGCGGCAAAGCCGACTTCGGACAAGACGCCCGCATGCACCTGCAATACGATAGCGGCGTCGATCCGACGCGCAACCATCGCGGATTCAGTCGGGCTTATGGGCGTATCGGCTCGAAACGCTTCGAGCAAAGCCCTGTCGGTTGGCGCATTCATCGGCCTATTCGGAACGTCTCGGTTTCATCGTGCCCTGCTGTGCGGTTGGAAAACCCGTTGGAGCATGCACCCATGCGCGATCAAGCTGCTGAATCTATCGGCATTTGTGCCGATAACTGGTGTGTGGCCCATACTATTGCGCCCATCACGTGGCAAATTGACAACAAGACCCGTGTTTTCGGCACTCCATTTCAGACCGGATTGCCTCTGGAGCGGCGATCATCCACTTGATTGACGCATTGCCAGCCCCTCTCTTGACTTTCAGATTGCAAAACACATCGCGCAAGCTGCCGGCGAACCCACTCAGGATCCACGAGTTCGGCGATCCCGCAATGCGCGCCTGCCAGACGAAACCACTTTGACCTCCTTGCCTGTCGCCGCAACCAGCGCGCCGCGCTCCCGGATCGCGATAGTCACGCTGACAATCGCCATCCTCGCGGTCGCGGCCGCGGCGTGGGAACTGATGGCGCAGGCACCGCAATGGGCGCGCACCGACCTGCGCCGGACGGCGGAACTCGAGGGCTCCGAGCTGACCAATCGGCTGCGACTGGCCGATCGCGTGCTGCGTTCGATCGCAAGCGATGTGGCGGCCAACGGCAGCAATTCCGCTCCACTGGGCAGCACCGAGCGGCTGTACTTCGAATCGGTGACCTTCTTGCGCCCGGGTGAAACGCCGATCCAGATGCTTGCGGCGTCGGCCACGGTGCCGGAACTGACGCCGCTGATGCAGCAGACGGTTGCACGTGGCGAGAGCGTGCTGGTCACCACCAAGGGGCAGGGGCAGCAGCCTGCGACGGTGACGCTGGTGCGCGCGCTGGCGGCGCCCAGTTCCGACAAGGCGATTCTTGCCGCGCGTTTGTTGCCCGCCTATCTGTGGCCGG
Source organism: Burkholderiaceae bacterium (assembly GCA_037968655.1). Taxonomy (GTDB): domain Bacteria; phylum Pseudomonadota; class Gammaproteobacteria; order Burkholderiales; family Burkholderiaceae_C; genus CAISIP01. Next base: position 1,700 of record JBBKVW010000073.1, read on the forward strand.
CCACTGTTGCCGGCCCCGCTGCCAGCGGCTTGTGTGTGCGCGAATCGGGTGGCGTCACGCTCCATTGCACCGAACCGGCGGCATGGGACGCATCGACTGCGCTCAAGGAAGAACTGGCGCGCTCGGGCGAAGGACGCGCCTGGGCAGGCAGCAACGATCACTGGCAAGCCGCGGCAACGCCATTGCAACTGGCCTCGCCATTTGCAGCCTCACCATGGGCCGTGCTGGTCATCGCCAAATCGACCGGCAGCGGCGCTTCCATGCGGCCCAGGGCTGTGCTGGGCCTGGGCGCGCTGGGTGCCGTGGTGCTGGCCGGATTTGCCGCCTCTGCACTGCTGCGACGTCGACCAGCGCGCACCGGCCCAGGGCCGAGCGATGCCCATGCACCTGCTGGTGCCGCCCAAGACGGCGGCTCCGAGCCGGCGCTGGCCGATGCGGACGTGGCCCGCAAAATGCAATACCAGCAGCATGCCATCCAGGCCATGGCCGACATCGACCGTGCGTCACTCGCCCATGCAGGGGTCGACCGCATGCTTGTACTGGCCAGTGGGCATCTGCTGCAGTGCACCGGCTGTGCCGCGGTGGTGCTGACCGTGCTGGATCGGGGCATGCTGAACCGCATGACGGTGGTGCTGGCGCATGCCGACGGCGCCGAAGGTTCGCCCGAGCAGCGCGCGGTCGACCCGTCGATCGAACAACTGCTGACGGTTCCGACCAATGGCAGCTATCTGCAACAGCTGTCCGGATTTGCCCTGCTCGAGCCATTGGCAACGGGCGGGTCGACCAGCGCTTTCGTGTTGCCGATTCACCAGGACGGCCAGCCGGTCGGCCTGATTGCTCTGGGCTGCGACGAAATCGCCGGCGTGGGCGCGGACGAGTCGGCCAATGCGCGGGCCATTGCGGTGCGCCTGGGAGTGGCGCTGACATCCTCGGTGCGCGAAGAGGCGCTCTATGCCCATACCCATTTCGACGCCACGACTGCGCTGCCCAACCGCCAGTACCTGATCGAGCACCTGCCCCAGCACATGAGCCGGGCCCGGCGCGATGGCGGCAAGATGGTGCTGCTGTTCGTCGATCTGGACGGCTTCAAGAACGTCAACCGCAGTGCCGGACACAGCCGCGGCGATCTGGTGCTGGCCGAGGCTGCAGCGCGCATGCGCGAATGCGTGCGCGAGGAAGACCTGGTGACCCGTTTCGGCGGCGACGAGTTCGTCGTCGTGCTGCCCCGCGTCGCCTCCGGCCTGGACGCGCGGCGCGTCGCCGACAAGCTGCTGGTGGCGCTGGCGCTTGAATTCCAGATTGAAGACGCGGTGTTCCAGCTAGGCTGCAGCATCGGCATCAGCATATTTCCGGACGATGCCCAGACGGTTGACACATTGCTGCGCAGTGCCGACTCGGCGATGTTCGATGCCAAGGCCGCCGGGCGCGGTCGCTATGCCTTCTACGACGCCACGGTCAATCGGACCGCGATCGATCGCAATGCGCTTGAACTCGAACTGCGGCGGGCCATCACCAATGAGGAGTTCGTTGTCTATTACCAGCCGCAGATAGACCTGCGCAACGGCCGGATCGACGGCGTCGAGGCCCTGGTGCGCTGGAACCATCCGGTGCGCGGCCTGGTTTCGCCGTTCGAATTCATCGGCGTGGCAGAACAAAGCGGCCTGATCGCGCAGATCGGTGAACTGGTCATGCTGCAGGCCTGCAAACAGTTCCATGAATGGGACGAACTGGGCATCGCGCCGCTGCGCATCTCGGTCAATGTGTCGAGCCTGGAAGTCACCCGCGGCGATCTCGTGGCGCGGGTTGATCGCGTGCTCAGCGAGAGCGGACTGCGCCCGATGCATCTGGAGCTCGAACTGACCGAGGGCGTATTTCTGGAGGAATCCGGCGACAACCTGAACAAGCTGGTCGAGCTGCGCCATCGCGGCGTGCGGATCGCGGTCGACGATTTCGGCACCGGCTATTCGTCACTGGGCTATCTGCGCCGACTGCCGATCGACGTGGTCAAGATCGACCAGACCTTCGTGCGCGAGCTGGGTTCCGGCAAGGATGCCAGCTCCATCATGCAGGCCATCCTGGACGTGGCGCACGGCCTGGGCAAGTCGGTGGTGGCCGAGGGTGTGGAAACGGAACAACAACGGGCGCAACTGCTGGCCATGGGTTGCGACGTCGGGCAGGGCTATCTTTGGAGTCGCCCGCTGCCGGCACGCGAGTTCCAGGCCTTCTGCCAGGAGTGGCGGGTGCTGTCGCGCCCGGTCGCGTTGGAGACCGCCTGAATGTCAGTGCCCACTGTCGTGTGTGATACATTGCGCGCTGTTTTACGTGCCAAGCCGCGACTTGGCGATGGCCTACGCACGCAGCAGCCCTATTCGCTTTGCAATGTCATGCCGGTGACCCGCTTCGACCGCTCCAAAGCCGCCCTGGCTGCGCTCTGCCTTTCGGCAGCCTCGGTGGCCGGCGCCTCCGATTTCGAATGCGTCATCCATCCGCGCCAGGTGCTGGAAATTCGCAGCCCGATCGAGGGTCTGCTCGAAAAAATCCTGGTCGATCGTGGCCAGAAGGTACTCAAGGGCCAGGAACTCGCCTTCATCGACACCTCGGTCGAACGCGTGGCCCTTGAAAGCGCGCGCTTTCGCTCCACGATGGAAGGCGCGACCCGCGCCGGCAAGTCCAAGGTGGAACTGACCGCGCGCAAGTTCGAGCGTGCGCAGGAGCTGACACGCAAGGAATTCGTTTCGCGCCAGACCCAGGACGACGCGCAAAGCGAGAAGGAACTGGCCGAGGCTGAACTGCTGGAGGCGCAGGACAACCGCAAACTGGCCGAAATCGAATACCGGCGCCAGCAATCGTTGATTCGCCTGAAGGTGATTCGCAGCCCGATCAATGGCGTGGTGATGGAGCGGGTGCTCAACGTGGGTGAGTTGGCCGAGGCTGGCGTCGGTCGCAAGCCGATCATGCGGATCGCCGAAGTCGAGACCCTGTATGTCGAAGCCCTGTTGCCGGCGCAGCTGTATCGGCAGATCAAGATCGGAACCGTGGGATCGGTGATTCCCTCGTTGCCCAATGCAAGCGAAGAGCGCGCCAGCGTGAGCGCCATCGACAAGGTACTCGATGCCGGCAGCGGCACTTTTGGCGTGCGTATGGAACTGCCCAACAAGGACGGCCGCCTGCCCGCCGGATTGCGCTGCAAGGTCAGTTTTGCCGGTGTGACCCTCGCGCCCGAGAAGCCGCGCAGCGACGATCCCGCCCGGGCGGTCTCTCCAAGCCCGCGCGCCGCAGCCAGCGCTGTTCCATCACGTTGACGGCCGGCGCGCACGGCGCTGTCGTCAAGGCGCTTGCGATCAACGCAGCGCCGAAATCCAGTCAACTTGCAGGCGTGCCTGCCCGGCAAGCGCTCAGCGCGCCCCCTCGGTACTGGCCGGCGGCGTCTGGCGCTGAAAAAACTCATATATGAACATGCCTGCCAGCATGGCAGCCACAAACACTGCTGCCTTGGGCTGACCAGCGCCCAGTGACACCACGGCCGGGCCCGGGCAAAAGCCGGCCAGGCCCCAACCGGCACCGAACATCAGGCTGCCCAGCACCAGTCGCCGGTCGATCAGCGTCGATTGCGGCAGTTTCAGTGCGCCACCCAGCAAGGTCGTGTTGCGCTTGCCGGCAATGCCAAAGGCGAAAACGCCAACCAGGATGGCACCGCCCATCACCAGCGCCAGTGACGGGTCCCAATTGCCGAAAATGTCCAGGAAACCGATCACCTTGCCGGGGTCGGTCATGCCGGAAATGATCAGGCCGATGCCAAACAGCAGGCCCACGAGAAATTCGACGAGGCGATTCATATTGCGCTCCTAGATGTGATTGCCGGTTCAAGCCAGCACATGGCGAACCAGATAGACCGTTGCAAATCCGGCGCCCATGAAGGTGAGCGTGGCCACCAGCGAGCGCGGCGACAGCCGTGAAATTCCGCATACGCCGTGGCCGCTGGTGCAGCCCGAGCCATAGCGCGTGCCGATGCCCACCAGCAAGCCGGCCCCGATCAGGGTTGCCCAGCCGGCGTCGATGCGCACGGCGTTCGGCTCGGCCACCAGCGCATAGAGCGCCGGTGCAAGCAGCAAGCCGCCAACAAAGGCCAGGCGCCAGGCCACATCGCCAGTCCTGGGCCCGAACAGTCCGCCAACGATGCCGCTGATGCCCAGGATGCGGCCATTGAGCAGGACGAAGGCGGCCGATGCGAGGCCGAGCAGGATGCCGCCTCCAAGCGATGCCCAGGGCGTGAAATGGGTCCAGTCAATGGTCATGTTGAAACTCCTTGTTTGTTTCGCCGCAAAACTGGGCGTGCAGCACCGACATGACCGCCATGGCCGGGACACTGTCGATCTGGTAGTAGATGGATTTGCCGTCGCGGCGCGTGCTGACCAGGCCCTCTTCGCGCAACACGGCGAGTTGCTGGGACAGGGTTGGCTGGCCCACGCCCACATGCTGCTCCAGATCGCCAACCCGCATTTCGCCCTGCGCCAACTGGCACAGCAAGAGCAGGCGGTCGGGGTTGGACAGGGTTTTCATCAGGCGACAGGCCGCGTCGGCGCCCTCTCGCATGCTGGCCAGTTCGGCTACGGCGTCGTCAAGCATGGTGGTGTCTCGATTCAGAGTTGCGAAAAATACATTATATCATAATATATTTTGTATGTTTCGAGACTGTTGGAGCCGACGGCGATGGGACGCCATCGCGACGCCCCGCCAATCCGTGCCGGGCGTTGCCGTTGCCGTTGCCGTTGCCGTTGCCGTTGCCGTTGCCGTTGCCGTTGCCGTTGCCGCGAACTTGTCACCGATCAATGCAGCGTGCTAAGGTCATTTTTGTGTCCAACCACGCCAAGCCTGCGCTGGCAAAGCGTCCAACCGGAGATCACCATGGCCCACTATGTCGATGGATTCGTTGCACCCGTACCCAAGGCCAAACTGGCCGACTACAAGAAGATGGCGCGCCGCGTCGGCAGGTTGTTCCGGGAACACGGCGCATTGAGCGTCACCGAATGCCTGGCCGACGACGTCAAGCCAGGCAAATCGACCTCGTTCCCGCAAAGCGTCAAGCTCAAGGAAGGCGAGACGGTGATCTTTTCCTGGATCACCTACAAGTCGCGCAAGCACCGCGACGGCGTCGTCGCCAAGGTCATGAAAGATCCGCGCATGGCGATGGACCCCAAGACCTTTCCATTCGACGGAAAACGCATGATCTTCGGCGGCTTCAAGACCATGATCGAACTCTGAGGCCAGGCCCGGTCCTCACGGACCGCCAGTGAACAGCCCGCGCCTGCAACGGGATCACAACCGTCGACGCAGGCGCCGGCGCTCAGTTGCCTACGCGGCGCCCGGCGATGCGCTGGCGCAGGTCGCGCAACTTGGCCTTGAGCAGGCTGGTGTTGCGCAAGCCCATGCGCAGCATGATCTTCTGGCCGGCTGGGCGGGCTTCCAAATCCGGATCGAGGTATTCATAGCGCAGCCAGGGGCGCCGGGGCGCGATCGGCCCTTTCACCTTGGTCAGCGTAAGCCGGATCGGCGCCTCGGGTTCTGGCGTCTGCAGCAACTGGTCGATCACCTCGACCATGCGGTTGTTGAAATATTTGCCAGGGTAGCCCAGGTCCTCGTAGGCCTTTTGCAGCAGCGGATACAGGCGCACATACAGCGCCACGGCGCCGGCGCTGTCGATCGCGGTGGCAAAACGCACGAAGGCGTTGTAGCGGTCCGCGTTGCCGCCGGCGATATAGGTGAAGCCATTGCGCTCGACCACCAGGAAGCGGGCCGGCGCCGGCGCTGTCGGCCACAGCCGCGAAGCGGCATGGCCACGCGCCAGGTTGTCGACCGTGGCGACGAAGCGCCGCGCAAACTGGTTCATGTCCAGGAAGGACAGCACCTGCTGGCGCCCCAGCAGTTCGATCACGGCATCGCGCACGGCGCTTTCGTCATCTACGACCACCGGCAGCGGCTCGGCCAGGGCCAGATCCTTGGCGACGGCTTCAATCGGGAAGTTGGCCGGCGCTGAAGCAATCGGCTCCGGCGCCACGGCTGCCTGGTCTGGCGCCACGGACGAGTTTGAAGTTGTCTGCTGGCCGATTTGCAGCGGCGAAAGCGCCTGTTGCTTTTGCCACCACAGGTAGCCGATGCCACCCAGGCCCAGCACGAGCAGGGTAACGATCAACCAACGGGAAATTGAATGCATGGCGTTCTCATGCCGCCAGCGTATGCGTTGGTATACGGCGCGGCAATGCCTGATGCCTCTTGGAATTCAGACGCTTGCCGGCTTGACGGCCAGATTAATTTGTACAAATGCAAGTGTAAGCGACGGCTGCTGCCGTCGCTGCCGTGTGGCCCCAAGATAGCAATGTCCCCTTCTCGCAAAGTAGAGGCGTCCCCGCCGCCGGCTTCAGGCGTCGCGCACGTCGGCTGTGACCTCACTTCCGAAATCGGGCCGCGCCAGATAGGCCAGCACCGAACGCGCGGCCTGCTCCGGGCTTGCCAGGGACTCGGTCTGCTGCAGATCGACGAACATCTCGCGGTCGGGAAACAGCTGCGGATCGCTGCCCCGCAACTGCGCTTGCATGTCGGTGTCGATCACGCCCGGCGCCAGCGCCACGATCTGCGCCCCATGCGGTTTGCGCGCCTCGTCCAGCGCCACACAACGGCTGAAATGGTCCATGCCGGCCTTGGCCGCGCAGTACAGCGCGCTGCCGGCCATGGCGCGGCGGCCCAGGCCGGACGAGATATTGAGGATCCGCCGGCGCATGGTCCAGCCATCGGTGGCGGCCAGGAAAGCCGCGCAGAGCGCCATCGGCGCCTCCAGGTCGATGCGCAGGGTCTGGGCCAGCGCCTGTGGGTCGGCGTTTTCGAGCGGCCCCAGCGGTCCGACCACACCTGCGTTGTTGATCAGCGCCGCGCCGGACAGTTGCGTCGCTTTCTGCTCGGCCAGCCACTGGCGCAACCGCAAGGCCACCGGCGCCGGATCGGCCAGGTCGGCCTGCCACTGGGTCAGCTGCGTGCCACGCCCGTCGGCCCAGGACTGCAGTTCGTCCGACGTATTGCGCGAAATGCACAACAGGATCGCGTCGGCGCTGCACAGTTGGCGCGCCATGGCCAGGCCCATGCCACGCGAAGCGCCGGTCAGAATGGTCAGATGCTGCATAGTCAAATCTCCTTGTCCGCCGATTGTGCCCTCGGCCTGTGAATTGCCGCCTGCTGCCTGCCGCCTGGCGCGAGAATCGCGCATCCAACCCGACCTACCCCATGACCGACACCCGATACACCGACGCCGCCGCCACCTGGAACACGCGCTTTGATGGCGCCGACTACCTGTTTGGCACCGATCCCAATGTCTACCTGCAAGCGCAGTTGCGCCATCTGCCTGCCAGCGGCCCGGCGCTGTGCGTGGCCGATGGCGAGGGCCGCAACAGCGTCTGGCTGGCGCGCCAGGGGCTGCAGGTCGACGCCTTCGATATATCGGAGGTCGGCGTCGCCAAGGCGCGCAAGCTGGCGCTGGAGGCCGGCGTGCAGGTCAACTACGTGGTGGCCGACTGCGAAATCTGGGACTGGCCAGTCGAACACTACGCGTTGGTCGCGGCGATCTTTGTCCAGTTCGCCGACCCGGCCATGCGCGAACGCCTGTTCGCCAATATGGTCCGTGCGCTCGCACCGGGCGGTCTGCTGGTCCTGCAGGGATACACACCCAGGCAGCTCGAATACAAGACCGGCGGGCCACCGCATGTCGAGAACTTGTATACCGAGCCGCTACTGCGAAGCGCGTTTGGCGCCTTGACCACGCTCGAATTGCGGCTGTACGAGGACCATCTTTCCGAGGGGCAGCACCATCTGGGGCGCTCCGCCCTGGCGGGCCTGGTGGCGCGCAAGCCCTGACCGCGTCGCCGCGTGGTTGAATCTGCCGACAACGGACAGCAATCAACCCGACCCGCACGCTGCTGATCGCGCCGATGCGTGGCGGCAACTGGCGGCAAGGACAGGCCAGGCGCATCGGCGTGCCGGCCCGTCGCTTCGCGCCTGGGCACCAACGCCTGCTGGCAGCGGCCACCTGGAATCGCCGCTCCCGTTTCCAGACACTGCACCCGTGCATCTTCCTGCAGCAGTTTCTGCCAGCCCGGCGCCCTGTTGGCGCGCCGACCTGCCGCGCTGGCCTTCTTTTACGCATGGCGGATCGGCTGGGACGACAACAGCGTGTATGACGGCGGCTGGCTGCAATGGAGCAGCGACCCTGGCAACCCGGTGGTCGTGCGCGACGCCACTCCGCAGCACGCGGCCCACGGCGCGGCGCGCAGTCTGGGCTGAACCCCGGACAACTGACTGGCTGCGCCAGAGTGGCGCGCGGCTGAGTCAGGCCTGCGCAGTTTCTACCGTAAAGCGCAAACCAGCATTGCGCTCCAGGCGCGTGATGAGCGCATCACCCATCGCCGAGGCCGGCGTCCAGATGCCACCCTTGGTGTCTTTGGCGTCCTGCAACAGACACACCGCCGCCTCGGTGATCATCTTGGAGGTGGAACCATAACCCGGGTCCCGGTCGCCGGTGACGCCGACCTTCACGACGTCACCCTTGGCATTGCTGCCAATGAACAGCACATCGTAAAAACCGGCATCGCGTTCGGCGCGCGACGGGCCTTCGCCGGGCTTGGGCCCGCCCTCTCCGCCCATCAACTTGTCAGCGGCCACCGCATTGGCGATCGCCTCGCCTTTCTCGCCGGCGCCGGTGACCAGCATCTCGTCGTAGACGAAATCCTGGCCCCAGGCGTGGCCGAGCAGGAAGTTGGAGCGGTGCACATTGCGTGTGTTGATCGCCGCCATGATGAAGGGCGCAACCCACAGGCCCAGCGCTTCGTCCAGCATCGGCTTGTTGCCCGAGGGCTGGCGCGGCCCTTCGAATCCCGGCGTCAGTGAAAACGGATTGCGCAGCAGGTCGAGCACGCGCGGATCCTTCTGCGCCGCAGCCATGGTGGCCTTGAGGCTGGCGGCAGTACCGCCCGAGAAAGTGCCCTTCATCTTGCGCACCCTTCCGCGCACCCGGTTGGCTGCGCTGCCGAACTGCGCCTGCATTGCGCGCTGCACCACGGCCACGCCCTGGTAAAAGGGAATCGAGTCGAAACCGCAGGAAAACACGATGCGGGCGCCGCTGGCCCTGGCCTGGGCTTCGTGGGCGTCGATCATCTGGCGCATCCAGGCCGGCTCGCCACACAGGTCGACATAGTCGACGCCGGCTTTGGCGCAGGCTGCCACCATTTCACTGCCGTAGAGCTGATACGGACCGACCGTGGTCAACACCAGGCGGGTGCGCTCCATCAGTGCCTCCAGGCTGGCCGCATCGGCGCTGTCGGTCACCACCAGCGGGGTGTCGGCCGGGGCCTTCACTTCATCGCGTACCTGGGCCAGCTTGTCGGCGCTGCGCCCGCCCATGGCCCAGCGCAGGCCGCTGCCGGCCGGGTAGTGCTGCAACAAATACTCGATCACCAGGCGGCCGGTGAAGCCGGTGGCGCCGTGCACGACCAGGTCAAATTCTTTTGTCGTCATCCGCATGTCTCCAGAAAAAGTTGCACACCCCGCGCGCAACGCCGCGCGTGGCCATCAGGCCATTGTCTTCCTGTCGTCGCCGGCCCGATGTCGCCGCTGCCGCCCCGTCGCAAGCGCTCAGCGACGCGATGACGCAAAGATGCCGGCCAGGATCAGCGCAAACGCCACCGCGTGATAGAGCTTGGGCAATTCGCCGAGAAACGTGCTCGACATCACCGCCGCGAACAAGGGCGTGAGATTGGTGAAAAATCCCGCCACGGCCGGCCCGGCACGTTGCACACCCAGGCCCCAGCAGCGGTAGGCCAGCACGGCCGGCCCGATCGCCACGAACACCAGCGCCGCCAGCAGCGTGCCGCTCCAGCGCAGGTGGGCGTCGGTGAGCGCCCATTCGCCGGCGGTAAACATGCCCGACCACAGCAGGCCCATGGTGACCTGCGCCAGCAGGAAGGCGGCCCAGTCGTTGCGGATCGCATCGGGCTCGGCGCGCCGCGTCAGCAGCCAGCTGTACAGCGCCCAGCAGAAGGTGGCCGCGAGCATGAATACGTCGCCGACCACCAGGCGCAGCGCCATCAATTCGGCCCAGTCCCCGCGCGTGAGCACCACCGCCACACCGCAGATCGACAAGGCCGCGCCGATGAGCTGCTGGCGCGAAACCCTGGAATCGAAAAACAGCGCGCCCAGCGCCAGCATCCACAGCGGCATGCTCGAGGCCACCAGCGTCACGTTCAATGCAGTGGACGTCTGCAGCGCCAGGTATTGCAGAGTGTTGTACAGCCCCACGCCGAGCAGGCCCAGCAGCGCAAAGCGCCGCCAGTGCGCCCACATGCCGCTGGAGCGGCGCAACACCCAGGCCGCAAGGGGCAACAGGATGGCGAATGCCAGCACCCAGCGCAGGAAGTTCAGCGTAAACGGGGGTATGTCGTCGCGCACGAGACGACCGACCACGGCATTGCCGGCCCACATGAGAGGCGGCACGGTCAACAGCATCGCCGTGGAAAGGCGCAGTCCCTGGGGCATGGCGTCAAATGTAGCCTGCGGCAGGCGGCATTCGCTGCCTACAATGCCGCAGCCTGGCGCGCCGCCGGCCCGTCCCGGGCCAGCGCGGCCGCGACGGCCAGTCGCCCATGTCCCCGGATCACACCCCCATCGCGCCCACGACGCAGCGCACCATCCTGTTGCTGTCGTTCGCGACCTTCTCCAGCATGGTGGCGCAGCGCATCTGCGACGCGATGCTGCCCGAGCTGGCGCGCGTCTTCGACACCGGTCTGGCGCAGGCGGCGCAGGTGGTGTCGATGTTTGCCGTCGTCTACGGCATCGCGCAACTGGTCTACGGGCCGCTGGGCGACCGGCTGGGCAAGTTCCGCATCATTGCCTGGGCCACGCTGGGCTGTGGCATCGGCAACCTGTTGGCATTGCAGGCCGACAGCCTGAGCCTGCTGGTGCTGGCACGCATGATGACCGGCCTTGCCGCGGCCGCCATCATTCCATTGACGCTGGCCTGGCTGGGTGACAACGTGCCGATCGGCCAGTTGCAGGAAACCATCGCCCGGGTCGGCCTGGGCACGACGCTGGGCGTGGGCGGCGGTCAATTGATAGGCGGGCTGCTTACGCAGACGCTCGGCTGGCGCTGGGCATTCGCATTTCTGGCATTGCTGTTTGGCTTGGTCGGCCTGTTGTTGCTGACTGATTGGCGACGGCAAAAAAATGCCTTGCAGCTTGAAGGCCCGGCAGCTGCGCCGCACAAGCCAGCTGACCGACCGTCCTTCTTTGCCCAGACCTGGCCCATCATCCGCGGCCCCTGGTCCGGCCTGGTGCTGCTGATCGCGTTCATCGAGGGCGCCGCCGGATTCGGCGTGCTGGCCATGTGGGCCGTGCATCTGCAGCGCAGCCTGGGCCTGTCGCTGACCGCTTCAGGCGCAGTGGTGGCATTGTTCGGCCTGGGTGGCATGGCCTACATGGCCAGCGCCCGGCGCCTGATTCCGCGCCTGGGCCAACATGGCTTGTGCCAGGCGGGCGGCTGCCTGATGGGCCTGTGCGCGCTGCTGGTGGCGTTCGCGCCGAGCTGGGTGCTTGCCGCACCAGCCAGCCTGCTGGCGGGTTTCGGATTTTTCATGTTCCACAACACCATGCAGGCCAATGCAGCGCAGATGGCGCCTGCCGCGCGCGGCACCGGCGTCTCGCTGTTTGCCGCGGCGCTTTTCATGGGCCAGTCGGTCGGCGCCGTGCTGGCGGCCAGTCTGATTGCGCGGATCGGGTCACCGGCGGTCGTGGCATCGGGCGCTGTCGTGATGATCGTGCTCGGACTGTGGTTTGGCCGGGCGTTGCGGCGGCGCGCAATCAAGAACATGGCCAGCTGAAATCACCGCTGCGATCGGGTCGGCGCGCTGCCCCCAATGCAAGGTGGCGGCTCGGCGTAAACAAGGAGTACCAACATGACATCCACAGCACTTGAAGGCAAACGCATCCTGGTCACCCAGGCCGACGAATTCATGGGCCCCGAGTTGTGCCGGGTGCTGGCCGAACAGGGCGCCAAGGTGATCGCCGACACGCGATCGCTTCTCCCGCCCCTTGCGGCATCAGAGGCGCTGGAGCAGGCCGGCAACATTGACGTGCTGGTGGTCAACCTGGCCGTCCCTGCACCCAGCACGCCAGCCGCCGATGCAACGGACGAAGAATGGCAGGACACGTTCGCCGCACTGGTACATCCAATGCAACGCCTGGTGCGGGCCGCCCTGCCGGCGATGATCGCGCGGCGCTCGGGCAAGATCGTGCTGATGGGCAGCGCAGCGGCCTTGCGCGGCATGAAAAGGGCCTCGAGCTACAGCGCGGCACGCGGCGCGCAGCTGGCCTACATCCAGGCCGTCGGGGTCGAGGTCGCGCCGCACCAGGTGCAGGTCAATGCAGTGGCGCAGAACTTCGTCGAAAACCCAACCTACTTCCCGCCCGAGGTGCAGGCCAATCCGAAGTTCCAGCAACGCCTGGCGCGCGAGGTGCCGTTGGGCCGTCTGGTCGGCGCCCGCGAGGACGCGGCTTTTGCCGCCTACCTGTGCAGCGATGCGGCCAACTGTTTTGTCGGCCAGGTGTTTCCGGTCTGCGGCGGCTGGGTGACGCGTTGACAGGCCCGGCCATGGGCCGTCACACTGCGGGGCCAAGCCACTGTCTGGCCGGCAGACCAAATCCATGCGCCCGAATCGAAGCCTCCCCCCCGAGTTGCAGGTCAGCGAGTGGCTCAATACGCCGACTTCACTCAGCCTGGCGGCGTTGCGCGGCCAGGTCGTCGTGGTGCATGCGTTCCAGATGCTGTGCCCGGGCTGCGTGGCCCACGGGCTGCCACAGGCCAAGCGGCTGACACAGGTGTTTGCCGGTCGCGACCTGACGGTGATCGGCCTGCACACGGTGTTCGAACACCATGCGGTGATGACGCCTGCCGCATTGCGGGTTTTCCTGCATGAGTACCGCATCGGTTTTCCGGTCGGCATCGACATGCCCGGCGAGCCCGGTCCCATGCCGCGCACCATGCAGGCCTACCAGATGGGCGGCACGCCGACGCTGCTGGTGTTCGACCGGCAAGGGCAACTGCAGCTGAACCAGCTCGGCCAGACCGATGACATGGCGCTGGGCGCCCTGCTCGGCGAACTACTGGCCTAGGTGCCGTGAGCACCGGCCTGCCAGGTCAGGCCTGCGTCAGGCGCCGCCCAGAACCGCCGTCGCCACGCCGACGTACACGGGAATGCCGAGCAGGATATTGAGCGGAAACGTCAGCCCCAGCGACATGCCGATGAACAGCGAGGGGTTGGCCTCGGGAATCGCATGGCGCACCACCGCCGGCACCGCAATATAGGACGCACTGGCCGCCAGCACCATCAGCAGCGCCGCGTCGCCGGCCGACAGGCCGAACACCAGCGCCAGCAGCAGGCCCAGGCCCGCATGCACCGGCGGACCCAGGATCGCGTACACCAGAACAATCGCCGACTTGCCGCGCAGGCTGCCCATGTTGCGCGCCGCCATCAGGCCCATGTCGAGCAGGAAAAACGCCAGCATGCCCTTGAACAGGTCGACCGCAAACGGCTGCATTGCGGCCTGGCCCTTGGAGCCGGTGAGCAGCCCCACCAGCATCGCGCCCAGCAGCAGCAGCTGGGCACCGTCGGTCAGCGCCTCATGCATGATCTTGCGCAGCGGCGGGCTGGCGCCGCCGCCCGACGCTTGCCGGCGCACCCGGTTGGCCAGCACCACCGCCATGATGATGGCCGGCGACTCCATCAGGGCCATCGCCGCGGCCATGTGGCCGCCAAAGCGGATGCCGTGGTTGTCCAGGTACTGCACTGCGGTGATGAAGGTCACCGCGCTGACCGAGCCATAAGTGGCCGCGATCGCCGCCGCGTCGAAGCCGCCCATGAAACGGCGCAGCAACAGGTAGCCCAGCGCCGGCACCACGGTTGCCAGCAGCAGCGCACTGAACAGGCTGGTCACCACTTCGCGCGACAGACCCGAGTCAGCCAGCGCAAAGCCGCCCTTGAGCCCGAGCGCCATCAGCAGGTACAGCGACAGGAAGCGCGCGATCGGCGGAGGAATCTCCAGGTTGGAACGCATCAGGCCCGCCAGCAGGCCAAAGACGAAGAACAGGATGGCAGGGTCGCGGAAATTGTCCATGGGATGGTGGCGCAGTGAAGGCGCGGCAAAGGATCGGTCGTGGCTGGCGGCGCCGGGATCGGCGCTGGGCGCCGTCGACCTGGCTACAGAATGGCAGCGATTGTCGCGGCAGTCACAAGTCCACCGGCAAAACGGGGCAGTCGGGCCAGGGGCGAGCCAAGACCATGCTGAATAAACCCCTAGCGGCGCTGCAATTGGTGCAGTGTCAATTCAGGCAGGCAGTTGAGCCTGACGTCCACCACGGAAGCGCCGCAGCCCACCGACGTATATCCGGACATTCCGGCGTAGTGCCAGGCCCCGCGCACATAGGCACGCGGCGTGGCCGAATCGGTCAGGATGGGCACACCACCGGGCAGGCAGACCTGCCCGCCGTGGGTATGGCCGCACAGCATCAGGTCCACACCGGCCTCGGCCGCCAGCCGGTACGGCTCCGGGGTGTGCGACAACAGCACCGTGCAGCTGGCCGGGACGGCATCGGCCAGCGCCTTGTGCATGTCATGCGTGCGAAAGTAATGTGCATCGTCGATTCCGGCCAGCGTCAGCGCGCCATCGCCGCGGCGCAACTGCAGCGATTCGTTCATCAGCACCGGATAGCCCAGCGTCTCCATTCCCGGCACCATCCGGATGCTGTCGTGGTTGCCGAGCACCGCATGCACCTGCTTGCCCAGATGCGGCCGCAGCGCCTGCAATCCGTCCAGCACGCCCTGGAAGGATCCAAAGTGATGAAAGCGAAAGTCTCCGGTCAGCACGCAGGCATCGAAGGCCAGACCCTGGACGCGCGCGATCAGGTGCGCAAGAAACTCGCTGTCCATGTCCAGATGCGGGTCGCTGATGTGCAGCAGCGTGTAGCCGTCCAGTGCCGCGGGCAGCTGCGCCAGCCGCACCGCGTTGTGGCGCAGCTGGATATTGAGCACGTTGCGCCGTCCGCGGCCGCGCAGGCCGGCCAGGCTCAGGCCGGCGCGCATCAATTGGTGCGACAGCCGCGGTCGCTGCCGGCCCTCGCTTTCCAGTCCCAGGCGCTGGTCAAGATGCGTGCGCCCGATGCGCTGCGCCAGCAATTCCAGCGCGGGGCGTTCAGTCGGGGAGCAGTCGGACAGTTGCATGGCCAATGGCGCGGCGCAGCCCGGGCCGCGGGGAAATGCGCATTGTCGCCGCGCGCACGCCCGGGGCAGCGGTGCAGTGGCGCACGGTCGTCGTGCGAGCCTGTGGCGCAGGGCGCCACTGCGGTCGTGCGAGCCTGGCGCAGGGCTCAGCGGAACACGATGGTCTTGTGGCCGTCCAGCAGGATGCGGTGTTCCGCATGCCATTTGACGGCGCGCGCCAGCACCGCGCTTTCGGTGTCACGTCCCAGGTTGGTCAGCGTGTTGATGTCCATGCCGTGGTTGGCACGGGCCACGTCCTGCTCGATGATCGGGCCTTCGTCCAGGTCGCCGGTCACGTAGTGGGCGGTGGCGCCGATCAGCTTGACGCCACGTTCGTGCGCCTGCTGGTAGGGGCGTGCGCCCTTGAAACTGGGCAGGAAGGAGTGGTGGATGTTGATGGCGCGGCCCGACAGCTTGCGGCACAGGTCGTCCGACAGCACCTGCATATAGCGCGCCAGCACCAGCAGTTCGCCGCCCTCGGCCTCGAACAGCTCCAGCAGCTTGGCTTCGGCCGCCTTCTTGGTGTCGGCCTTGACCGGAACATGGTGGAACGGGATGTTGTAGCTGGCAGCGAGCTGGTAGAAATCGCGGTGGTTGGACACGATGGCCCGCACATCGATCGGCAGCAGGCCCGAACGCACCCGAAACAGCAGGTCGTGCAGGCAATGGCCGTGCTGCGACACCATGATGACGGTAGGAATCGGCCGCGCCGCTTCGTGGAATTTGGCGTCGATGCTGAACTCGGCCGCCAACGGCGCGAAACGCTCCTGCATCTCGGCGCAGGACTTGGCGTCGCCGGCGGGGAGCACGAAACACACACGCATGAAGAACACGCTGGTCATGGCGTCGTCGAACTGCGCTGCCTCGACGATATTGCCGCCCTGGGCCAGCAAGAAGCCACTGACGGCGTGCACGATGCCGGGGCGGTCCGGGCAGGAAAGCGTAAGAATCAGTCGCATGAGAGAGGTCCGATTGGAGGTTGTCGCACCCGGGAAAACGGGGCGCGTCGTCGTTTGCGGGCTAGTCTAAATCGTTGTCTGGCGGCTTCTTGTGCAGATTGCGACCGCAAATAGGCTTGCCGCGCCGTCCTGTCCCAGGACGATTCGACGCGGCGATCCCAATACCGTGTCGGCCGACCCGCCTGGGCCGGGCTGGCTCGACCCGGAGATGGCGGCCCCCGCCGACACGGCATTTATGATGCAGGATCAACCCCACCACAGCGATCAACTTCGGGGATCGCCCAATCAACATGCACCGACGACAGGGCCGTCGCCGCAGCGCGCGATGAGGATGCCTTTCGAATTTCGGCCCGCATTGGTCCAATCCATGTCGGGCTATCGGCGCGAGCACCTGACGCGCGACGTCACCGCCGGCCTGACGGTGGGCGTGGTGGCGCTGCCGCTGGCCATGGCGTTCGCGATCGCCAGTGGCCTCAAGCCCGAAGCCGGTCTTTTCACCGCCATCATTGCCGGCTTCCTTATTTCACTGCTCGGAGGCAGCCGGGTGCAGATCGGCGGGCCGGCCGGCGCCTTCATCGTCATCGTCTACGGCATCCTGGAGCGCTATGGCCTGGCCAACCTGATCATCCCCACCGCGATGTCGGGCGTGATGCTGTTCCTGCTCGGCCTGTTCCGGCTCGGCGTGCTGGTGCGCTTCATTCCGGTCACGGTCGTGATCGGCTTTACCAACGGCATTGCGGTGCTGATCATCCTGTCCCAGGTCAAGGACTTCTTCGGCTTGCAGGTGGGCCAGGTGCCGGCGGACATGATCGGCATGCTCCGCGTGCTGGCGGCTGCCGCATCGAGTGTCAATCCCGTGGCAGTGCTGGTGGCCAGCCTGTCCCTGGCGCTGATCGTTCTATGGGAACGCGCGCGCA
>JBBKVW010000074.1:0-4959 GCA_037968655.1 Burkholderiaceae bacterium
TTGCCCGACAACTTCTCCTGTGACCATCCGGACTGGGTCAACAAGCCCGGTTACCTGCATTACGAGACGCCGTATCTGCTGATCTGCGACAACCTGCTCGATTTTTCGCACTTGAGCTATGTGCACGAAAAGACGCTGGGCGGCAGCACCGCGATTGCGCAGGCGGTGCCGAAGATCGAGCGCATCGACGGGCCGGGCCAGCAGGGCGTGCGCGTCACGCGCCATGTGCCCAATGTGCCGCCACCGCCGTTCTACCGCAAGATGCGCGATTTCGACAGCATGCTGGACCGCTGGTTCGATTACGAGTTCCAGCTGCCCGGCACCTTGCTGATGCATTCGGGCGGGCGCCCGGTCGGTGATGCGCCCGACGACCTGCGCAATGCGGTGCGCCTGCACAGCTGCCAGACGCTGACGCCCGAGACCGAAAGCAGCACGCACTATTTTTTCCAGCAGAGCCATCCGGCCGGGCAGGGCGACGCGTCGCTGACCGAGGGCATCTTTGCCAGCCTGATCAGCGCGTTCAATGAAGACCGCGACATGATCACGGAGCAGTACCAGAGCATCCTGCGCAGCCCGGACGCGGCCATGCTGCCGCTGGCGATGGATGCGGCGCTGCTGCAGTTCCGCCGCTTGCTGGCGCAGCGGGTGGAGCAGGAGCGCGCCGCCGTCTGAGCGCAGGCGGGTCGGCGCCGCTATTGACCGGCTTCCATTTCCGCGCAGCCGGTGTGTGCCACCGATGTTTCGTGCGGTGAAACATGCGCCGACGGTTCGTTCTGCGGTGCGCCGCTATCATGAAATTCAATGCAGCCTGATGGCCTCGCGTCAGCATTGAGAGTAGTGCGCCTGGCCGGTTCGCGCGTGATTCTCCACCGTGGTCCGGCCTGGCAGTCCGCAACCCCAGCACCAAGGATGCGCCATGTCGAAAACCGTATGTCCCGCCATTGAATCCCAGCCGGACCGCGCACTTGCGCAGCGCTCCGACGGCCTGTACCGCCGCACGATGCTGCGGCTGGCGCTCGCAGGTGGTGCGATGTCATTGGCGCCGCTGGTGATGGCGCAGGGCGGCGCGCCTAAGCGCGGCGGCACGCTGACCATCGGTGCCGACGCCGATCCGATCGGACTCGACCCGGTCACCGTCACCGCCTTTTCGTCGTTCGACTTCACTTCCTTGCTCTACACCGGCCTGCTGCGCTGGAACGCCGAGATGAAGGTCGAGCCCGACCTGGCCACCGGCTATCTCACACCGGACGACACCACCTACATATTCCGGCTGCGCCAGGGGGTGAAGTTCCACAACGGCCAGCCCTTCAACGCCGAAGACGTCAAGCACACCTTCGACCGCATCCTCGACCCGGCCAGCCCGGCGCCGAACGCCAACCTGTTTTCGGGCATCAAGGCGGTGACTGTTGTCGAGCCGTATACCGTCAAGTTCGAGCTCAAGGCGCCGAGTGCCACCTTCCTGAGCTACCTGGCGACCAACCCGATGGGCGCCATCGTGCCGCGCGGCGTGACCGACCTCAAGACCAAACCGGTGGGCACTGGCCCGTTCGTGTTCGAGTCCTACGAGCCGAACCAGCAGCTTTCGCTCAAGGCCAATCCGAACTATTACGAAGACAAGCAACCCTACCTGGACACCGTGGTGTTCAAGTTCTTCAAGGACCAGGCCTCGCTGGCCTCGGCATTGCGCTCCAAGGCCATCGACATGACCTGGTTCAAGGACCCGAAGGTGTCGGCGCAGATCGTCAAGACCACGCGCGACCTGGTGTCGGCGCCCGGCAAGACCTCGCGCACCTTCCCGGTCTGGATGAACGTCAAGACCAAACCCTTCAGCGACGTGCGGGTGCGCCGTGCCTTGAGCCTGGCCAGCGACCGCAAGGCCTGCCTGCAGACGGTGCTGGGCGGCTCGGGCAAGGTCGGCGCCATGGTGCCGGAAAGCCAGGTGGGCGGCTATGACGGCGTGAGCCCGATGCCGTATTACAAGCACGACGTGGCCGGCGCCAAGAAGCTTTTGGCCGAGGCCGGTTTTCCCAACGGTATCGATCTGGGCGACTACATCGTGGTCGCCGCCAATGCACTGGACGTGCAATGCGCGCAGATCCTGCAGCAGCAGTGGGCGGCGGCCGGCATCAAGGTCAACCTCAAGCCGATGGAGACCGCGCCGCTGATCGCTATGTGGCTCAAGGGCGAGTTCGGCCTGCTCTCGGTGGCGCTGAGCTGGAGCCCCGACCCGGACGCCATCGTCTCGCGCCTGACCTCGGCGCATCCGCACGGCAAGGCCATGGGCATGGACGACACGGCGTTGGACAAGATGGTGGTCGATGCCCGCGCCATCCTGGACAACGGCAAACGCGCCGCCGCCTACCAGCAGATCCAGAAACACATCGCCGAGCAGGCCTATATCCTGCAGATCTACCAGTACCCGCTGCGCTGGGAAGCCTGGCGTGGTTATGTCAAGGGTTATGTGCCGCTGGCGGCGAACATCCGCAGCTTCGTGCGCACCACCTGGCTGGACAAATAGGCTGGTGGCGCACGGGCCTGTGCGATTGGCCGGGACGGACCGATGACCCGGATCGTGCTGGTCCGGCTGGCCTGGATGCTGCCGATCCTGTTCGGCGTGTCGGTGGTGGCGTTCACGCTGATGCGGGCGTTGCCGGGAGACTTTGCGCAGGCCGCGGCCGGCACCGCAGACATCTCGCCCGAGGCGCTGGACGCGATACGCCGCGAACTCGGGCTGGACCGGTCGATCTGGGCGCAATACCTGGTCTGGCTGGGTCAGATCCTGGTCGGCGACTTCGGCACCTCGTTTGTCACCAACAAGCCGGTGCTCGGCGAATTGCTGCCGCGCCTGGCCGTCACCTTCGAGCTGACGCTGCTGGCCGGCATGATGGCGATGCTGCTCGGCGCCGGCAGCGGTCTGGCATCGGCCCGCCTGCGCGGGCGCACCGACTGGATTGTTCGTGGCATCAACGGCCTGCTGCTGGCGATTCCCAACTTCGTCGTTGCCACGCTGATCGTGCTGCTGGCCGGCCTGTATTTTCCCGAGGTCGGCATCTTCAACTACGTGGCTTTTTTCGACGATCCGATCGGCAACCTGGGCAGCATGCTGCTGCCGGCCCTGTCGCTGGCGCTGGCCGTGTCGGTGACGATCTCCGAAAACACCCGCGCCGCGGTGCTCGAGGTGTCGAGCCAGGATTTCGTCATGGTCGCGCGCGCCAAGGGCCTGAGCGCCGGCACGGTGCTGCGCGACTACCTGATCCGCAATGCGCTGACGCCGGTGATCACCGTCACCGGCCTGCAACTGGCCCAGCTGCTGGGCGGCAGCATCCTGATCGAGACCATCTTCACGATTCCGGGCATGGGCCAATACCTGTTCGACTCGATCACCAGCCGCGACTACCCGGTGATACAGGCTATCGTGCTGGCGGCCGCCGTCATCGTGCTGCTGGTCAATGTGCTGGTCGACGTGGCCTATGCCCGGGTCGATGCGCGGGTCAGCTATGGCTGATCAGGCCCAGGCGCTCGCGCCAGCAGGCGAGGTAAAGCACCGAGGTCGCCTGTTGCTCGGGCTGGGCATCGTGATGCTGCTGTGCATGCTGGTGGTGACCCTGCTCGGTCCGCAGATCGCGCCGCACAGCGCGATCGCGTTTTCGCCCGATTCGCTCGCCGGCCCGAGCGCCGAACACTGGCTGGGTACCGACTCGATCGGGCGCGACGTGCTCAGCCGCCTGATCATCGGCGGGCGCACCACGCTACTGATCACTTTCGTCGCGGTGTCGCTGGCGGTGGCCGCCGGCCTGGTGCTCGGTCTGACATCGGGTTATGTCGGCGGCCTGACCGACGAGATCATCATGCGGGCGCTGGACATCGTGTTCGCGTTCCCGGTCTTTCTGCTGGCGATCGCCGTCGTTGCGGCGCTGGGCCCGACGGTGCCCAACCTGATCCTGACGATCGCCATCGTCTACACGCCGACGATGGCGCGCGTGGTGCGTGGCCCGGTCCTCAGCGTCAAGCGCTGGGACCATGTGGAGGCGGCGCGCAGTGTCGGCGTCGGCGAATTCCGGATCGCGATCCGGCATGTGCTGCCGATGGTGATCTCGCCGATCCTGGTGCAGACCAGCCTGACGCTGGCCAACACCATATTCACCGTCACGGCGCTGTCCTTTCTGGGCGTCGGCCCGCCACCGCCGGATCCGAACTGGGGCGGCATGTTGTCCGAGGCGCGCCAGTTCATGGAACTGGCGCCACTGACCGTGATCGGCCCCGCCGTGGCGATCGTGTTTGCGACCCTTACCTTCATCGTGCTGGCCAATGGCCTGCGCGAGTTCCTGGACGTGGGGAGCCGCTGATGCCGGACCCGGCCGCACCCTTGCTGCAGGTGCGCGACCTCAGCGCGCGGTTCACCCATGCGGGCGTCGTGTCGCAGGTGGTCAATGGCATCTCGTTCGATATTGCAGCCGGCGAATCGGTCGGATTTGTCGGCGAATCGGGCTCGGGCAAGAGCGTTACCGCGCGCGCGTTGATGCGGCTGGCACCCGAGGGTTCGTCGGTGCAACTGGGCGGCTCGATCCGCTTCGATGGCCAGGAACTGCTGCAGTTGCCCGAGGCCGCGATGCGCGACATCCGCGGCCGGCGCATCGCGATGGTGTTCCAGGACCCGATGAGTTCACTCAACCCGGTCATGCGCGTGGGCGCGCAGATCGACGACATCATCCGTCGCCACACCGGTTTGTCGCGCCAGCAGGCGCGCCGGCGCAGCATCGAGTTGCTGGAACTGGTCGGCATCCGCGATGCGGCGCGGCGCGTCAACGACCATCCGCACCAGTTCTCGGGCGGCATGCGCCAGCGCGTGCTGATCGCGATCGCGGTCTCGTGCGAGCCGCAGTTGCTGATTGCCGACGAGCCGACCACGGCGCTGGACGTGACGGTGCAGGCGCAGCAGCAGCCGCAACACGCCTATAC
>JBBKVW010000075.1:0-3482 GCA_037968655.1 Burkholderiaceae bacterium
CGCAGCCCGCGCCGCAGCGTCCTGGGCCGGCAATTGTCGGGACCGCCGCTGCGCCTCGCTCAGGGCCGATTCCAGGCTCAGCACCGGCTGGGCAAGTACCCCGTTCATCCATAGGCTGGCGCCCAGCAACAAACACCCTGCGCGGATGCGCGATGCAGCAAGTTCAAACATGCCATCTCCAGAAGTCGCAACAGATTGGTCGCAGCGCTGCAGTCGTGGTCGACGCGGATATCGGTCGGCCGCTGCGACATGCGTTTCGCTGTCGACATGCTTACCGGCGCAGCCCTATTCGGCTGGCGGCGGGGACTCAAGAGAAGAATCAGGTTCTGCGCACGCAATGCAGGATCGCGTGTGGCGGCGCCGCCAGGGTCAGTGCGTTCAGCACAGCCGCAGAGGCGCGCCTGGGGGATGCGGTGTCGACCGGCGCGGGTCGGACAAACAGGACCGACAGAACCGCCGCCGGAACGGTGGCATCAAAGCTCAGTGCACTCTGGTCACCATAGTTGCAATGGTCAGAACACAGCTTGTCCTGCCCGTAGGCGGTCATCGCATCCATGGAGTCGCAATCGGGCATCGGCATGGCGGTCGATCTGGCAGACGCATCAACGGGCGTCTGTTCCATGGCTGATGCATTCGACATGTCGCCCGAGGCCATACCCAGGTTGCCCATCTGGCAGGCGTGCGACGCAACGGCCCATTGCGCCAATAGCAGGATCAGCACCAATGCCCGGGCAAAGCGCCGCATCAGGCTTTTGCGCATCGCACACCACTCCGACACCATAAAGAGCACCGGGCCATTGCGGCCGCGCCAGACTGGCGCTGGTCGATGGGGGAGTGGATGATGCGTGAATTCACGGGCAGTGGAATTGGCAGGTGTGAAACCTCAGAGCCATTCGGATATCAGAAGTTCCGGATTCTATCGACGGCCAGCGGGTCTCAGTAGGTTTCCAGATGCAGTCGTCCATCGCGCTTGAGCGCGGGAGCTATCTCGTCCCAGTTCAGTTTCGCGTCCTGCGCAATATCGCGTAGCGCCATCACCACGCCTTCTTCCATGCTCTTGAGGCCGCAGACATAGAAGTAGCTGTTCGCGTCGGACAGTAGTGGTGCCAGGTCGGCTGCGCGTTCGCGCATCGCGTCCTGCACATATTTCTTCGGCTGCCCCGGCGTACGGCTGAAGGCGAAGCTGGTGTCGATGAAGTCCTTGGGCAGGCTTTGCAGCGGGCCGAAGTACGGCAGCTCCTCTTTGCTGCGGGCGCCGAAGAACAGCATCAGCTTGCCGCCCTCGAACTTGCCCGAGGCGCGCAGGCGGCGCCGCCACTCGGTCATGGCGCGCATCGGCGCGCTGCCGGTGCCGGTGCAGATCATCACCACATGGCTGCGCGGATGGTTGGGCATCAGGAAGCTGGCGCCAAAGGGGCCGATCACCTGTACCGTGTCGCCGACTTTCAGGTCGCACATGTAGTTGCTGGCCACACCCGTTACCGGCTTGCCCTGATGGTCTTCCAGCACGCGCTTGATGGTCAGCGAGAGGTTGTTGTAGCCCGGCCGCTCGCCATTGCGCGGACTGGCCACCGAATACTGCCGCGGATGATGGGCACGGCCATTGGCATCTGACCCCGGCGGCACGACGCCGATCGACTGGCCTTCGAGCACCGGGAACGGCGTGTTGCCGAAGTCCAGCACCAGATGGTGCGTGTCGTACTGCTTGCCGACCTCGGTCACCCGCACATTGCCGCTGACCGTGGCACTGAGCGTCTTGACAGCGGTTTTGGGCCCGTACAGGTTGGTGTAGGCATGCGCGGCTGACCAGGGCGGCAGCAGCGCGCCATACAGCGCGCTAGTGAAGACCGCAGTACCGTCGGCTGCCGCGGCACCGGTCGATGGATGCGGCTCTGCCGCCTGCACGGCCTCGGCCTCCACGGTATCGGCGCTGACGCCGGCTGCAGCCATTTTCTCTGCACTCAATTCGGCCGGCAACTCCTCCCAGCCAAACTGGTCCCGCACGCTGTAGGCCATGGTCCGGGGCATCATGCGCCAGTTGTCGATCGAGCCGGTCGGACAGGGCGAGATGCAGGCCATGCACTGGTTGCAGATGCTGGCATCGACGACATAGTTGTTGTCGTCGTGCGTGATGGCCTTGGACGGGCAGACCGATTCGCAGGTGTTGCAGCGGATGCAGATCTCGGGGTCGATCAGGTGCTGCTTGATGACGGTGGTTTCGGATGCACCCATGTTCATGTCTCCTGCTGGTCTGTCCGTGCGCGATCAGGCGAAGCGCACGTATTCGAAATTCACCGGCTGGCGGTTGATGCCGATGGGTGGCGGCGCAATCCAGTTGGCGAACTGACCCGGTTCGACGACGCGGCCCATCAGGCTGGCGATGTAGGCGCGATCCGTCTCGCTGGGCAGCCACTCGTCCTTCTTGGCCTTCCATTCGGATTCGCTGACGACACGCCCGTCCGGCGATATCTTCGCACCCGCCAGCGGCCCGATGTTGCGGTGAAACGCCTTGTGCGGGGTCGTCAGCTTGAACGCAATACCGGCCTTGTCGATCAGCTTGTTCCAGCGCCCCACGCCGGCCACGCTGTCCTTGATGAAGTCGTCGCGCAGCACTTCGTTGAGCGCGTTGAGCATCGGCACCTCGCGCTCGACCAGCTTGCCATCCTGCACCGCCAGCACCTTGTAGGTCTGGCCGCGCAGCTGGTGGTCGTCATCGCGCTTGCCTTCCTCGTAGCGCCCTTTCAGGCCGGTGCTGTAGAAAGTCGCCGCATTGCTGGACTCGTCGGCACCGAACAGGTCGATCGTCACGCTGAAGTGAAAGTTCAGGTAGCGCTGGATCGTCGGCAGGTCGATCACGCCGGCCGCGCGCAGCTTTTTCGGATCCTCGGTCTTGAGCTCGTTCATCACCGCGCAGGTGCGGTTGATGACGCGGCCGATGCCCGACTCGCCGACGAACATGTGATGCGCCTCTTCGGTCAGCATGAACTTGGTGGTGCGCGCCAGCGGATCGAACGCGCTCTCGGCCAGCGCGCAGAGCTGGAACTTGCCGTCGCGGTCGGTGAAATAGGTGAACATGAAAAAGCTCAGCCAGTCCGGCGTCGGCTCATTGAAGGCCTGCAGGATGCGCGGGTTGTCCTCCTGGCCGCTGCGCCGCTGCAGCAGTGCCTCGCCCTCCTCGCGGCCATCGCGGCCGAAATGCTTGTGCAGCAGATAGACCATGGCCCACAGGTGGCGTCCTTCCTCGACATTGATCTGGAACAGGTTACGCAGGTCGTACATGCTCGGCGCGGTGGCGCCCAGGTGGCGCTGCTGTTCGACGCTGGCCGGCTCGGTGTCGCCTTGCGTCACGATGATGCGGCGCAGATTGGCGCGGTATTCGCCGGGTATGTCGGTCCAGGCCGCCTCGCCCATGTGGTCGCCAAAGTGGATCTTGCGATCGGCCTGGCCGGGATTCAGGAATATGCCCCAGCGGTAGTCGGGCA
>JBBKVW010000076.1:0-5485 GCA_037968655.1 Burkholderiaceae bacterium
GCCGCGGCCCCTGCACCACCGCCGGAGCCGGAAGAGGAGAAGGTCCTCAACATCTACAACTGGCCGGACTACATTCCCGACGGCATGATCGCCGCGTTCGAGAAGGAAACCGGCATCAAGGTGAACTACGACACGTTCGAGACCAACGAGGCCTTGCACGCGAAACTGGTCGCCGGGAGCTCGGGTTATGACATCGTCGTCCCCGGCACCGTGTTCGCAAAGCCGCAGATCGAAGGCGGCTTGATGCAACCCTTGGACAAGTCCAAGATTCCGAATCTGGCCAATCTGGAGCCGGCGATCATGAAGACGCTGACCAAGGCTGATCCGGACAACAAGCACCTGGTGCCATGGGCCTGGGGCTTTACCACGGTCGGAATCAACAAGACCAAGGCCGAGAAGGCCCTTGGCAAGATGCCAATGCCTGAAAACGCGTGGGACCTGGTGTTCGACCCGAAATACACCAGCAAGCTCAAGTCCTGCGGCATCGCCTACCTGGATTCGCCGACCGAGATCATTCCGGTTGCGCTGCACTACATCGGCAAGGATGCCTACTCCAACGACCCTGCCGATTACAAACTGGCGGGCGACATGCTGGCCAAGGTGCGCAAGGACGTACGCCTGTTCAGCTCGACCATGATTGACGACATCTCCAGCGGCAAGGCCTGCGTGTCGATCGGCTGGTCGGGCGACATCAACATCGCTGCCGGGCGCGCCAAAGAGAACAAATCCAAGGACGTGATCGAAGCCCTGTTGCCAAGCACCGGCGCCTTGATCTTCTTCGACACCATGGCCATCACCAAGGATGCCAAGCATCCGAAGAACGCACATGCATTTATCGATTTTTATCTGCGGGCTGAAAACGCGGCCGCCATGGCCAACGACATGACCTATCCGACCGGCAACAAGGCGGCCATGGACAAGATCAAGCCGGAGATTGCAGGCAACAAGACCATTTTTGTCGAGGCGGCATACCTCGAGAAGATGATCCCGCCTGGCAGCTTCACCAACGAGGCGCGTGAGGCAATGGCCAACGCATACAACGGCTTCAAAAAGGGCAAGTAAGAAACTTTCCCCTGGCTTTGCGGGCTGTTTGTACCTGGTATGAACAGCCCGTTTTGTTTGTGGTGTGCAATCGCGGACCAGGACTGATCAATGGCACAAGAAGAAGCAACGGAGGGCCATCTCGTCACGGAGCAGCTGACAAAGCGGTTTGACGAGACCCTGGCGGTGGACGACGTCTCGCTGTCGATCGGGCGCGGCGAAATATTCGCCTTGCTGGGCAGCTCGGGTTGCGGCAAGTCGACTCTGCTGCGCATGCTGGCGGGATTCGAAAAGCCCAGTTCCGGGCGGGTACTGCTCAGCGGCCAGGACGTAGCCAAGTTTCCGCCCTATGACCGGCCAATGAACATGATGTTCCAGTCCTATGCGCTTTTTCCGCATCTGGAGATCTGGGAGAACGTGGCCTTTGGTTTGAAGCGCGAGGGGTTGCCAAAGGCGCAAATACAGCAGCGCGTCGGTGAGATGCTCGATCTGGTCCAGCTGACACCTTTTGCCAAGCGCAAACCACACCAGCTGTCGGGTGGCCAGCAGCAACGGGTGGCGCTGGCTCGCAGCCTGGCCAAGCGGCCCAAGCTGCTGTTGCTTGACGAACCATTGGGCGCTCTGGACAAGAAGCTGCGCGAGCAGACCCAGTTCGAACTGGTCAACATCATCGAGCAGGTCAAGGTGACCTGTGTCATGGTGACCCACGATCAGGAAGAGGCCATGACCATGGCCAACCGCATCGCGGTGATGAGCAAGGGCAAGGTGCTGCAAGTGGGCTCTCCAGAGGAGGTCTACGAGCATCCGGCCAATCGCTTCGTGGCCGATTTCATCGGCAACGTCAATCTGTTCGAGGGCAAGCTCAGCGCCGATGAGGCCGATCGCTGTGCCGTGACCACCAGTCTGGGCGAGATCCAGGTGGGTCATGGCGTCAGTGGCAAGATCAACATGCGGGTGGCGATTGCGGTGCGCCCCGAGAAGATCGACATCAGTAAGAGCATGCCCGAAGCGCAACACAATCTGTTTTCCGGCAAGGTGAAGGAGATCGCCTACTTCGGCTCCTACAACACCTACATCGTGGTCGCCAGCGACGGCTCGACGGTACGCATCACCGAGGCCAATACCGCGCGCCACGCACATAGCAATATCACCTGGGGCGACGAGGTGTTTTTCTGGTGGCGCGATGACGCCGCCATTGTGCTGCGCGACTGAAGCGCCGTCAAAGCATGTCCAAGTTCAGCTTTCCTGTACCCGGCCGGCGCTTTGTCATCGGCGTGCCCTATGTGTGGCTGTTCGTCTTCTTTTTGCTGCCCTTCCTGATCCTGCTGTACATCAGCTTCGTCGACATGGGCAACGACATCCATCCGTTCAAGCCGATCTGGGACACCGAGACCGGCATCCTTGCGCTCAAGTACGAGAACTACTGGTCGATCTTTCGCCGCGGCGAAGACGGCGTGCTGTTCGACACGATCTATATCGAGGCCTATGTGCGCTCGATCTGGTATGCGCTGTGCACCGCGCTGCTGTGCCTGGTCATCGGCTACCCGTTCTCGTATTTCATAGCGCGCGCCCGACCCAGCGTGCGCCCGGCGCTGCTGATGATGGTGATGCTTCCGTTCTGGACTTCGTTCCTGCTGCGCGTGTATGCCTGGAAGGGCATCCTGGCCGACCAGGGCATCCTGAACCAGGCGTTGATGTGGCTGGGCATCACGCGCGAACCGATCTTCATGATCTACACCAATGTCTCGATGCTGGTCGGCATGACCTATGTCTACCTGCCCTTCATGGTGCTGCCCTTGTATGCCAACCTGGTGAAGATGGATTTTCGCTTGCTGGAGGCGGCTTACGACCTGGGCGCCTCGCCATTCAAAGCCTTCTGGCTGGTCACCGTGCCACTGTCACGCTCGGGCATCGTCGCCGGCTTCATGCTGGTTTTCATTCCGTCTGTCGGCGAGTTCGTCATTCCGTCCCTGCTTGGCGGCCCGGAGAACATCATGATCGGGCGTGTCGTGTGGGATGAAATGTTCACCAGCAACAACTGGCCACGCGCCACTGCACTGGCAGTGGTGATGATTGGCTTCATCGTGGTTCCGCTGGCAATCTATTACCACTACAGCGGCGAATCGGTCGACGCGCGAAAGTAGGGGCCGCCATGATCGCCGTACTGAACCGCCACATCAGCAAGTTCTGGCTGGGAGTCGTCTACCTGTTCCTGTACATGCCGCTGTTTTTCATGATCCTGTTCTCGTTCAACGATACCCGGCAGGACGCGCGTTTCACCGGATTCTCCCTGCGTTGGTATGAGGCCCTGACGCAGGATTCGCGCATCGTCGACGGCTTCTGGCTGTCGGTGAAGGTGGCCACCATCACTGGCCTGTTGTCGGCCACGCTGGGCACCTTTGCAGCCTTCGTGCTGGTGCGATATCGTCGATTTGCCGGGCGCACCGTGTTTTCGGGCATGGTCAATGCGCCGCTTGTGATGCCCGAGGTGGTGATAGGCCTGTCCTTGCTGCTGCTGATGGTAGGCGCACAGAACTTCCTGGGTTGGCCGCCACGCGGCATGCTCACCATCATCCTGGGTCATACCTTGCTGGGCATGGCTTACTCCATGGTGGTGGTCCAGTCGCGCCTGATGGACATGGACCGCTCGATCGAAGAGGCCGCGATGGACCTCGGGGCCAGACCCTACCAGGTGTTTTTCCTGATCACGCTGCCCAATATCGCCCAGGCCATCCTGGCCGCGTTTCTGCTGTCGTTCACGCTGTCATTCGACGATGTGGTGATTTCCGAGTTTCTGTCCGGTCCGGGCGTGAACACCCTGCCGCAGGTCATCTTCGGCTATGCGCGGCGTGGCATCAACCCGACCATCTATGCGGCGGCGACGCTGCTGATCATCACGGTGACAGCCGTCATCATCGGCTACAGCGTCTGGGTGGCCCGCCAGACACGCCGGCGCGAGCGTGAGATCGCGGCAGCGATGCGGGTGGAGTTGGAAGCGCTCGACTGAAGTTTTGGCCGGCGCTTGTCCTGCCATTCGAGCTTTTCGTGTGCTGCGGCGCAGCAGAATTTCGCGCAATAAGGAAAATCATTTCTTTATGCGAAATTCATTCGCAAGTGTTTGATTTTTATCGTGATATTTTTACTCTTCTATAAGACATAAGATCACAAAAAGTCTTATATAAGACCTAGAATGTCTACAGGTTCCGGATGCCTGTCCCCGCAATCAAAGTGTCGCAGGCCAGCTATCCGGGGCAATCGTATTCAACAACCCCAGGAGTGAACCCATGCCACAAAGTCTCTCGGAGCAACTCAGCCGTGCCCAGCAAATCGAAGCCCTTGAAAAGGACTGGGCCAGCAACCCGCGCTGGAAAGGCATAGAGCGCGGTTACAGCGCAGCCGACGTGGTTCGTCTGCGCGGCTCGTTTCCGATCGAACACACATTGGCGCGCCGCGGTTCCGAAAAGCTGTGGCACCTGTTGCATACCGAGCCCTACGTGAACTGCCTAGGTGCGTTGACCGGTGGGCAGGCCATGCAACAGGTCAAGGCCGGCATCAAGGCGATCTACCTGTCGGGCTGGCAAGTCGCTGCCGACAACAACTCCTATGCGTCGATGTACCCGGACCAGTCGTTGTATCCGGTCGACTCGGTACCGACCGTCGTGGAGCGCATCAACAACACCTTCCGGCGTGCCGACGAGATCCAGCACTCCAAGGGTATCGATGCGGGCGCCGATGGTTACATCGACAACTTTGCACCGATCGTGGCCGATGCGGAAGCCGGATTTGGCGGCGTGCTCAACGCCTTCGAGTTGATGAAAGCCATGATCAAGGCCGGTGCCGCCGGCGTGCACTGGGAAGACCAGTTGGCATCGGTCAAGAAATGCGGTCACATGGGCGGCAAGGTGCTGGTGCCCACCGTCGAGGCCTGCCAGAAACTGATCGCCGCGCGCATGGCGGCCGACGTGTGTGGTGTGCCGTCCCTGGTGATTGCGCGTACGGACGCCGAAGCAGCCGACCTTTTGACGAGCGACTACGACGAGAACGACAAGCCCTTCATCACCGGTGAACGCACTGCCGAAGGTTTCTACAAGACCCGCAAGGGCATCGATCAGGCAATATCGCGCGCCATTGCCTATGCGCGCTATGCCGATCTGGTGTGGTGCGAGACCGGAACGCCCGACCTGGCGTTTGCCAAGAAGTTCGCCGATGCGGTGCACAATGTGCACCCGGGCAAGATGTTGGCCTACAACTGCTCGCCGTCGTTCAACTGGAAGAAGAACTTGGACGATGCCACCATCGCCAAGTTCCAGCGCGAACTCGGCGCCATGGGCTACAAGTACCAGTTCATCACGCTCGCCGGCATCCATTCCATGTGGTACAACATGTTCGACTTGGCGCAGGACTACGTCAAACGCGGCATGTCGGCATACGTGGAGAAGGTGCA
>JBBKVW010000077.1:0-5138 GCA_037968655.1 Burkholderiaceae bacterium
CCTTTCGCCAGTGGTCACGTGCGCGCCCCTTCATTTTTTTTGAGTTGGGCCAGCAGCAACTTGGACAAGGTCAACACCACAAAGGTGATGAAGAACAGCACCAGACCGAGATACATCAAGGCAGCCTGGTGCAAGCCGGCACCAGCTTCGGCAAACTCGTTTGCCAGCGCCGAGGTGATGCTGTTGGCAGCCTGGAACAGACTCAGCGAATCGAGCTGGTTGAAGTTGCCGATCACGAACGTAACCGCCATGGTCTCGCCAATCGCACGCCCCAGTCCCAGCATGAGGCCGCCGATGACCCCGGCCTTGGTATAGGGCAGCACCACCTTGGAGACAACTTCCCAGGTGGTGGAGCCGAGCCCGTAGGCGGATTCCTTGAGCAGCGTCGGCGTGACCTCGAAAACGTCACGCATCACCGCCGCGATGAATGGAATGATCATGATGGCCAGAATGATGCCGGCCGAGAGTATGCCGATTCCCACTGGTGGACCGGAAAACAAGGCACCCAGGACGGGCACATCGCCAAAAATGGCTTGCAGCGGCTGCTGTACGTAGGTCGACAGAATGGGGCTGAAAACCAGCAGGCCCCACATGCCATACACAATGGACGGAACCGCAGCCAGCAATTCGATGGCGGTCCCCAACGGGCGTTTGAGCCAGGCCGGTGACAATTCGGTGAGGAAAAGCGCGATGCCGAAACTCACCGGCACCGCGATCAGCAACGCGATGAACGAAGTCATCAGCGTGCCGTAGATCATCACCAGGCCGCCGAATTCTTCCTTGACCGGATCCCACGTGGTGCTGGACAGGAAGCCGAGGCCATATTTGTCGATGGCGGGCCACGCACTGACGGTCAGGGAGGCCAGGATCGCGGCCAGCATGACCAGGGTGAAAATGGCCGCACCTTTGGCCAACCAGCCAAAGATGCGGTCCGCCATGGGGCCCGAACGGGCAGTTTTCATGGGAGGAGGACTGGTCGTGACACGTCGCGGTGCCAGCGCCGCAGGAACCATCGACGGCTGGGCCGGGGAAAGTGTAGTGGACAAGCGACTACTCCCTGCAAGACGATGGCGTGTTGACCAGATCGCGCTTATTTCAGCGCGACCGTCTTGCCCGATGCGTCGGTAACCTGGCTCCAGGCCTTTTCGATGGCACCCACGACGGAGTCGGGCATCGGGATGTAGTCCAGATCCTCGGCAATCTTGTCGCCGCTCTTGTAGGCCCATGTGAAGAACTTGAAGACTTCGGTCGCACTGGCGGCCTGATCCTGTTTGAGATGCATCAGGATGAAGGTGGCAGTGGAGATTGGCCATGTGTCCTTGCCGGGCTGGTCGGTGATCAACTGGTAGAACGACTTGTTCCAGTCGGCGCCGGCAGCTGCCGCCTTGAAGCTGACATCACTGGGCGAGACAAAAACGCCATCGCGATTCTTCAACAGCGTGTAGGCCATCTTGTTCTGCTTGACATAGGCATATTCGACGTAGCCGATCGAGTTGGGCAGGCGCCCGACGAATGCGGCGACACCTTCGTTGCCCTTGCCACCAGCACCTACCGGCCAGTTCACGGCCGTGCCCTCGCCGACCTTGGCCTTCCACTCCGGATGCACGCGGCTAAGGTAGTTGGTGAAATTGAATGTTGTGCCGGATCCATCAGCGCGACGCACCGGAGCGATTGCGGCGTCCGGCAATGCCAAGCCGGGATTCAGGGCCACAATGGCCGCATCGTTCCACTTGGTGATCTTGCCCAGGTAGATGTCGCCCAGCACCTGGCCGTCAAGTTTCATCTGGCCTGGACCGACGCCCTTGATGTTGACGACCGGCACGGTTCCACCGATCACCGTGGGGAACTGGAACTGGCCCTTGGCTTTGAGGACCTCGTCGGTCTGCGGCATGTCAGATGCGCCGAAATCGACTGTCTTGGAATCGATTTGCTTGATGCCGGCGCCGGAGCCCACCGACTGGTAGTTGACCTTGACGCCGGTAGCCTTGTTGTATTCGGCCGCCCACTTTGAGTACACCGGGGCCGGAAAACTGGCACCGGCGCCAGTGATGTTTTGCGCGATAGCGGCTGACACGAATACGGCCGACGCAAGGGCCGTGCTGCCGACGATTGCGGTCTGGAAGCTGAATTTCATGGATAGTCCTTTGAGAATTTAGGTGTTCGTTGTGTCAGATTTGCAATCTGCTCAGCCGCAACTTTAGGACCCCAATGTGACGACTCCATGACACAAGCACCTCAATCGCAGATCGGAAAGCCATTTGCCCTAATTCACGAATCCTTCAGGCGATTGACGTGATCTTGCGACCCGGTTGGTTGCCGCCGGGGAGTCAACCCCGACCGTGGACTGTCACATCTCCGTCATCGTTGCCACGAATACTCGCAGGATTCCTGCACTCCTTTTCCATGATGCCCAAGTTCCCAGCAAACCCGGTTGTCCGCCACGTTCCGTTCCTCGATCGCGACCACAGCATCCTGGCATTCAACGAACGGGTGCTGGACTGGGCGCATCGCCCAGATGTGCCGCTGCTCGAAAGGCTGCGTTACCTGTGCATCGTCTCGTCCAATCTGGACGAGTTTTTCGAGGTCCGCATGGCCTCGCACCTGAACGCCTACCACGGCTCGATCCGCATGGGCCTGTTCACCAGGCAGTCCTTCGAGTCACTGGCACATGCGGCCCATACGCTGGTCGATCGCCAATATGCGCTGTACAACGACGCCTTCATGCCGGCCTTCGCCCGCGAAGGCATCGAGATCGTCGGCTTCAGCGACCGCTCGCCGCTGCAGACACGCTGGGTCCGCACCTATTTCGAGCGCGAGGTTCGCCCGCTGCTGATCCCGGTGGCGCTCGATCCGGCGCATCCATTCCCACAGGTCGCCAACAAGACT
Organism: Burkholderiaceae bacterium; assembly: GCA_037968655.1. GTDB lineage: Bacteria > Pseudomonadota > Gammaproteobacteria > Burkholderiales > Burkholderiaceae_C > CAISIP01. The sequence continues at coordinate 2,887 of JBBKVW010000077.1, forward strand.
CTCAATTTCATCGTCCGGCTCGGCGGCAAGGATGCCTTCGGGCGCGAGAACGAGATCGCCATCGTCAAGGTGCCGAGGGTCATGCCACGCCTGATCGGCATGCCCGACAAGGTGACTGCAGGCAAGGTCATGTTCGTATCCCTGTCCAGTGTCATACGCGCGCATCTGCACAGCCTGTTTCCCGGACGTGAGGTCGGCCAGTTCTCCCAGTTCCGCGTCACCCGCCACTCCGACCTGGCAGTGGACGAGGACGACGTAAGCAACCTGCGCACCGCAATGCGGCTGGGACTGCAGCAGCGCCACTACGGTCAGGCGGTGCGACTGGAGGTTGCGGCCGGATGTTCCGACTATCTGGCCGATTTCCTGCTGCGCCAGTTCAACCTGCCGCCACAGTCGCTGTACCGGGTTCACGGTCCGGTCAACCTGGTACGGTTGCAACAGCTGATCGACCTGGTGGATGCGCCCCATCTGCAGTTCAGCCCCTTTACGCCTTCGACGCCCGAGCCGTTGCGGCGCAACCAGTCCCTGTTCGAGCGGCTCCAGCAGGGTGACATCCTGCTGCACCACCCCTATGAGAGCTTTGCACTGGTGACCACCTTCCTGCGCGAGGCTGTCAACGATCCCGATGTGCTGGCGATCAAGCAGACGATTTACCGCACCGGCCCCGACCCGGAACTGATGGACCTGCTGTGTGAGGCCGTGCGCCGTCGCAAGGAGGTCACGGTCGTGGTGGAACTCAAGGCCCGGTTCGACGAAGAGGCCAACATCAATTGGGCAGAGCGCCTGGAGTCGATCGGTGCGCAGGTGGTGTATGGCGTGGTCGGCCTGAAGACCCATGCCAAGATGCTGTTGATCACGCGGCGCGAATCAAACCGGTTGGTCCGATACGTGCACTTGTCGACTGGTAACTACAACGTGCGCACGGCCAGCCTGTATACCGACATCGGACACCTGAGCGCCGACCCGGCCCTGACGTCCGATGTCGAGCATGTGTTTCTGCACCTTGCCAGCCAGTGCCGGTTGCCACGGCTACAACGCGTGTGGCTCGCGCCCTTTCACCTGCAACGCAAATACATCGAACGCATCGAGCGGGTCGGCGAGGCCGCCGCGCAAGGCAAGGACGCGCGGATCGTGCTCAAGATGAATGCCTTGACCGACGAGGCTCTGATGATGGCACTCGTGGGTGCCGGGCAACGCGGTGCGCGCATCGACCTGATCGTGCGCGGCGCCTGCATGCTGCCACCCGAGCTGCCCGCGCTGACCGACAACATCCGGGTGCGATCGATCATCGGCCGCTTTCTGGAGCACTCCCGGGTGTTCTATTTTCGCGCAGCCGCCGAGGAACATCTGTATCTCTCCAGCGCCGACTGGATGAACCGCAATATGCTGCGCCGGGTCGAACTGGCCTGGCCGATTACCGACCCCGCCCTGCGCCAGTGCATCGTGGACGAATGCCTGGTCGCCAGCCTGCACGACCATCGCGATGCCTGGCTTCTGGCGGGCGATGGCAGCTACCAGCGGGCCCAACCGGCCAAGGACGGCCGGAACCCGGGCATGCAGGATGCGCTGATGGCGCGTTACACCAACCCTTGACCACTGGAGATCGAATGGACCTGATATTGTGGCGTCACGCCGATGCGGAAGACACAAACGAAGAAATCGAGGATATGCGCCGGGTCCTGACACCACGCGGTGTCAAGCAGGCCGCCCGGGTGGCGGGCTGGCTCGATCGCCAGTTGCCCGAAGGCACCCGCATCCTGTGCAGTCCGGCGTCGCGTTGTGAGCAGACCGCAATGGCTCTGGGTCGCAAATACAAGATCCGGCCGGAGCTGCTGCCGGACGCGAAATACAACCAATTGCTGGAAGTGGCGCAGTGGCCCACCTCGAAAAGCGCGGTCCTGATCGTGGGCCACCAGCCGACGCTGGGCGAGGCCATCGCCGAGCTGTTGCCGTTGAAATTCGCCGCCTGCCCGGTGCGCAAGGGCGCGGTCTGGTGGCTGCGCACGCGCGAGCGCGACGGCCACCAGCAGACGGTCATCGCTGCGGTCCAGTCGCCCGACACGCTCTAGCTGCCGGCCCGACTGCGCACGGCCCGGTCAGGACTTGGCGGGCCGGCCGGTCTTGATGGCGGGCACAGCCGCCAGCGCGGCCAGGTAGTGGGCATCGCCCATGGCCGCCAGGGCCTTGATGCCGGCGCGCAGCAACTCGCTTTTCTTGATCGACGCGCCCAGTAGTATCGCTCGCTGCTTGAG
>JBBKVW010000078.1:0-2984 GCA_037968655.1 Burkholderiaceae bacterium
GGCTTTTGCATCGCTCATTGCATCCAAGGCCGGCCGTGAGCGCGACCTGGTTGTTGCGATGGTGGCCGCGCGCATCCCGGCGCCTTCAACCAAACTAGTCACCACCCGCTGGTGGCACATGCGCGAGGCCTGGCGCGCGTTGATGTTTGCCGATACCGAGCAGCAGGTCAAAGCCACGCGCGACCCGGTCGCACCAGCCAAGCGCTCAAAGGCGGCTTTGGTCAAAGCCAGCACGGCACAGCCTTGACGACAACACCCCTGCGCACAGCTTCTCAACCTTGATAGCCGAGATGGCAACCATCGCGCGCAACACCTGCCGTACGCCGCAGGCCGCAGAAAATTTTCCAAGCTTCACCGTGCACACCAGCGCCAACAGCAAGCAAAAGCACGCGCTCGAACCCATCGGGCAGATTGCCCTGTAGTCAGAACACGGCAGTCAGAATTCAAGTCAAGTGCTTGTCGCATAAGGACAAACTCGGCTCAAGGGGGGAGGAACTTCAGGCTGGATCCGTGATGCAACCACCAGGCGACGCAGCTGCGCGCAAGGGCGCCGGTGGAATCAATGCAGTGCCCGCGCACGTCCGACGCTATTGCATCGAGCGCCACGGGGGTTTCAGTGCACGCCAGAATCACGGCCGCAGCCCCGCGCACCATGAGGCGCGTAACGGCCTGCTCGATCAACTGCCCACCTTCGGCAGCACGGCCTGCCTTGACGTGTTCGATGCCGGGAAGAATCAGGGTGTCGAGTTCATGAACTTCGGGCAGTACGCTTGGGTAGCCCCCGGCTCGCAATGGAGCATCGAAGATGCGCGCTGCCAGTGTTGCCTGGGTGGCGATGATACCCACCCGTTCACCCGGTTTGACCAGCGAACCGAGCTCGTCACAGCAGGCCTGCACGATGCTCAGGAACGGCACAGGGCAGTCGCGCGCCAGTTCGGCATACCAGAAATGCGCAGTGTTGCACGGCATGGCCAGTGCCAGCGCACCGCCGGCGATCAGGCGGTCGCGTCCGGCCATCAGCGCTGGCAGTGGCGACGGTGCATCACGCAGGATGGCGGCCGGGCGTTCGGGAATCCTGGGGTCGGACTGGATCAGCAAGGGCACATGATCCGAGTCGCGGACGGCGGGAGTCGCGGCAATCAGCTTGGAGAAAAAATCAACGGTGGCCAACGGACCCATTCCGCCCAAGACGCCAATCATGTCGATTCCCAGGCTTGTTTGGGGCCAGCGGTGTCCCACCGAATCGACACCACGCAACCGGCCGTCGTGCCGGCCAGACCCAGTGTCACCAGTACCGTCAGCGTACCTGGTGGCGCCAACGTATCTGCCTGCGCTGACGGAGCCATGATTGCTTCAGTTGGGGGTCAGGTCCTTGAAGGCCTGCATATAACCGTAGAGTGCCACCGCGCCGCCGGTGTGCACAAACACCACGTTCTCCCCCTTCTTGAAAAAGCCCTTGCGGCACAGGTCGATCAGGCCAGCCATGCCTTTGCCGGAATAGACCGGGTCCAGCAGAATGCCCTCCAGGCGGGCCAGCATGGTGACAGCCTCGACCATGCCGGGCGTGGGAACGCCATAGCCGTCGCCCACGTAGTCGCAGTTGGCAACGACGCTCGCGCGCGAAACACTGCCAGCAACACCCAGCAACTCGGCTGTCTTGAGCGCGAGGTTATAGACGCTTTCTTCCTGCGCCGGTTTGGGCGCGCGCACGCCGATACCAAGCACCGGAATCAGGCTGCGCGTGCCTTGCAGGCCCGTCACCAGACCAGCCTGTGTTCCAGCGCTGCCCGTGGCATGCACAACATGGTGCACGTCCAGCCCCTGGGTGTTGAACTGGTTCACCATCTCAAGCGCGCACACGACATAACCCAGCGCACCGATGGCGTTGGAACCGCCACCGGGAATGATGTAGGGCTTTTGCCCCTTGGCGCGCAACTCGTCGGCCAGCTTGGCCATGGCGGCGTTCATGTCGGTTCCACCGGGCAATTCCTGCACATGCGCACCATACAGGTGGTCCAGAAAAACGTTGCCGGAGTGTTTGTACTCCTCTAGCGTCGAGCCGGTGCGGTCCTCCAGAAGAATCTCACATTTCAGGCCCAACTTGGTCGCAATTGCGACCGTCTGGCGCGCATGGTTTGATTGCGTCGCGCCCTGCGTGATGATGGTATCGGCCTTCTGTGACACGGCATCCGCCATCAGGAACTCCAGCTTTCGCGTCTTGTTGCCGCCAGTGCCCAGCCCAGTGCAGTCATCGCGCTTGATGTACAAATTGGGGCCGCCCAAAGCCTCGGTCAACCGGGGCATGAACTCCAGCGGCGTAGGACCGTGGGTAATGCGAATACGGGGGAAATGGGTCAGTTTCATGGTATGTCGTCTTTCCTGGAAGTTGGGTTTGGTGTCGGGCCAGGGGTGGGTGATTCAAGGGCGCGGGTGCTATTGAAGTGCGCGAGTCGATCAGGACGCCTCGGCCGCAATCGTTGCTGCTGCAACCACAATGCGACCGATCAATTCGCAGTCCGGTTCGGTCAATGACAGCGGCGTGCGCAGGTCCAGCAGTTGGCTCATGATGGCCATGGACTTAGGCAACACCGGCTTTTTGGTGATGTAGTGCCAATGTGCAAAGTTGCTGGTGAAGGCTTTGGGCTCCTGGCCGCCAAACCACTTGACATACAGGCCGCGCAACTCGCACTCCTGCACGAAGCGCTGAATTCTGCGTGGCTCCAGTGACAGCGTGAATTGAATCGAGCTGGCGACAAATTCCTCTCTGGGATTGCGGTCAGGAACACAAACACCTGGGGCTTCGCGCAATCGCGCGTCCAGCATGGCGTAAATGTGATTCCAGCTGTTTCCGCGTTGTGCCAGCAAACCCAGTTGCGGGCGCAGCAGGGCGGCGGCCAGATTGGACATGCGCATGCTGAAGTTCGGTGTCGCGTACTTCCAGCGTTCGAACACCGCATTCGAGGGCCTCAGGATGTGCTGTTCAT
>JBBKVW010000079.1:0-5667 GCA_037968655.1 Burkholderiaceae bacterium
GCCCTCGGTCAGGAAGGGCAGCAGGTCCTTGTTGGTGGACGCAGCGGCGTTCTCGGCAGCGCGCCGGGCGATATAGGTCAGGCCGCCAGCACCAGGCACCAGGCCAACGCCGACCTCGACCAGCCCGATGTAGCTTTCCATCGCCGCGACGCGCCTGGCGCAGTACACCGCCATCTCGCAGCCGCCGCCCAATGCCAGACCACGTATGGCCGCCACCGTCGGTACGCTGGCGTAGCGCAGGCGCAGCATGGCCTGCTGCAGCTCATGTTCGGCGCCGTCGATGGCCGAAATGCCGGCCACCATGAAAGCCGGCAGCATGGCCTGCAGATCGGCGCCGACCGAAAACATCTCGTCGTTGGACCAGATCACCAGGCCCTCGTAGGATTCCTCGGCCAGTTGCACCGCGCGTATCAGGCCTTCGGCGACATCCGGGCTGATCGCATGCATCTTGGTCTTGATACTGGCAATCAGCACCGGCGCATCGAGCGTCCACAGGCGGATGGCCTCGTCCTCGTACAAGGTCGTACCGGCCGTCGCGGCGACCGGCTGGTCGGCGCCACGCACGTCCTCACGGAAATGCTGGCGCTGGTAGACCTGCAATTCATGGCGCGGCACGAACTTGTTCGCGCTGGCGCTCCAGGAGCCCTTGGGCGTATGCACGCCGCCAGCTTCGGCCACCGGGCCGGAGAATACCCAGTCGGGCAGCGGCGCCTTGGACAGCGCCTTGCCGGCGTCGATGTCCTGCTGGATCATCGTGGCCACGTCGAGCCAGCCGGCCTCCTGCCACAACTCGAACGGACCCTGCTTGAGGCCAAAGCCCCAGCGCATCGCCAGGTCAATGTCGCGCGCCGATTCGGCAACCGTGTGCAGATGCACCGCTGCGTAATGGAACTGGTCGCGCAGGATGGCCCACAGGAAGCGCGGCTCGGCGCCCTGGGCGTCGCGCAGCAACCGCAGCCGCTCGCCTGCCGGCTTCTTGAGCATGCGCGCCACCACCTCGTCGGCCTTGGCGCCGCTGGGCACATAGTCGCCAGCACCGTCAGCAGCCGTGGCGTCGAAGCGCAGTATGTCGCGGCCGACCTTTTTGTAGAAGCCGGCGCCGGTTTTTTGCCCCAGATGGCCCATTTCCATCAACTTGGCCAGCACCGGCGGCGTCGCGAAGTTGTCGTAGAACGGGTCGCTCTTCAGGCTCAAGTTGTCCTGCAGGGTCTTGATGACATGGGCCATGGTGTCCAGGCCCACCACGTCGGCCGTGCGAAAGGTGCCCGAACTGGCGCGTCCGAGCTTCTTGCCGGTGAGGTCATCGACGACGTCGTAGGAGAGACCGAAGTTCTCGACCTGTTTCATCGTCGCCAGCATGCCGGCAATGCCGATCCGGTTGGCGATGAAATTGGGCGTGTCATGGGCCCGCACCACGCCTTTGCCCAGGGCGCTGGTGACGAAAGCCTCCAGGTTGTCGAGCACCTGCGGCTCGGTGGTCGGCGTGTTGATCAACTCGACCAGCGCCATATAGCGCGGCGGATTGAAAAAGTGGATACCGCAAAAGCGCGGTTTTATTTCCTCGGGCAGGGCTTCGCTCAGCTTGGTGATCGACAGACCCGAGGTGTTGGATGCCACGATGGCCGTAGGCGCCAGATGCGGCGCAATCTTGCGGTACAGATCGAGCTTCCAGTCCATGCGCTCGGCAATCGCCTCGATCACCAGGTCGCAGTCCTTGAGCAGATGCATGTGCTCTTCGTAATTGGCCTGGCGGATCAACGAGGCCTCCTGGGCCAGACCCAAAGGCGCAGGCTTGAGCTTTTTCAGACCCTCGACGGCCTTGCCGACGATGCCGCTCTTGGGGCCTTCCTTGGCCGGCAGATCGAACAGGATCACTGGCACACGGACATTGACCAGGTGCGCCGCGATCTGCGCGCCCATGACGCCGGCACCCAGCACGGCGACTTGCTTGACTTGAAAACGGGACATGCGAGAACTTTCCGATGGCGCGCCGGCGGCGCGCGTAGGGCCGGGCTGCGGCCCGGCCGGGATGCGTTGGTCTTACTGGACGCGGACCCAGGTCTGGGTGCGGCCGAACGGGCCGATCGAGCCGCGCACTTCCAGCTTCTTGCCGCCTTCGATCGGTGTCAGCCGCAGCGAATAGTTCTTGCCGTTCTCGGGGTCCAGGATCTTGCCGTCTTCCCACACGTCCTTGCCGTCGGCCTTCTTGGCTCCACGAATGATCTCAAGGCCCAGCATGGGTTTGCCCTTGCGCTCGTCCGTGCATTCATCACAGACTGCGTCCTGCTTGGCGTCCTTGCGCAGCAGCTTGGTGACCTTGCCGCTCAGCATGCCGCCGTTGTCGCTTATCTGGATCTCGGACTTCACCTCCTTGGTCTTGTCGTCGATGCTGTGCCAGTTGCCTACCGGCGTCATCTGGGCCAGTGCCATGCCAGAAGCGGAAAAGAGAATGAGGGTTGCGATGGTATTCTTGATCATGAAGGCCTCCTGAAATTGAAATGGGAATAGATGTGATGGAACGGTGGGGATACTAGGCAAACACGGCTTCGGTGTCCATCAACACCTTGGAACCAGCCCGGACGGTAAGCATCAGCGAAGCGGTCTCGGGGAACAGCTTGGCGAAATAAAAGCGCGCGGTTTGCAGCTTGGCCTGGTAGAACGGGTCGGTGTTGCCGGCCGCGATCTCGCGCAGCGCGACCTGCGCCATGCGGGCCCAGAAGTAACCGAACACCAGGTGGCCAGCCACGCGCAGATAGTCCACCGCGGCGGCACCCACTTCATCAGCATTCTGGAAACCCTTGAAGCCGATTTCGGTGGTGAGCTTGGTCATCTTGTCGCCCAGGTAGGCGAGCGGGTTGATGAACTCGGCCATTTTCTCGTTGACGCCTTCTTCGGCCACCAGTGCCGCGATCAGCTTGCCGAACTTCTTGAGCGTAGCGCCGTTGTTGCCCAGGATCTTGCGCCCAAGCAGGTCGAGGCTCTGGATGGCGTTGGTGCCTTCGTAGATCATGTTGATGCGGGCATCGCGCACGAACTGCTCCATGCCCCATTCCTTGATATAGCCGTGGCCGCCGAATACCTGCTGGCAATCGGAGGTGGCCTGCCAGCCGTTGTCGGTCAGGAAGGCCTTGACGATCGGCGTCAGCAGCGAGAGCATTTCGCCGCTGTCTTTGCGCACCTTCGCGTCGGGGTGAAAGTGTTCCTTTTCCAGCAACACCGAGCAGAAGATCGCCAGCGCCCGACCACCTTCGGCATAGGCACGCGCGGTCAGCAGCATCTTGCGCACGTCCGGGTGCACGATGATCGGGTCGGCCGGCTTGTCCTTGGCCTTGGTGCCCGACAGCGAGCGCATCTGCAGGCGATCCTGCGCATAGGCCAGGGCATTCTGGTAGGCGATCTCGGTCAGGCCCAGTGACTGGTTGCCCACCCCCAGGCGCGCGCCATTCATCATGACGAACATCGCGCTCATTCCCTTGTTCGGCGCCCCGACCAGGCTGCCGATGGCGCCGTCCAGCACGATCTGGCAGGTGGCATTGCCATGAATGCCCATCTTGTGCTCCAGGCCGCCGCAGTAGATGCCGTTGCGTTCGCCCAGCGAGCCGTCCGCGTTGACCATGAACTTGGGCACGATGAACAGGCTGATGCCCTTGATGCCGGCCGGCGCATCGCTTATGCGCGCCAGCACCAGGTGCACGATGTTGCCGGCCAGGTCGTGTTCGCCGGCGCTGATGAAGATCTTGTTGCCGGTGATGCGGTAGCTGCCGTCGGCCAGGGGTTCTGCCTTGGTGCGCATCAGGCCCAGGTCGGTGCCGCAATGGGCTTCGGTCAGGCACATGGTGCCGGTCCATTCGCCGCTGATCATCTTGGGCAGATAGGTCTGCTTTTGTTCCTCGTTGGCGTTGAAGCGGATCGCCCCATAGGCGCCGTGGGTCAGCCCCGGATACATGGTCCAGGCCTGGTTGGTTGAATTGAGCATTTCATACAGGCACTGGTTCACCACGAGCGGCAGCCCCTGGCCGCCATAGTCGGGGTCACAGCTCAAGGCCGGCCAGCCGCCCGCGACGTACTGCGCGTAGGCCTCCTTGAACCCCTTGGGCGCCGTCACCGCATGGGTCCTGGGGTCATAGGTGCAACCCTGGGCATCGCCGCTGACATTGAGCGGCAGGGCCACCTCCGCGGCGAACTTGCCGGCTTGCTCCAGTACTGCGTCGATCGTGTCGGCGTCGATCTCGGCATGGCGCGGCATGGCCTGAAAGTCGTCGCAGACCTTGAGCACTTCGTGCATGACGAACTGCATGTCGCGCAATGGGGGGGTATAGCTTGGCATTGGTGTGAACTCCGGGGATGGAAAATATCAGCTGGGAAAAGCGTGGCTCAATCGTGATGGGTCCGATGCGCCGGCATCGGCGCAGCTGCCGGCATGGGACGGCCGTAAGTGGCCAGGACATGATCGAAGCCGGTGTGGGCGCGGGCAATGGAACCTGGGTTTTTCAGGAAACGGGCTTCGTAGTGCAGCGCCAGGATCAGACCGTGAATTTCGAAAGCCATCTGATCAGCGTCGGCATCGGGCCGCAAATGGCCCGCCTGCCGGGCCTGGGCAACGGCGCGGCGAAATGCGTCCAGCCAGACGTTGACCGAACTGGCCAGCGCATCACGCACTGCGCCGGGACGGTCGTCGAAGGCCACCGCACCACTGATGAAGATGCAGCCGGACTGCAATTCGACGGCGACGCGTTTCATCCAGTTGGCAAACAGCGCTTCGACGCGTGGCAGGCCGCGCTGCAAGTCCAACACTGGCGCAAAGACCTCCTGCTCGAAGCGATGGAAATATTCGCGCACCACCGAAATCTGCAGTTCTTCGCGCGAGCCGAAATGCGCGAACACGCCAGATTTGCTCATCTGCGTGATCTCGGCCACGGCGCCGATGCTCAGCCCTTCCAGCCCGACCTGGCTGGCCAGGCGCAAGGCTGCATCAACGATCGCCGCCTTGGTCTGCTGCCCTTTTTGCAGTACGCGGACTTCGCCAGTGCCTGGGCGTGGGGCTTCGTCGGCGCCAGATCGCGCCAGGGAATGAACAGAAGAAGAGGAAGCAGACATGAAGGCAAAATAAAACGAACGATCGTGCTATTTTGCATGAGCGAGGCATGGTCCGGCCATGCCCGGCCCGCTTTAGAACCCGTGGCCTAAGCGCCTTGCGGGTTTACCCTCGACGACGACTGGCACGCCAGCGCGGCCACGCCAAGACCATCGTTTCCGCCCTCAGAGCTTGAACGGCACGACGCGCTGGTGCTGCTCGCCCAGGCCCTCGATGCCCAGCGCAATCACATCGCCTTTCTTGAGGTACTGCGCAGCAGGCTTCACGCCCATGCCCACACCCGGCGGCGTGCCGGTGGTGATGACGTCACCCGGCTCCAGCGTCATGAACTGGCTGACATAGCTGACCAGCTTGGCCACGCTGAAGATCATCGTCTTGGTGCTGCCGTTTTGCATGCGCTTGCCGTTCACGTCCAGCCACATCGCGAGCTTCTGCGGATTGGGCACTTCGTCGCGCGTCACCAGCCAGGGGCCGATCGGGCCGAAGGTGTCGCAACCCTTGCCCTTGTCCCAGGTGCCGCCGCGCTCGATCTGGTATTCGCGCTCGCTGACGTCGTTGATGGTGCAGTAGCC
>JBBKVW010000080.1:0-5051 GCA_037968655.1 Burkholderiaceae bacterium
TGCAGCCGACGCGGAGGTAGAGTCGTTCGACGGGCCGCCCCAAGAACGACTGCACCCCCTCGGGGGGCCAGGCGAAGCCTGGGCTGGGGGCTCAAGCAAGCCCTTCGACGGGCCGCCCCAGGAACGACTGCACCCCCTCGGGGGGCCAGGCGAAGCCCGGGCAGGGGCGGCTGACCCGCCAACCAGCCAGGCCATGCGTCTCAGTGGATTCGTATTGCTGCTGGAGGACCTGACACGCGATTTCGAACAGCAGTCGCTGCGCGAGCAACTGCTGCACGACATGATTGAAGGCAGCCGCAGTTCGCTGGCCAACCAGCAGGCGGCGCTGGAAATGCTGGAGTTGGCGGACAACGACGCGCCCATGCGCGAGCGCTTCATGGCCGTGGTGCGCGAAGAGTCCCGGGTCATGCGCGAGCGGGTCAGCGATCTGGCCAGCAAGGCTGCCAGCGGCCTGAACACGCGCTGGCCGATGCAGGACATGCGGGGCAGCGACCTGGTCGCCGCCGCCCTGCGCCGGATCGGAGACGGCGGCGAACTGCAGGCATCGGCCGGGCCGCTCGACCAGAGCCTGTGGCTGCGGATCGACAGCTTCTCGCTGCTGCAGGCACTGGCCGGGCTGGCCGGGCGATTGCACCTGGAGCTCGGGCAGCAGCGCGTCGAACTGCGCCTGGCGGCCTCGGGCAGACATGCCCATCTGGATCTGGTCTGGCATGACAGCGTGATGAACACCGAGACGGCGATGTCCTGGGAGCTGGACCCGATCCGAATCGGCGGCCAAACCATGCAACTGACCGTACACGAGGTGGTGGAGCGCCACGGCGGCGCGTTCTGGTTCGGACGCGATCGCACGCGCCATGAAGCATGGTTCCGATTTCTGCTGCCACTGGCCGATAGCCGACAGGGCACTGTCCCGACCCGCGCAGCGCTGGCGCCCGAGGACAGCCGCCCGACCTTCTACGACTTCGATCTGTTCCAGAGTTCGGACATGGCGCGCGCACTGCATGATCGCCGGCTCGATGAACTGTCCTACACGGTTTTCGATACCGAGACCACCGGGCTCGATCCGTCGCGCGGCGACGAGATCATCCAGATCGGCGCAACCCGCATCGTCAACGGCAAGCTCTTGCACCAGGAAGGATTCGAGCAACTGGTCGACCCGAAGCGGCCGGTGCCCGCCGCGTCAACCCGGATCCACGGCATCACGCCCGACATGCTGCAGGGGCAGCCGGACATCGGGGCCGTGCTGCTCGCATTTCATGCCTACGCGCACGACACCGTGCTGGTGGCGCACAACGCAGCCTTCGACATGCGATTTCTGCAGCTCAAGGAGGCGACCAGCGGCGTGGTGTTCGACCAACCGGTGCTCGATACGCTGCTGCTGTCCGACCTGGTCCACCCGCTGCAGCCCTCGCACGCACTGGAGGCACTGGCGCAGCGCTTGGGAGTACAGATTGCCGGCCGCCACACAGCGCTGGGCGACGCGATCGTGACGGCGCAGGTGTTCCAGAAGCTGGTGCCACTATTGATGGACAAGGGCATCGTGACCCTGGGGCAGGCAAGGCAGGCGGCGCAAAAGAGCCGCTTTGCCCGCGTGCAGTATTGATTCCACAGTTCTGGCATAGCCGCAACCGCCGCGCCAATCCTGCGCAAGGCCACTGCGCCAAGCCTTGTCCCGCGCGCGAGATCGCTCAGTCGTTCGCCGGGCCGCCCCAAGAACGATTGCACCCCCTTGGGGGGCCAGGCGAAGCCTGGACTGGGGGCATAGACCCTTCGCCGGGCCGCCCCAAGAACGATTGCACCCCCTCGGGGGGCCAGGCGAAGCCTGGACTGGGGGTGACAAGCCTTGTGTCGACTCAGGAGCAGGGCCGCAATGACTTGCCAGCCAGATGCGGCCGCAGCTGGTCCAATCGCGCGCGCAAGGCGTCGTCCACGGGTGTGATGCGCAACATGTTGGCTTGCACTTCGGCGCCATCGGGCACCACATGCGCGGTGCGAACGCCGCGCTTGGCCAGTTCGGCCATCTCGGCACTGGCCCTCTCCTGCGACGGGAAACCACCCAACGAAAGGCCGGGCGCCAGCGCCGAATCCTTCAGCGACTCGACGCGCAGCCCCAGCGCCACCAACTCGGCGCGCTTCTTGGCCAGCGCCTGGGCGTCCGGGTACTTGCCCATGTAGATGATCCAGCGCGTTGGCACGCTTACTTCGTTGATCGACCAGGTGCCCGCAGGAAGAATGCCCTGTGCGCTCTGGCGCAGTTGCTCGGACTGGGCCTCGTCCAATGGTCCCGCCTGCAGGCAACTGGCGTTCGTGTCTGCCGCCTGGGCCTGCGCCGCATTCGGTGCATCGGCCGCACGCGCCGCGTCGTTCGACACGATGCGCAGCCGTTCGGGATGTATCTGCTGTTTCAATCGCTCTGGTTCGCCCTGGTGCGCCGGGCCATAGCCGTAGACCCGCAACATGTCGTTGGACCAGGCAAAGTAGCCCGCATTGAGCAGAACCAGCAACAGGACCAGCAGGCGCAGCACCGGCGGCAATCAGCGCGGGTCTGCGCGTGCGCCGTCCGGACGCACGCTGACTTCGGCACTGGTGACTAGCTTCATACCGCTGGAAGTATGCACCAGCAGGGCGCCCTGGGCGTTGACACCGCCGGCAATGCCCTGCACGCCGTCACTGAGCAGGACCGGCCGATTGCGCAGCACGTCACGCTCGGCAAATGCCGCATGAAAGGCGTCAAAACCCTGCGCTTCGAACAAGCGCAGGGTCTGCATCAGGGCCGGAGCCAGTTGCAGCATGAGGGCCGGTCCGTCGCTGGCCGGCAATAGCTCCTGCAAGCTGGCAGGCGGCGTGGACAGCCCGGTCGGATCGCGCGGCGCGATATTGATACCGATGCCCACCACCACATAACGCTGCTCGCCCATGCTGGTGGTTTCAATCAGAATGCCGGCCAGCTTGCGCTCCTGCAGCCAGATGTCATTGGGCCATTTCAGGCCCAGCGCCGGATGCAGCGTGCGCGCCACGCCAACGCCAACGGCCAGCGAAAGCCCCAGCCAGTCGCGCGGCGCCATGGCCAGGCCGATCGAGAAGGTCAGCGCGGGCAGTCGGCTGTATGGCAGAGCGCCTGCAGCAGGGCCGGGGCTGTGCCAGTTGCGGCCCTGCCGACCCCGACCGGCGGTCTGATACTCGGCAATCAGCAAGGTCGGTGACGGGCGCCCGCTGCGGGCACGGCGCATCAGCTCGGAGTTGGTCGAGTCAATGCTTGGCAGCACCTCGACCGCGCAATCGGGAACGATGGCGCCGAGCGCACGGGTCAGATCATCCGTGGGCCAGGACAACACCAGGTGCTGGCTTGGCAAATCGGTCGGCACAGAAAAATCAGCGGCGCTCACGATGCAGCCACGCCGGCACTCAGGAATGCGGAGCGCTCAGCGGCTGCGCCGCTTGGGTGCCAGCAGGGTGCCGCGGCACTGCCTGGCGCCACACCAGCAAGGGTATTCGGCCTTGAGCTTGGGCGTGTAGCGCTCGTCGATGATCAGGCCGTAGTCGTAATTGAGCTCTTCGCCGGCGGCGATATTGCGCAGCGCCTTGATGAAAACCCGGCCGCCGTCTTCGTCGGCTTCGCAATTGGGATCGCAGGAGTGGTTGATCCAGCGCGAGGAGTTGCCGCCAAACAGCGCATCGATGACCCGCTTCTCGTCGATGTGGAAATAAAAGGTGTGGTTGGGGTCCTTGGGGTCATGCGGATGGCGTCGCTGCGCCTCCGGCCAGCTGATGATGGCGCCCACGTATTCGATGATGGTCTCGCCTTCGGGCAGTTCCTGCAGCGCGAAAACGCCCTTACCATGCACCCCGGAGCGACGGGTCTGAATGCGGCGCTGGTCGCTGATGGGCTGTTTTTTTGACACGTCGAAAAATTTGGTAATGTGAACTCGGATGGGCGCGCGCAGGTGCGCGCCCGCCTGTGTGTGCGCGTATGCGTGCGCGAAGAACCCGGATTGTAGTCAGATGAAAACACTAGTCATTGCCGAAAAACCGTCCGTCGCCCAGGACATCGTGCGCGCGCTCACGACGGTGGCGGGCAAGTTTGAAAAACTCGAGGACCACTTCGAAAACGAGACCTATGTGGTGACCAGCGCGGTCGGCCACCTGCTCGAGATCCAGGCGCCCGAGGAGTTCGACGTCAAGCGCGGCAAATGGAGCTTTGCCAATTTGCCGGTGATTCCGCCGCATTTCGACATCAAGCCGATGGACAAGACAAAGTCGCGGCTCAATGCCATCGTCAAGATGGCCAAGCGCAAGGATGTGGACAGCCTCATCAACGCCTGCGACGCCGGGCGCGAGGGCGAGCTGATCTTTAGGCTGATCCAGCAATACAGCAAAGTCAAGCACAGCGTGCGCCGGCTCTGGCTTCAGTCGATGACGCCGCAGGCGATCCGCGACGGTTTTGCCGATCTGCGCAGCGACGCGCAGATGCTGCCGCTGGCCGATGCCGCGCGCTGCCGCTCCGAGGCCGACTGGCTGGTGGGCATCAACGGCACCCGCGCGATGACGGCCTTCAATTCGCGTGACGGCGGCTTCTTCCTCACCACGGTGGGCCGGGTGCAGACCCCCACGCTGTCGGTGGTGGTCGAGCGCGAAGAAAAGATCCGCAAGTTCATCAGCCGCGACTACTGGGAAATTCACGCCAGTTTCCAGGCGGTGGCCGGGCTGTACGACGCCAAATGGTTCGATCCGGCCTGGAAGAAGGGCGCAGCCAACCAGGCGGCCGGCAACCTGGAGGAGCCCGACCCGGAACTCAGGGCCGACCGGCTCTGGTCCATGGCCGAAGCGAAAGCGATCGCCGATGCGGTGCGCGGCAAGAGCGCCACCGTCACCGAAGAAAGCAAGCCGACGACCCAGGCCAGCCCGTTGCTGTTCGATCTGACCTCGCTGCAGCGCGAGGCCAATGGCAAGTTCGGCTACAGCGCCAAGACCACCTTGTCGATCGCCCAAAGCCTGTATGAGCGCCACAAGGCCCTGACCTATCCGCGGACCGACTCGCGCTACCTGCCGCA
>JBBKVW010000081.1:0-6853 GCA_037968655.1 Burkholderiaceae bacterium
TCGCGCTGGTCATCGCAGCGCTGGCGGTGCATCTGCTGGGCTTGCCGGTGGAAACCATCGACAGCCGCTTCGGAGGCATTCCGGCCAGCCTGCCCTCGTTCGCGCTGCCGGAATTCAACTGGTCGACCGTGCGCTTCTTGCTGCTCCCGGCGTCGACACTGGCCCTGCTCGGTGCGATCGAGTCGCTACTGTGCGCCCGCGTGGCAGACAACCTGACGCGCGGTCGGCATGACCCGAACCAGGAGCTGATGGCCCAGGGCATCGCCAATTTCGTGGTGCCATTTTTCGGCGGCATGCCGGCCACCGGCACGATGGCGCGCACCGTCACCAATATCAAGAGCGGCGCCGTCTCGCCGGTATCGGGCATCGTGCATGCCGCCACCCTGCTGCTGATCGTGCTGGTGGCGGCGCCGCTGGCCGGCAGCATTCCACTGGCCTGCCTGGCGGCGATATTGCTGTATGCGGCCTGGAACATGGGCCAGTGGAAGGAGTTTGCGCAGTTGCGCAATTTCCGCCTGCCCTATCGCGTCACGCTGCTGGCGGTATTCGCGCTGACGGTGCTGGTCGACCTGACAGTGGCGGTCGAGGTCGGGCTGATCGCGACCTGCATCACCTTCATCTACCGTATCTCCAGCCTGTCGCGCTGCGAGCAACTGGTGCCGGTGCAGCATGACGAACTGGCACGCGCCGGTCCGGGCGTGCTGGCCTACCGCCTGTATGGGGCACTGTTTTTTGGCGCCGTCAAACTGGTCGAGGACATCGCCCTGCATCTGCCGCGCCAAGCCCTGGTGCTGGACCTGAAGAACCTGATCTATGTCGACTCCACCGGCGCCGACGCGCTGACAGACCTGTCGCGCCGCTGCGCCGACGCCGGCGTGCGGCTGGTCGTATGCGGGCTCAGCCACCAGCCACTGGAAATGGCCGGCCGCAGTGGCTGGCTGCCGCTGATCCAGGCCGAACACCTGCTTCCCGATCTGGCCACGGCGTTGGCTACGATCGATCCGGGACCGCAGGGCCACTGAGGCGCCCGGCAATTGCGGGCAGGGGCACAGCGGCGAGCAGCATGGCGCAACACATCGGAATCGTGGCCTGCTCGGCCGAGGGCGCGGCCTTGTGCTATCGCAGCATCTGCGCCGAGGGCGCAGACTGGCTGGGCCCGCACGCCCATCCCGAGGTGTCGATGCACACGCCCTCGCTGTCGCACTATCTCGATTGCATCACGCGCGATGACTGGCCCGGCGTGGCCGAACTGATGCTGCGCTCGGCGCACAAGCTGGCCGCTGCCGGCGCCGACTTCCTGATCTGCCCGGACAACACCATCCACCAGGCCATGCCCTGGGTGCTGCCCCGGTCGCCACGGCCCTGGCTGCACATCGCCGAAGTGGTCGCAGCCGCTGCCGCCGCGCGCGGATTCAAGCGCCTGGGCCTGACGGGCACGCGCTGGCTGGTCGACAGCGCGGTCTATCCGCAAGCGCTCGCGGGGCATCGGATTGCCTGCGTACGGCCATCGGAACCGCAACGCGACGCGATCAACCGCGCCATCATGGATGAGCTGGTACTGGGCCAATGCACCCCGTCCACGCTTGCTCTGTTCCAGTCCGTCATCCGGGACCTGCAGCAGGCCGGCTGCGACGCCGTGGTGCTGGCTTGCACCGAAATCCCGTTGATCGTCAACGACGGCAACAGTCCGCTGCCAACGCTCGATTCGACCCGATTGCTGGCGCGCGCGGCGCTGCAACGGGCATGTTGAAGGACCAGGGACAGGGCCCGATCAGGCCGAGCCACCTTTCACGCCGAGGCGCGCCGGCGGCACTAGCTTCAAGCGCTCCGGTGGCCGGCGTTCGGTCAGCCGGCGGCCAGGGCGGCCCAGATGGAAGCCCTGCACATAGTCAACGCCCAGTTCACGCAATGCGTCCAGCGTCGCGGCATCCTCGACGCATTCGGCCACCGTGGTCTTGTTCAGGCTGCGCGCGATCTGGATCAGGGCGGACACGACAAGCTGGTTGCTGGGGTCCGAAGTCAGGTCGCGGATGAAGCTGCCGTCGATCTTGATGCCGTCAACCTCGAGCAGCTTGAGGTGTGCAAAGGAGCTGAAGCCACTGCCGAAGTCGTCCAGGTGCACGGCACAGCCAACGCTGCGCAGCGCGGCAATCATCGGCCGCGCTGCGATCAGGTCGCCCATCGCGGCGGTCTCGGTCAGTTCGATGTGCAACCGCCTGGGGTCGACGTCGTGGCGCTGCAGCGCGTCGCGCAGGAAACCCACGAAGCCCGGGTCTCCCAGCGAGCGCGCCGACAGGTTGGCGGCGATGCACACCGTGGCGGGAAAGTGGGTCAGCTTGTCGATGCAGGCCTCGAACACCCAGCGGTCGATCTGGCGGATCTTGCCGCTGCGTTCGGCATAGGGGACGAACTCGGTGGGCGCGATCAGATGGTTTTCATCATCTTCGTCGACCATGCGCACCAGGGCTTCGTAATAGACGATTCCCAGATCCGAGACCCGGTGCACCGGCTGGAAATGCAACTTTAGCCGGTGGTCACGCAATGCGCCGTGAATACGGCCGTTCCAGCTGACCCGTTCGGATTCAGCCAGCGCATGCGCCGCATCCGAGCGGTACATGCAATAGCCATTTTTACCGCCCAGCTTGGCCTGGTACATCGAGCGGTCGGCACAGGCCACCAGATCGTCCGCGTCCGCAGCGTCCACCGGATACAGGGCAACGCCGATACTGCAGCCGACCCTGATCGCCTGGGTGTCCGACTCGAAGCGCAGAGCCGAGATGGTTTGCACCAGCCGGGCGGCGGTTCTTGCTGCCAGCTCGGCAGAGTCGCCGGCAATGACAACGGCAAACTCGTCCCCGCCCAACCGCGCCACCACCTGATCAGCTTGCAGCTGCGCCGCCAGCGCATGCGCCACCATCACCAGGATCTGGTCGCCAGCCCGATGGCCGGCTACATCGTTGGCATGCTTGAAGTCGTCCAGGTCAATGAACATCAGCGTGACCCCGCCGTTGGTCCGTTGCGCCTGGTCGATCGCCGCATGCAGTGTCTCGAACAGCCCACGCCGATTGAGCAGCTCGGTCAAGGGATCGAACAGCGCCAGCCGTGCACGTTGCTGCGTCAGCCTGTCCTGCGTGATGTCCTGGTGCAGCCAGATGCAGCCACCGGCGTCGCTGCCCTCGGTGACCATCTGCATGCGCTGCGCGATCAGCCGGCCGTCGGCCAGCTGGATCTCGCAATCGGACGAAGGCTGCAGCAGGCAGGGCGACAACAGCACATCAAGGCGTGCCGCGTCGCCCGATGTGGCCTGCCGGCGCATGGCTGGCACGATCTGCGCCATGTCGTCACCCGGCGACAGGCCGCTGAGCGACCAGACCCGGGAGAAAAGCGCATTTGCATACACCACACGCTGCCTTGCGTCGACAAACAGGATGGCGCTGCGCAAGGCACCCAGCAAGGTCGTCAGGCGCGCGCGTTCATCGCGCGCAAGCTCCAGGTGCAGCTGCTGCTGTTGCTGGCTCTCATGCAATGCCGCCATGCGTTGCTCGATCGTGCGTGCCATGGAATTGAAGCTTGTCGCAAGCCGGCCCACCTCGTCGCCGGTCCGAACCGGAACCCGAATCGCGAAATCGCCCGCCGCGACCTTGCGGCTCGCCTCCGACAAGGTCTCCAGGTGGCGCGTCAGCGCATAGGCAACGGCAGCCAGCAAGGCGGCCGACAAGGCCAGCGCCAGGCCCGCGATCACTGCACCGGCGGCACGAAAATCGTCGCGCGCCTGGCGCAACCCGTCCGTGGACAGTCCCAGGTCCAGCCGCGCCAGGCGTTGCCCCGCGAGCTCGATCGGCGCTGACAGGTGCAGTGTCTGGTCGGCCCGGTCCAGGTCCACCAGACCGCTGTCGCGCGGCGCGACGTACTGGTCCGTGCCCCAGCCGGAACTGGCAATCAGGCGCTCACGATGGTCATACAGCGCCAGGTACCGGATGTCCCTGGGATGCACCACCTGGTCCAGCAGATGCTGCACCGTCACAAAGTCGCGTTGCGCCAGCGGGGCGACCAGGGCCTGCTCCAGCAGGGCGGTGACTTCGCGCGCCTGCATGGTGGCCCGTTCCTGCAAGGTGTCCTGCATCAGGCGCGCGCCCCCAACCAGCAAAAGCAGCATCGCGACCGTTTCAACCAGTACGCAGGCAACGATCAGCTTGCGGCGCAAGGACCAGCTGCGCACGAGCGACCGCATCATGGTGCGAGCGCCAACAGTTCGCGCGTCGGCGCGACAAACGCCTGTACCGACTCCATCAGTCCGGCGGGCACGACGCGCACGCCCTGAAATCCCGTCAGGGCGAAATAGCTGCCGGCATCGGCCGCCTGGCCGTTCAGGCGCAGCAACGCGTCTTGTATCGCCTTCGCCTCGGCTGCATCGACGCTGGGACTGACCATGACGACAAAACCCGGCACCTGCGCAAAGCGCGAAACTATCTTCAATAGGGACCGGTCCGCCGGCGCGATGGCCTGGAATTCGCCGGCACTGAGCATGGCCGCGACCGCGCTGCCCTGCAGCAGAACATTGGCAGCGTTGTCGTCGGTACGCACCCGAAACACCGTGAAGTCCCGCTCAAGCTGCAGACCCTGCTCGGACAACCACTGCAAACCACGTAATGCCACCAGGGATTGCGGATTGGACAGCACCAGCGACTGCCCGCGCAGTTGGGCGACCGATTGCAGGGGCCGCACGGAAGTCGTGACCAGCAGGCAGTCGATATCGGGCACCAATAGCACCAGCGGCCGATACCCCCGATCGAGCTGGGCCAGCCGCGCCATATGAATTGCGGTGAACATCAACGCGTACTCATCGTTCAACACGCGGCGATGAAACTCACTCCAGCTCGGCGCGGTCGACAGCTGCACCGGCCGCATCAGGTAGGTTTCCAGGTGCGAGCGCATCGGTTGGTACTGGGCCATCAGCGTGCGTACGCTGAGATTGGGCAACAGGCCGACTTCCAGCGGCAGGCGCGCCTGCGCCCATACCTGCGCTGGCGCGATACCACCCGACAACATGGCCAGGCAAGCGTGTCGCCTGGATACCGAACGCAACATCTGATGCGCGCATTGCATGCGCCTGTAACGGGCACGACGATCTGGCCGAATCGCCTGTGTTTGCCCTGTTTATCCCCTCGTGTAGCTGCGGGCGACCGAATCGCTGCCGGTGCCAGTGCGCGAGTTTACGAGCGAAACGCCATGAAGCTGCGTTTTGCACCATGCAAGCACGCGAAGTGTTGCTTGTGCGTCACCCTGCATCAGCTTTCCGTCGTGTCGCGCGCTGATGGCAAACAGTCCGGTTATAACTCCCCGCGCCGCCGCAAGCTCGCTAGACTGGCGCCATGACGGCACTGGACCTCCTGGCCACCGGCCTGGTATTGGCAGGCGCTCTGATCATGATCGGCGCCCTGGGTCCGGTGCGCCGCCTGATGGCGCATCTCGCGGCCGGACCCCTGCGCCAGCGCTGGAACATCATGACCGTGCTGATCGGTCTGTTCCTGGTCGGCTACCTGGCGTATGTTCCGACCTTCTGGGGTCGCCACCTGAATCTGGTGGATCTGATCGTTCCGACGATTTTCCTGCTGGGCGCATGCTTCGTCTGGCTTACCGCCTCGCTGTCGGAACAGACCGCTGCGGACATGCTGCGTGTGACGCGTCTGGAACTGGAAACCGTGACCGACGACCTGACCGGCCTGTTCAATCGCCGGCACCTGGACAACCGGCTGGCAGAAGAAGTAGCGCGGGCCCGTCGCTATGGTTTTGGCCTGTCGCTGATCTTTCTGGATATCGACCACTTCAAGCGCATCAACGATGAGCATGGCCATGCGGCAGGCGACAGGGTCCTGAGTGCCATTGCCCAGCGCATCAGCCAGGGATTACGCGACACCGACGTGGCGGCGCGTTTTGGCGGCGAGGAGTTTGTCGTGATCGCACCGCATACGCCCTTGGGTGGCGTGGACATCCTGGCGCGACGCCTGTTGCATGCCATCGAATCGGATACGTTCGCACTGCCCGGCACGACCCAGGGCCTGCGCGTGACCTGCAGTGCCGGGATCGCGACTCTGGATGCGCTGCGAACTGATGCCGCAGCGCTGTTGGACCATGCCGACAAAAATCTCTATCGCGCCAAGCAGGCCGGGCGCAACCAGGTGGTGGGCGGGTCTGAACGCGAAGCAGCCCTGCAGCATTGAAAGGCCCGTCCGTTCCCGGCCACCGGTCGGCCAGGCCAGTGTTCACGCAACCGCATTCGTTCCAATAATCACCAAGCACATGTCCGGTTGCGGCCATCCGCAGCGCCGACTGCGGGCATGATTGGGGTCCCCGTGACAAGGCCCTGATCCTGACCGCATGACCACTTCCCTGCCACGCCCGTTCACGCAACTCGCCTGGTCCAACCTGGCGGCCCAGTCGGCTGAACAACTGAGCCTGGCCGCCACGCCGATGGTTGCGGTGCTGCTGCTTGGCGCCGGACCCGGCGAAGTCGGATTGCTTGGCACGGCGCAAACGCTTCCGTTCCTGCTGCTGTCAATTCCGCTGGGACTATTGGCCGACCGGACGTCGCGTCGCCGGCTCATGCTGTGGTCCGAAACGCTGCGCCTGCTGGCCTTCCTCGGTCTGTTGACGGCGGTGCTGGCGGGGCAGGTGTCGCTCGCGGTGCTGGCCTTGCTGGGCATGCTCGGCGCGGTCGGCACGGTCGGCTTCAGCGTCGCGGCGCCGGCCCTGACACCAGCCCTGGTTGCACGCGACCAGCTGGCGCAGGCCAATGGCCGGCTGGAGCTGGCGCGCAGCATGGCCTGCTCAGGCCGATCTTCATGACCAGCGT
>JBBKVW010000082.1:0-11469 GCA_037968655.1 Burkholderiaceae bacterium
AGGTAAGAACGCACTCCTTCATTGCACAACCGCCGGATTTACGCCACCGCCCCTTGGTCACAAAAGCTTCGCGGTTTATGGCCCGCTCGCCTTGGTCGGCACCGCCTTCTATCTGGTTCTTGTTCATCGGCTCATGGTTTACGCTCCACGCTTCCTTCCCACACTCGGTCGCCCTCATGCAGTTGCGCTTCACTTCGCTCACTGTGACCAGCTCGCGGGAGGACTTGCACCTCCAAGAGTGCGCCCATGCTGGGCGCACCCAAGAAAAAGGGCTGCCAGCGGCAGCCCTTGACCATACACCCTGCGCAACTGCAGAGTGGCATGGCGCCTTACTTGCCGCCCGGCACCTTGCCTTCCACGCCCTTGACGTAGAAATTCACGCCGCCCAGGAACTTGTCATCGGCGACGACGTCCTTGGCCAGGATTTCCTTGCCGTCCTGGCCCATGATCGGGCCCTTCCAGATCGCGAAGCTGCCGTCTTTCAGGCCCTTCTTGATCTCGTCGATGCGGGTCTTGGTCTCGGCCGGCACGTCCTCGGCGATCGAGACCATGTCGATGGCGCCTTCCTTGTGTCCCCACCAGACGCCACCACCGCCCTTCCAGTTGCCTTCAAGCGCTTCCTTGGTGGCCTGGATGTAGTACGGCGCCCAGTTGATGATGGCCGAACCCAAATGCGCCTTGGGGCCGTAGGCCGTCATGTCGGAGTCCCAGCCAAAGGCGCGCTTGCCTTTGTCCTGCGCGGTCTTGAGCACTGCCGGCGAGTCGGTATTCTGGAACAGCACGTCGGCGCCGCCATTGATCAGCGAGGTCGCAGCCTCGGTCTCCTTGGGCGGATTGAACCATTCGTTGACCCACACCACCTTGGTCGTGACCTTGGGGTTGACCGATTGCGCACCCATGGTGAAGCTGTTGATGTTGCGGATCACCTCGGGAATCGGGATCGATGCGACCACGCCCAGCGTATTGCTCTTGGTCATCTTGCCGGCGATCACGCCGGCCATGTAGGCACCTTCGTAGGTACGGCTGTCGTAGGTGCGCATGTTCTCGGCCTGCTTGTAGCCAGTGGCATGTTCGAACTTCACGTCCTTGAAGTCGGGCGCCACCTTGAGCATGGGCTCCATGTAGCCGAAGGTCGTTCCGAAGATCAGCTTGTTGCCCTGGCTGGCCATGTCGCGCAGCACGCGCTCGGCGTCAGCCGATTCGGGCACGTTCTCGACGAAAGATGTGACCACCTTGTCGCCGAACTCCTTCTCGACCGCCTTGCGGCCCTGGTCATGCGCGTAAGTCCAGCCGCCGTCACCAACCGGTCCCACATAGGCAAATGCAATCTTCAGCGGTTCGGCCTTGGCAGGAGCCGGCGCAGCCACAGGCGCGGGCGCGGGAGCAGCAGCGGGAGCGGGCTCTTCCTTCTTGCCGCAGCCGACCAGTACGGCGGCCGTGATCGCCGACATGGCGGTTGCCCGGAGCAATGATCTTTTGTTCAAGTCTTTCATAGTTGTCCTCTAGTAGTTCGGGTTCAGCAAAACGCTCAATTATGAGCCGGGATAAAACGGTTTTCCGATCGACGCGGGCATGTTGATGCGGATCCATTGCGGGTTGCGCGAGATCAGCGCCAGCACCACGATGGTCGCGACATAGGGCAGCATGCTCAGGAACTGGCTGGGCACCTGCACGCCAATGCCCTGCAGGTGAAACTGCAGCATGGTCACGCCACCAAACAGGTAGGCGCCCAGTAGCACCCGCGCCGGCCGCCATGTCGCAAAGGTTGTCAATGCCAATGCGATCCAGCCCTTGCCCGACACCATGCCCTCGACCCACAGCGGGGTGTAGATGATGGACAGATAGGCGCCGGCCAGTCCGCACAGTGCGCCACCCACCACCACCGCCAGCAGGCGGATACGCCGCACCGGATAGCCCAGGGCATGGGCCGATTCCGGGCTTTCACCCACGCTGCGCATGATCAGCCCGGCGCGGGTGCGGTACATGAACCAGATCAGAACCAGGGCAAAGACCACCGTCAGGTAGACCAGGGGATGGTGTCGAAACAGCGCCGGACCCAACAGAGGAATCTTGGACAACCACGGAATCGCAAAATCGGGCCGCTCGGGAATCAGCGCCTGCACATAGCCGGTGCCGACAAAGGCCGAAAAGCCGGCGCCAAACAAGGTCAAGGCCAGGCCGGTTGCATATTGATTGGTGTTGAGCCAGATCACCAGCACTCCGAACATGGCCGCCAGCAGCGCGCCGGCCGCCATGCCGGCGGCAAAGCCGGCCCAGTCGCTACCGGTGTGCACCACAGTGGCAAAGCCGGCAATCGCCGCGCATAGCATCATGCCCTCGGCGCCCAGGTTGACGATGCCGACTTTTTCGTTGATCAGCAAGCCCAGTGAGGCCAGCGCCAGCACGGTGCCGGCGTTCAGCGTGGCGGCAATGAGCAGCGAATACGATTCCATCATGCGCTCCCGGAACGGCCGATCCTGAGCCGGTAATTGACCAAGGTGTCGCAGGCCAGCAGGCTGAACAGCAGCAGGCCCTGGAAGACGCCGGTGAGCGACTTGGTCAGCCCCAGCCGTGACTGCGCCATCTCACCGCCGATATAGAACATGCTCATCAGGATGGCCGAGAACACCATGCCCACCGGATGCAGGCGCCCGACATAGGCCACGATGATGGCCGCAAAGCCGTATCCGGCCGGCAGATAGGTGGTGAGCTGGCCGATCGGCCCTGCCACTTCCAGCGCGCCAGCCAGGCCGGCGGCTCCGCCGGAAATCAGCAGCGCCGTCCACAGTGCCTGGCGCGACGAATAGCCGGCGTAGCGCGCAGCGGCGGGCGCCAGTCCGCCCACCTGCTGGGCAAATCCGGCCCGGGTGCGAAACAGGAACACCCACATCGCCAGCACGCCAACCAGGGCAAACAAAACGCCGATGCTGACGCGCGAGCCGTCAAACAGGCGCGGAATGCGCGTCACCGCTTCAAAGGTCTTGGACTGCGGAAAATTGAATCCCTGCGGATCCTTCCAGGGACCGCCCACCATGTAGCTCAGTACCTGCACCGCCACATAGACCAGCATCAGGCTGACCAGGATCTCATTGGCGTTGAACTTATCCCGCAGCAGGGCCGTGATGGCAGCCCATAGCATGCCGCCCAGCACACCGGCCAGCACCACCGGAACCACGATCCAGGCACCGGTTTCCTTGCCCGCCAGCAGCGCCACGCCACCGGCGAAGATGGCGCCGATGATGTACTGGCCCTCGGCGCCGATGTTCCACACATTGGAGCGAAAACAGATCGCCAGCCCGAGCGCGATGATCAAGAGTGGCGTCGCCTTGACCAGCAGTTCACCGACGGCGTAGCCGCTGTTAATCGGCAGCCAGAAGAACATCTCCAGGCCACGCAAGGGGTCCTTGCCCAGAGCCACAAACATGATGACGCCAATCACCACCGTGGCCAACAACGCCAGCACCGGCGAGCCATAGCTCCAGAACGCGGACGGCTGGGGGCGCGCTTCAAGCTTGAGCATGCTCGGCCTCCCACAACCCGCTCATCCATTCGCCGATCTTCTCGATCGTGGCATCGGCGATCGGCACCGACGGCGATAGCCGCCCCTTGGCGATCACATGCAGACGATCGCTCAGTTCGAACAACTCGTCCAGTTCTTCGCTGACCACCAGCACCGCGCAGCCCTGATCCCGCAACGCCAGGATTTCGCCGCGGATCTGGGCCGAGGCGCCGACATCGACACCCCAGGTCGGCTGCGACACGATCAGCAGGCGCGGATTCGCGTCGATCTCGCGCCCGACGATGAATTTTTGCAGATTGCCACCCGACAGCGAGCGCGCCGCCGAATCGGGACCGCCTGCCTTGACGTTGAAGCGGCTGATCACGCCAGCCGCCTGCGCGCGCAGCTTGCCCAGATCGATCCACCGGATGGCGCCGGACAAGGCCTCGTTGCGCGTCAGCAGCAGGTTGTGCGCCAGCCCAAGGGTCGGGACCGCGCCGCGGCCGAGGCGCTCTTCGGGCACGAAATGCAGGCCCAGCTTGCGCCGCGCGCCGGGATGCATGGCCGACATATCCGTCTCCCCCATGCGGATGCTGCCGCCCGGCGCACGGCAGTCTTCACCCGACAGGGCGTACAGCAACTCGCGCTGGCCATTGCCGGACACGCCGGCTATGCCAACTACCTCGCCCGCGCGTACCTGCAGCGAAATGCCATCCAGATCAACGCCAAACTGGTCTTCGCGCGCCAGGCTGAGCGAGGCCACCTGCAGCACCGGCTCGCCCGCCTGTTGTTCGCGATGCTTGAGCTGCGGCGGCTCGGCGCCGATCATCAGGCGCGACAGCGAGGCATTGGACTCCTCGGCCGGATTGCATACGCCGGTGACCTTGCCGCCGCGCAGCACGGTGCAGGCGGTGCACAACTCGCGGATCTCATGCAGCTTGTGGCTGATGTACAGGATGCTGCAGCCCTGCGACGCGAGCTTCTTGAGCACCACGAACAGCTTGTCCACCGCCTGCGGCGTCAGCACCGAGGTCGGCTCGTCCAGGATCAGCAGTTTCGGATTGGTCAACAGGGCCCGGATGATCTCGACCCGCTGCATCTCGCCCACACTCAGGGTGTGCACCGGCCGCACCGGATCGATGTCCAGCCCGTATTCCTGCGCCTTGGCCACGATGCTGCGCGAGACTTCGTCCAGCGACAGGGTCTTGGCCAGGCCCAGCCAGACGTTCTCGGCCACCGTGATGGTGTCGAACAGGCTGAAATGCTGGAACACCATGCTGATGCCCATGGCCCGCGCTTCCTGCGGATTGCGGATATGCACGCTCTTGCCGTCAAAGGCCACCGTACCGGCGTCGGGCTTGACCGAGCCGTAGATGATCTTCATCAAGGTGGACTTGCCAGCGCCGTTTTCACCCAGCACCGCATGGGTCTCGCCCGGCTGCACCGACAGCGACACGTCGCTATTGGCCACCACCGACGGATAGCGCTTGGTAATGCCGCGCAATTGCAGTCGCGCCGTGACTGTTGTCATACTGGTTTGTCTCTCGTTGTTCCGCTGCGTGCGGTTGCTTCTTGGATCCAGTTGTCGGCCATGTTAACCCCGGCCTATTCGTTGGCCGCCTCCTTGGACAAGCTGGCTGCCACCGACTTGACGCGCTCGCGCAGCCATTTGACTGCTGACGAAGCGTGGCTGCGCTGGTGCCAGAGCTGGTAATAGCGCATGCGCGGAAAGGGCACCGGGCACTGCAGAATCCGCACCGGCATACGCCCGACATAGTGCTGGCAATAGGCGCGACCGGTTGTCAACACAAGCAGGGTCGAGGCCACCATGCCGGGAATCAGACTGAAATGCGCAACGCGCACCGTGATGTTGCGCTTCAGGCCCAAGGCCTGCAGATGCTCTTCGATGATGCCCTTGGCACCGGGGTGGGTCGCACCGGGGGCCACATGCTCGGCCGCCAGCCAATCCTGTTGGCTCCAGCCGCGGCGCACCGCCGGGTGTTGTTCGGACACCAGTGACACCACCTCGTCGTCGAACAGGAGGCCCAGATGCAGATCATCGGGCGGCGTGCTCCAGTTGCCGATCACGATATCGACCTCGCCCTGGGCCAGGTGCGCCCGGTAGTCGGAGTCACCCGACAAGGGCTGGATCTCGATGTGGCACAGCGGCGCCAGCGCCTTGATCTGGCTGACCAGGCGCGGCAGGAACTGGCTGTCAAGGTAATCGCTGGCGGCAATGCGAAACACGCTCGTCGCCGTTGCCGGTTCAAAGCTGCGCGCACCCGAAAACAGCATCTCGGCGCCACGCAATATGTTGGCACTGGGTTCGATCATGCGCGAACCCGCCTCGGTCGGCACCATGCCACCACCCGAGCGCACCAGCAGTGGGTCCTGCGCAAAATCGCGCAGGCGTTTGAGCGACGCGCTGACGGCTGGCTGGTGCATGCCCAGTCGTACGGCGGCGCGCGAAACGCTACGTTCAGTCAACACGGTATGCAAGACCCTGATTAGATGAAGGTCGATCTTGTCGAAGATTGCGTGATCTCTCATACGGCGCATGCAATGGCGTTCATATGCTAGCTTGTATGACAACGGCTTGCCTGTCGCACCGGTTTCGGCTTAACCTGCCGGATCAATTGCATCAGTACACAATGGCGCCCGACCTGGCTGCGCACAGCCTTTGACACAAATGAACACCAAGACCATCCGATTCATCCGGCGCGGCGCCGTCGTTGCGCTGAACAATGTCCCGCCCGAGCGCACCCTGCTCGAGGTGTTGCGCGACGACCTGGGCTGCAGTGGCAGCAAGGAAGGCTGCAACGAGGGCGATTGCGGCGCCTGCACCGTCGTGCTGGCCGAGCCCGAGGGGGGCGCGCTGCGCTATCGCGCCGTCAACAGCTGCATCCGGCTGGCCCATTCGGTCGACGCCATGGCGCTATGGACGGTTGAGGATCTGGCTGCCGCCAACGGAAGCCTGCATCCGGCGCAGGAGGCGATGGTGCAGTGCCACGGGTCGCAGTGCGGCTTTTGCACACCGGGCTTTGTCATGAGCATGTTCGGCATGTACCAGAACCATGTGGCGCAGGGGCGCACGATCACCCGCGCGCTGGCGCAGGAGGAACTATCGGGCAACCTGTGCCGCTGCACCGGCTACCGGCCGATCCTGGATGCAGCGCAACAGATGGCAAGTTATCCGCGGGTCGACCAGGACGCCGCCGTTCTGGTCGGCCAGCTGCAACAACTTGCCCTGGCTGGCGATGCCGAACCGGTGAGCCCGACTGCGATGACCAAAGCCGGCCCACCAGCGTCGGGCAAGGGCCACTACAAGCCCGATACGCCCGCCTATCTGGCACCCCGCACGCTGGCCGACTTGCTGGTTGCCCGCGCCAGCCATCCAGACGCCCAGATCGTGGCCGGCTGTACCGACGTGGGCCTATGGGTCACCAAACAGCACCGGCGTTTGGGCGCCGTGCTGGACGTGACGCGCGCCGCCGAATTGCGACAGGTCGCACATTACCCGCATCACATAGCCATCGGTGCGGCGGTCAGCCTGTCCGATGCGTTCGCCGCCATGGCCAGGGATCGGCCCCAGCTGCGCGTGTTTGCGAACCGGTTTGCCGGCCTGCCGGTGCGCAATTCGGGCACGCTGGGTGGCAACGTGGCCAATGGATCGCCGATCGGCGACAGCATGCCGCTGCTGATCGCGCTGGGCGCCAACGTGGTGCTGATGAGCAGCCGCGGCCACCGCGAGATGCCGCTGGAGGCGATGTACACCGGCTACCGCAGCACCGTCCTGGCAGACGACGAGATACTGGCCTGGATCAAGGTGCCGCTGCCGACAGCCGGCGAGTTTTCACGCGTGTACAAGATATCCAAGCGGTTCGACGACGACATATCGGCAATCTGCCTGGCGATCTCGCTGCATGTCGACCACGATCAGGTCGTGTCTGCGTCAATCGGCGTGGGCGGCGTGGCAGCCACGCCGGTACGGGCGCAGCGTACCCAGGCCTTGCTGCAGGGCCAGCGCTGGAGCGCCGATCTGGCAACGCAGGCCGGCGCGATGCTGCGCTCGGAGTTCCAGCCGATTTCGGACATGCGCGCCAGCGCGGATTACCGCAGCACGCTGCTGGCCAATCTGATGCAGCGCTTCTGGCTGGAGAGCCAGGGCATGCAGGGCATCAACCTGGAATCACCGATGCTGCAGGGAGCCACAGCATGAATGCACCCGACTCGCTGGTTCTGGTCAGCAAGGCCGCCGCGCCACGCAAACGCTCGGCCGTGGCGGCCAAGCCTGTCGCAACGCGGCCCGTCGGTGATGCCCAGCCGGCGGCAGGCGTATCGCGGCCGCATGAAAGCGCACGCGCCCAGGTCAAGGGCGGCGCCACCTATGTGGACGACATCGTCGAATCGCGCGGCACACTGTTTGCTGCGCCGATCCTGTCCGACATCGCCCACGGCCGACTGCGCGGCGTCGACGGCGCTGCCGCGCTGGCCATGCCGGGCGTGCGCGACCTGGTACTGGCGCGCGACATCCCCGGCCACGCCATGCTGGCCTCGTTTGCCGGCGACGAGCCGATCTTTGCCAGCGAGACCGTGCAGCACATCGGCCAGGTCGTCGGCCTGGTGCTGGCCGACACGGTCATGCAGGCCCGCCATGCAGCGCGCAAGGTCCGGCTGCAGATCGACCCGCTGCCCGCCATAGTGACGGTGCAAGAGGCCATGAAGGCCCAGAGCTATGTGCTGCCTCCGGTCTACGTGCGCCGGGGCGACGCCAAGGAGGCGCTGGCGCGCGCGCCGCATCAGTTGAGCGGCACACTGGAGGGCGGCGGCCAGGAGCATTTCTATCTGGAAGGCCAGGTCGCCTATGCGCTGCCGCAAGAACAAAACCAGTGGCTGGTCTATTCCAGCACCCAGCACCCGGGCGAGGTACAGCATTGGGTGGCCCATGCCCTGGGCATCGATAACCATGCAGTGCGGGTCGAATGCCGGCGCATGGGCGGCGGATTTGGCGGCAAGGAAACCCAGGCCGGGCATCTGGCGGTGTGGGCCGCGATTGCCGCCGCCAAGAACCGCTGCCCGGTCAAGTTGCGACTGGACCGCGACGACGACTTCATGATCACTGGCAAACGCCATCCGTTTTCCTACCAGTACACCGTCGGCTTCGATGACGAGGGCCTGTTGTGCGGCCTGCAACTGGCGCTGGCGGCCAACTGCGGGTTCTCCGCCGACCTGAGCGGCCCGGTTGCCGACCGCGCGGTTTTTCATTGCGACAACGCCTATTACCTGGCCGATGTCGACATCGCGTCCTACCGCTGCAAGACCCATACCCAGAGCAATACCGCTTTTCGCGGCTTCGGCGGGCCCCAGGGCGTGATCCTGATCGAAACCATCCTGGGCGACATCGCGCGCCAGCTTGGGTTGGATCCGCTGCAGGTGCGCCAGCGCAACCTGTATGGCGAAGCGCCACGCAATGTGACGCACTACCAGATGCCGGTCGAAGACAACATACTGGAACCACTGATGGCGCAATTGGCGCAGTCCGCCCAGTACAGGCAGCGGCGCGAGGAAATCACGATCTGGAATCGTTCCAGCGCGGTGATCAAGCGTGGCATCGCGCTGACGCCCGTGAAATTCGGCATATCGTTTACCGCGACCCTGTTCAACCAGGCCGGCGCCTTGGTACATGTCTATACCGACGGCAGTGTGCAGGTCAACCACGGCGGCACCGAGATGGGCCAGGGCCTGAACACCAAGGTCGCCCAGATCGTGGCCGACGAGCTCGGAGTCGGCTTTGACCGGGTGCTTTCCACCGCCAGCGACACCAGCAAGATTCCCAATGCGTCGGCAACCGCAGCATCGGCCGGCACCGACCTCAACGGCCGGGCGGCCCAGTTCGCAGCGCGCAACATACGCAACAACCTGGCCCAGTTCGTCTGCGGGCTCGATGGCTGTGGTGCCGGCGCGATCCAGTTTTCCGGCGGGCAGGTGGTGTCGCCCAAGGCGACGCGCAGCTTTGAGGAGGTGGTGCGCCTCGCCTATGCCAACCGCATCCAGCTGTGGAGCGACGGCTTTTACCGCACGCCCAAGATCCACTACGACAAGACCACGCTGACCGGGCGCCCGTTCTACTATTTCGCCTATGGTGCGGCCTGTACCGAGGTTGCCATCGACACCCTGACCGGCGAGAACCGGGTGCTCAAGGTCGACATACTGCATGACGTGGGCCGCTCGATCAATCCGGCTATCGACATCGGACAGATCGAGGGCGGCTTTGTCCAGGGCATGGGCTGGCTCACGACCGAACAACTGGTCTGGAACAACAAGGGCCTGCTGACGACCCATGCACCGAGCACCTACAAGATACCCGCCACGGGCGACGTGCCGGAGCACTTCAGGGTCGCGCTCTGGCATGAGCCGAACCGGGAAGACAACGTATTCGGCAGCAAGGCGGTCGGCGAACCGCCATTGATGCTGGCCATCAGCGTCTACGAGGCATTGCGTGCAGCTGCAGCGGCGGTCGACCCGGATGGCCGCACCCCGGTGCAGATGACCGCGCCGGCCACGGCAGAGAACGTATTGCGGGCATTGCCGCCCAGACGACAAGCTGCTGTCAACTAGCCGCTCCAGCCGTCCCGCGGCACTGGCACAGCAGCACGGCGCATTTTCAGACGCCAGCGAGCGAGCGCAATGCGCCCGGGTTGTCCAGTTGCACCAGGCGGCCCGAGCCGCTGATCAGGCTGCGTTCGCGCAGGTGGCGCAGCACCCGCGACAGGGTCTCTGGCGCGATGCCCAGTTGGGCTGCAATCAGTCGCTTGCGTTGCTGCAGCATCACCGCCACCGAACCCTGGGCGCTGGTGTGGGCATGGCGCAGCAACCATTCGGCACAGCGCGCCTCGGCATCCTTGGCCAGCCGGCTGACTGCAAACTCACTTTGCTGCCAGTGGGCCAGCGCCACGTCGTGGAGCAGGGTTTGTGCCGACGCGGGCAGCGCCGACAACGACCGGCGAAAAGCAGCCAGATCCAGCCGGCGCAGTGTCACCGGCGTCTGGGCCACTGCATCGACCAGGCTGGATCGTTGCAGGATGGCCGCGCTGGCCTCCAGCCAGCTGGGGCCTTGCACCATGCCCAGCTGGTGGGTCATGACGGGCCCGTCCATCAAGCCCAGAGCAACCCGACCGGACTCGACAAACACGACGGCGTTGGCAAATTGCCCGCGCCGCAGCAGGATCGTGCCAGCGTCGGTCGAGGCACCATCAACTGAAACAGGGATCAACTCTTGCGGCAACATGGGGCCCAATGTGCCGCAGCCGGGGCAAGCCGGCCTTGAGCAACATCAAACTTGGCGCACAGACTGAACCGGCACGATCAACCCACAAGGCCTGGTGCAAGCTGCGCAACGTGAATCCCGATCCACGGGGAAACCATGTTGCGCGCGAGCAACACTCCGTGCACTGCAATCGTATGCAGCGCCGCTACTGCCTGTCGGAGCGGGCGGGCGGTTTCAGCGTAGCATCGGCGCGGGCACATACTGGGAGGACTTGGCACGAATCCGGCCATGCAGTGCGATGCTCGCTCCCCTGTTGCGCCAGAACTGTCACGATGAAAACCCTGCTGATTCGCAATGCGCAATGTGTCGCCACATTCGACGCCGCCGACCCCGCGCATGCGCGCGAACTGCGCGACGCATCGGTGCTGATTCGCGGCCACTTGATCGAGGCCATAGGCCCGGCCGGCAGTTTGCCGCAGGTGGCCGACGAGGTGATCGACGCGCGCGGCCATCTGGTGATGCCGGGCCTGATCAATACCCACCACCACATGTTCCAGTCGCTGACACGTGCTGTGCCGGTGGCGCAGAACGCCGAACTGTTCAGCTGGCTGCAAGGCCTGTACCCGATCTGGGCCGGCCTCACGCCCGAGATGGTGCGGGTGTCGACCCAGGTGGCGATGGCCGAACTGTTGCACAGTGGCTG
>JBBKVW010000083.1:0-5381 GCA_037968655.1 Burkholderiaceae bacterium
CAGCCGTGACGGACGCACGCGCGCCAGAAAGCGCGGATGGCGGCGGTTCACCAACAGCCACACGCCAAGCCCGATGACCACTAGCGCCGCACCGATCTGCAGTTCCCGACGCCAGGCAAGCAGTGTCGTCATCGCCGCAAACGGCAGCAGCATCACCGCCATTGCAAGGAAATGGCCGGCAGAAAGCGCCAAAATGGCCTGCGCCAATCTGCCGCTGCGCGGGTCCATCAGCGCGGCGGATACCGCCAACGGCCAACCCATGCCGGGATTGACCCCGTGATATATCCCGCTGCCCAGAACGAGCAGCCACAGGCTTGCCGTTACTGATAGCGTATCGCCCAAGCGTCAGACGGATGGGTAGCAAAAACTGTCAGTTGAGCAGTCTCCGCCCTCCAGCCGGATCTGATGCGACCGGTAGCCTTCGGGGAATTCCACCCAGAATTGCTTGTCCAGCGTCAGGCCGCCGTTGGTGCCGACATCCGCCTTGACCATCGCACCCGGCACGCCGTCTGGATAGAACTGGTCGTCCCATTTCGAATAGAGCGAGTTGGTCCAGTAGACCCGCTGGCCGTCGCGACTGATCTCAACCATCTGCGGCCCGCCGCCAAAGCGTTTGCCGTTCGGATGCGCCGTCTTGCGGGTGATGCCGCCGATATGGACCGATCCAGTCAGCTCCGGCTTGCGCGGGTTGCTCACGTCATACTGACGCATCTCACCGGTGCCCCAGCAGGCGACGTAAAGATACTTGTCGTCGAGCGAGAGGTCGATGTCCGAGACCAGTGGCGGAACTGCACCAAAGCCCTTGAGCAGCGCTGGCAGATCGTCCGCAGCAGCGGGTTCGGGCGGGATCGTCGCGGTCTTTTCGATGTGAAACTTGCCGCCCTCGCGCCACCAGGTCCAGATCGAGCCTTCCAGGTTGGTGGTATCCACAACGACCCCAAGAAATCCGTACTCCTTGATCGGATCATGCGCCGGGCGCACTTCCAGCGCCATCTGGTGATTGGCGCCAAGATCGATGGTCTGCACGTTCCTGCGGGCACGTAGATCCCAGAAATGGATCTGGTGCCCGTATTTGTTGGCCAGCAGATCCTCGGCCACGATGCCATTCTCGAACTGCGGCGGCAGGCCCCATTCGCTCGACACCATGTAATCGCGCGGCAGGTTCCACCAGAAGTCATAGTGCTTGTCCTGCTTGCCGCGGTCCATTTCCCAGCGGCCGATCACGTCGAAGGTCTCGCAATCCATGATGAAGATGCCCGGCGGGCCATCCGTGCCATCCTTGCCCCCGCCGCCCAGGGTCGACACATAAATTCCCTCGGGGCCGCAGTGGATCGTGTGGGGCCGCGAATAGCCGGTTTTCGCAAACACCTCCTCCGGTTCGATGATCTTGTGCATCTTGGCGGCCTGCGGGCCACCCTTGACGTCGATCACGTAGATGCGCGACGAGCGGATACCCGGAATGATCAGATAGCGCCGCTCGAGAAACGCGTGCCCGGTCAGGGGCGACAGCGCCGATGAACACGCGTTCCAGCCGAAGTGATGAAACTCGTCACCCTTGTTGGGCATGATGACCTGATGGACGATCTTGCCGAAGTTCGGCGACTTCGGATCAACGTCGACCACCGCCAGTCCATCGGGCTGGCTGCCGTCCGGACTGAGCATCAGCGTATAAGCGAGCGCTTCCGCCGGAGCCTGCATCGCCAATTTCGCCGATGCGTGAAATGTCGGGTCTGGTCTTGCTGTCATTGGGTGCCTTCCTTGAGAACGAATGCTGTCCGTTGCCGGCCACCAGGAAATCTCTCGGTTTTCCCGTTTGTTCACAATCCTGGTGACAAGTCCACTCCCTGATCCGTTGACGGTGTTCATGCCGGGTCGGTCCACGGTGTTTCGCGACCGCCCGGGACAGTCGCCGTCTGGCTGAAAGCCCATACATCAGTGCCAATTGCCGCGTTGCACACCGACTGCCAACAGATTGCTTGACGATCTATAACCAGACAGATCCTGCACTGGCGCTTTTACACCTATCGCACCCATGCCACAAGTGCCATCAGCATCGGCCCTCTGACTGGCCGCAGCAGGCGCTTTGCGGGACGGTCTGACGTTGCCAGGCCCACGTTGAACCGTTGCGGCACACGATGCGAGAGCTATCGCCGAATGCGACTTACCTGCTCAGTGGGCCGCGCGGATGTGCGACGTTCGCGGTTTGCCTGGTGATTGCTGTGCCTCGCCGGGAGCCAGGCAGGGAAACGGAGCATTGAAACCTGAATGTGTTGCCTTGCCGGCCCGCAGTTGCCCGAGCGCCTCGAGGGCCAGGCCGACGCCGTGGTCGGACGCCTTGCGCAAGAGCGCCTCGGCCTGCTTCGTGCGGCATGGGCCCCCTTCCCGATACAGCATCATCATTGCAAGGTTGTACTGCGCCATCGCAATGCCACGCGTCGCTGCGATTTGAAAGTGACGCCTTGCCTTGACGTGGTCGCCCACGAACCAGGCGGGCCACGCCTGCAGCAGATCCGGATCGAGATCGGGGTTGATCGCTGATGCAGACAATGCGCCTTGGGCGCAGGCAACGCCTGCGCCCAAGGCCAGAAGAATACATCCGAGCAAGTGGCGCATGATCGAGCTTTCAAGTGACGTTGGAGTCGCTATGATCAATTTGCCGGGGCGGTCCTGTCGTGAAGGAGAGGCGAAATCGGTACGATTAAATTGCGATGCGCCCACCGGTCGCGACGGTGATGCGCGAACAGGCATTTGACGGGGCCGCTCGACTGCACCTGGCAGCGTGCGTGCTCGACATCCACCAGCGCGAACTGCGCAATGCAGACGATCGTCCAGTCGTACTGCGCCACAAGGCACTTGAGGTTCTGCTGTTATTGGCTGAGCATGCCGGACACATCGTCGACAAGCGCACCCTGATGGATCGGGTATGGCCCGGTGTCATTGTCGGCGACGACTCCTTGACGCAGACCATCGTCGAGATCCGGCGTGCCCTGGGCGATCACGAGCGCCAGGTTTTGTGCACGGTCGCACGCCGCGGCTACCGGTTGCAGCCGACCGAGGCACCGGCAAGTGTGGCCGCACCGGCCTTGTCGATCGCCGTGCTGCCCATCGCACACGATGCAGCCGATGCCGACAGCGCGCGCTGGGCGGCCGCATTGACCGCAGAGCTGACGTCGCGCGTCGGCGCCGGCCTGCCTGACAGCAAAGTGGTCGCGCGCGAAACGGTCGCCGCCATGGGCGCGGTGTTGACCGACCCGCGTGTGGTGGCCCAACGGCTGCATGTGCAACAGGTGGTTTGCGGCGACATGCGCGCGGTCGCCGGCGGTTGGTGTCTGGCGCTGTCCATGATCGACGGCGCCACGGGCACGCGGCGCTGGTCACACCCGTTCACGCTGGCGTACACGGGCCTGGCCGACCAGATCGGCCAGGTCGCGACGAAGGCGGCTCGCGCAATACACGTCCAGATGCACCGCGCAGCGGCTGAGATTGCCGCCACCCAGCCCGCGGACGGACGCAGTGCGGGCGATCTCGCCATGCAAGGCTGGGCCAGCATCTACGACGGGATCAGCCCGGGCAACCTCGAACGGGCGCAGCACTACTTTGAGCAATCGGTCGAAAAGGATCCGTCGCACCTCAGGGGCCTGGGCGGGGTCTGCACCAGCAATTTTTGGCGGGCGCTCCTGGGTTGGAGCCCCGATCGCGCGCAGGCGCAGCGTAGTGCGCTCGATGCCGCTTCGCGTCTTGCGACGCTGTATCCCGATGAGATCCTGACCATGATGTCCCGCGGCTCGGCAGCCCACATTGAGCAGCGCTGGGCGCTTCGGCTGTCGATTGGCGATCGTCTGTGCGAGCGGGACCCGGCCAATTCGACCGCCCATTTCACGCGCGGCGCAGCATTGCTCCGGCTGGGACGTTTCGACGAGTGCCTGACTGCGTTTGCTGAGGCGCGGCGGCTGAGCGTCGATGATTTCCGCGCCGGCTGGTGGAGCGAGTTCGAAGCCTGCGCCCATCTGATGGCGGGTCGGTACAAGCCGGCAGCGCTCGAGGCACAACGGGCGATTGCCGCCAACGACTGCCTGCCTTTGCCGCCGCTGTTGCTCGCAGCAGCACTGGCCGGCGATTGCAGGACGGGCGAGGGGCGCGATGTGCTGCGCCAGCACCGGGCGCGCGAACCGCGGTGCGATCGAGCATATGCCGAAATGCTGCTGGGCCACGGCGAAGTCGCATACGCACAAGGCTGTGCACGCATACTCTCGAGCCTCGAGACGCTGGGTATGGCGGGCGGGCTTGCGGAGTAATATGGCCCGACTTCCTGTGGTCAAAGGGGTGATCCATGACGAACCGGCGGGCATTCATTGGCAGCGCAGCGGGTGGTCTTTTCGCTGCGCCCCTCATCACCTTCGCGCAGCAAGCTTCCAAGCGCCCGCGCATTGGCGTACTGGCCAACACCGAAAGTCCGGCTTGGGACGCCTTTCGCCGCGGCCTGTTGGAGTTGGGCTATGTCGAGGCGCGCAATATGTCCACGGAATGGCGTTGGGCGGACGGCAAGGCCGACCGCTATCCGGCGCTTGCGATCGAACTGGTGCAATCGCAGGTGGACATCATCATCACATCGAGCACACTGGCAACGCTGGCCGCCAAACAGGCGACCAGCACGATTCCCATCGTGATGCTGAACTCCGCCTATCCCGACAAGATCGGCCTGGTGCAAAGCCTGGTCCGCCCGGGTGGCAACGTGACCGGTTTCAGCAACGTCCTGCCGGAACTCTCAGGCAAGACCTTCCAGCTCCTCAAGGAAATGGCACCGAAGGTCTCTCGCCTGGCCTTGCTGTGGAGTGGGAATAGCCCGATCGAGCAGCTTGCCATGCGGGACCAATTGGCGGCCGCTGCCGCGCTTGGCGTAGAGGTCCTGCCAGTCGAGGTGCGCTCGCCTGACGACCATCTGGCTGCCTTTGCGGCCGTCACGGCCAGCCGCGTCGATGCCTTGTCGGCCTTCGTCAATCCAGTCAACGCCAAGATCGCGCCACTGATTGCCGAGTTTGCGTTGAAGCAACGACTGCCAAGCAGTTTCAATGAAAAACTTTTTGTCGCGGCAGGTGGTCTTTTTTCCTATGGATCGAGTTTCGGTGACACATTCAGGCGCTCGGCAGTTGTCATCGACAAGATTCTCAAGGGTGCAAATCCTGCCGAGCTTCCGATCCAGCAGCCAACCGCGTTCGAACTCGTGATCAACCTGAAAACGGCCAAGGCGCTGGGCTTGACGATTGCAGCTTCGCTGCTGGCGCGCGCCGATGAGGTGATTCAGTGAGCGTGTGCATGTCGACCAGGGCGCGGCGCAGTGCCCCATGTCGGCCGTGACGCGACGCTGACGCCCACCCCTGCCT